>CADCWG010000248.1 GCA_902806335.1 uncultured Thermomicrobiales bacterium | reverse complement strand
GCCGAGGTCGACGGTGGCGCTGGTCGGGCCGGACGGCTCGACGTCCGCGCCCTCGCCGCCGGCGCCGCAGATGACCCGGAGATCCTCGAGCGCGTCGCCGGGGATGTCCTCCGTGATGACGTAGGTACCCGGCGCGAGGTCCCCGAAGGCGACGAGGCCGTTGCCGTCGGTCGTCGCCGCGACGGAGAACTCGGACCCGACCAGGCCGATGCTCACCCCGACGCCCGCGGTCGGCGCGCACTCGGCGAGGCTGCCGCTCCCCGCGCTGCCCGGGGGACAAGTCCAGACCGCCACGGACAGCGTCCGTTGCGCGTCCGGATCCTCGGGTGTGCTCGCCGGGTCGAGCGGGTCGGTCTCGGCGTCCACCTCCAGCGGGTCGGGGTAGCCGTCGCCATCGGTATCGAACTCGAATGGGTCGGTCCCGTAGCCGTCGACCTCCTCGCCGTCGAGCAGCCCGTCGCCGTCCGTGTCGGCGAGATCGGGATCGGTCCCGAGGTCCGCTTCTCGCGCGTCCGTCAGCCCGTCCCCGTCGCGGTCGGCCTCCGCCTCCCCCTGCGCGAATCGGCTCGCGCCGTCGCGCGGCGTCTGAGCCGAGACCGACTCCAGTCCAACCGTGCCGATCACCAGCGCGAGCACGACCGCCATCGTCCCCAGCGCGACCCACCGCGTCAGTCGCATGCCCCTGTACCCCTTCACCTGGCCGTCCCCCGGTGCTACTCCCGGGGGCACGCTGCCCGGGGTCGGCCCCCCCGACCCGTCGCCGGTGGCGCTCCGCCACCGCCTCCAATGTCGGGCAGGGGGGGCTTGGGGAGCATTGGCCGAACCGCGTAATCGCCATGCCTAACGCGGATGCCTAACGCCCGGCGCCCACGGGACGGGGACACGCAGAGGGGGCGAGCGAGACCCCGCCTGGGTCCGGTGCGGGCCATCGCTGGGGGTCAGGCGGCTGCGCACGTCGCCGAGCGGCACACCTCCGCCCCGAGGGGGTCCCCAGCCTCGAGGGGCTCGCCTCGCGTCGTCGATCGACGTCACCACGCCGTCCGACCAGCGCGTGCCCCGGTGGACCCGGGGAATGCCAAACAGGGTCGACCCGAGCGTCGACATGACGCGGGCACCGGTACTCACGTTCTCCGGGGGCGTCAGGGAGGGGCGGCGACCACTCCGTCGACGCCGCGACGGGCGGAATCGTTGGCGTCCGGCGTGCCAGGCAGCCGGCGCTTCCAGGGCCGCTTGGCGACTGCGGCGCCGTCTGCTCGGCCGGTCTCAATCCGAATCCGGCTATCCCGTCTTGGTACTGGGGGCCGGCGACCGGGACCGACGGCGGGCCGTCCCCAGGGCCGCCCGGCTCCGAACCCCGAGGGCAGGGGCTCAGGGACAAAGTCGACCCAAGTCAACGACGGACCCGCCGCGAGGGGCCCCGGCGATCACCCGACCGATGTTTCGGTGCTCAGCGATCGATCATGAGGAGGCTCGTGTTCGGTAGATACCCGTTTGCGTGCCATTCAATACGATTCCCAAGTGTTCACTTGGACGTCGCCCGACTGGCTCGCTGCCGGCTTCAGCTGTCTCCGCCGACGTGGTGCCCGAGCCTCTGAGGTCGGAGCTTGCCCGGGACGAGCCCGGCCGCCGGCGCTCCCTCGTACCGCCACCGGACGACCGGATCCCGTGCAGGAATGAGGGGACCTGTGAATTGGAGAAGCACTGGTCCCGTCGGCGTGGTCCCGGCGCGGTGGGACCGGGACAGGCCCGGTGGGACCGGGACAGGCCCGGCCCCTGTCGGCTGCGTAACGGGGACCCAAGGGAGCGATGGGAGCGGTGCGGCGGGCCTCGGCTCAGCCTTCGAAGCCGCGGACGACTCCCTGGAGCAGTTGGCCCGACTCGGCCATCACGAAGCGGATCCCGTCGACGGCGATCAGCACCTCGAGGAGCTCGTCGCCCTCGAAGGTCTCGACGGCGTCGGCGAGGTCGCAGCAGTCCCGCAGGGCCGCCACCAGGTTCGCCCGGGCCTTCGCGCCACGCGCGGCCCAGGCCTCAGTCTCGCCACGCCCGTCAGTCACCCCCGCCTCCTTCCCCACGACCGGCGCCGGCCGGACGTCCGATTGCCGGCCGACGCCGGTGCCAGGCGGTGGCGGCTTCGAACGCCGCGCCGATCCGGCAGACCGTCGCCTCCGCCTCGGGCCGGCCGGCGATCTGGAGGCCGACCGGCAGCCCCAGGCGGTCGAAGCCGCAGGGCACACCGAGGACGGGCTGCCCGGTGGCGTTGAACGGCTGGGTGAGGCGCGTGTAGGCGATGCCGACCGGTTCGGTGCCGCCGCCGTCGTGGCGGACGAGGAGGTCGTCGGCACGGAGGGCGGTGGTCGGGAGGGCCGGGGCGAGCACCGCGTCGAGCCGGTGCTCGGCGAAGAGGCGGGCGGCGCTGTTGCGCACCGCGACCCGGGCCCGCAGCGCCTTGATGTAGTCGGTCGGCGGCACCTGGGCGACGGCCGCGAACCGGACCCGCAGGTCGGGACCGTACCGGGCGAGGCGGGCGGGGTCGCGAGCGGTCGCCTCGTGGACCGCGCAGGTCTCGGTGCGATTGATGATCGACGCCGCCGCGCGCCCCGGACCCGCCTCCGGCCACGGCGCGGACACCACCTCGGCGCCGAGCTGCCGGAACACCTCGAGCGCGGCCCCGAAGGCGGCGAGCACGTCCGGGGCGACCCGCTCGGCGAAGAAGCCACCGGGCACGCCGAGCCGCAGGCCGCGGACGCCGCCGTCGAGCGCGGACACCGCCGGCGGGCCAGGCGAGCGCCGGCTGGTCGCGTCGCCGGGGTCTGGCCCCACCATCGCGTCGAATGCCGCCGCTGCGTCGGCCACGGTCGCCGCGAGCGGTCCGACGGTGTCGAGCGCCCAGGAGAGCGGGAAGACGCCCGTTCGCGGCACCAGCCCGTAGGTGGGCTTGAGCCCGACGACCCCGCAAGTGGCCGCCGGGATGCGGACGCTGCCGCCGGTATCGGACCCGAGTGCGACGGGGTAGCAGCCGGCGGCGACGCCGGCCGCCGAGCCGCCGGAGCTGCCGCCCGGGATCCGCGCCGGGTCCCACGGGTTCCGGGCCGGCGCGCTGACGACCCCCGCCGCGAACTCCTGGGTCACGCTCTTGGCGACGGGGATCGCCCCGGCGGCGCGGAGCCGGACGACGACCGGCGCGTCGGTCGCGGCCGGGGGCGCGTCCTCCCGGACCCGGGATCCGCAGCGGGTCGGCACCCCGGCGATGTCGAAGATGTCCTTGACGCCGAAGGGGACACCGTGGAGCGGTCCCCGGTCGACGCCCCGCGCCAGGTCCTGGTCGGCGCGGGCAGCCTCGTCCAGCGCGGTCTCGGCGAGCACCACCACGTGGGCATGGAGCGCCGGCTCGGTCGCCGCGATCCGGGCGAGCGCCGCCTCAACCAGGGCGACCGCGGACACCTCGCCGGCCCGGAGTCGCCGCCCGACCTCGGCGACGGTATTCGCGTCGGCGATGGCGGAGGGTACTGTCCCGGTCTCGCGTCCTGTGGTCACTGCCCGTCCCCTCGCGCCGTGCCAGGATCTCGGTTCCACCGGGGGTCGAACGGGGCCGGCTCGGCGGCGCCGAGGTCCAGGGCGTCGAGCGCGGCGGCGGATTGGCGGAGGTCCGCCAGGGCGGCCGCCACGGCCTCGGTGGGCGGATCGGTGGCCGGCGTATCCGTCCTCGCGGGCTCGCCCGGCCCCGCGGCTGCCTGGTCCGACGCGGCGTGGTCCGTTGCTGTAGCTCCCATCGTCTCCCTTCCCTCGTCGCTGTCGCGCGCCGGCCGGCTCGCTCCCGGGATACCCGCCGTCCCGCCGAGCCGGCCCGATCGGGAGCGCCCGAGTATAGGGGCCGGCGCCGGGCCGCCGGGGCGGACGGTCGCCCAGGGCGGAGCCGGTCGACGAGGGGCGGAGCAAGGACCGTCTCTCCGCCATCACCGCGGCAGCCCGGGATGCCGCCGACGTCAGACCCGGGGAGCGCCGCTATGGCGCCCAAGGCGCGTTGCCCCTCCGCTGCCCGCCGGGGCCCGACACCCGTTGCGGCGTCAGTTGCCGCCGGATGGGGCCGGGGCTTCGGCGACGGTGCTGGCGCGCTCGGTCATCCCACCAGCGACGGCTGCACGGCGGGCGAGGGCGGCGGTGAGGTCGACGCCGGCGTCGATCAGCGCGAGGTGGGTGAAGGCCTGGGGAAAGTTACCGAGGGCCGCCCCGGTCGCGGGGTCGACCTGCTCGGCGAAGAGCCCGAGGTCGTTGGCGTACCCCAGCATCCGGTCGAAGAGGACCTTTGCCTCGTCGATCCGACCCAGCGCCGTGAGGCAGTCGATCAGCCAGAAGGTGCAGATCGAGAACGCGCCCTCGGCGCCCGGCAGGTTGTCCTCGGCCCGGTAGCGGAGAACCAGGCCGTCGACGCTGAGGTCGGCCTGGATGGAGTCGATGGTCGCGCGCATCCGGGGGTCGTCCGCGGGGAGGAAACCGACGAGCGGCATCCGCAGCGCCGAGGCGTCGAGGGCGTCGACCCCGTAGGCCATCGTGAACGCGCCGACGCGCGGGTTGAAACCGCGCTCGAGGATCTCGGTCCGGATCGCGTCCCGCTCCGCCCGCCAGCGGTCGAGGTCGCAGGGGAGCGTGACCCGGGTCGCCATCCGGATCGCCCGGTCGAGCCCGACCCAGCACATCACCTTGGAGTAGACGTGGTGGAGCGGTGCGCCGCGGATCTCCCACAGCCCCTGGTCCGGCTCCCGCCAGACCGCGCAGATGTAGTCGGCGGTGGCGCGCATGAGCTCCCACACGTCGCCCCGGATCCTCGGCGTCGCGTCGGGGGCGGTGGTGCGGCAGTAGTAGAACCAGAAGGCGTCGAGCAACTCGCCATAGACGTCGGTCTGCCGCTGGTCGAAGGCGCCGTTGCCCACGCGGACGGGGCGACTGTCCCGGTAGCCCGACAGATGGCCCAGCTCGCGCTCGGTCAACTCGCGCTCGCCACGGACGCCGTACATGATCTGGAGCCGCTCGGGCGGCTCGCCGGCGCAGGTCCGCTCGACCCAGCCCCAGAAGTTGTCGGCGGCCGTGCGGTCGCCGAGCAGCAGCAGGGCGTAGAGGGTGAAGGTCGCGTCGCGCAGCCAGCAGTAGCGGTAGTCCCAGTTCCGGACGCCGCCGATCGTCTCCGGCAGGGAGGTGGTCGGCGCGGCGACGATGGCGCCGGTCCGCTCGTGGGTGAGCAGCTTGAGGGTAATCGCCGAACGCCGCAGGTCCTCTGCGTACGGGCCGGCGACCGAGATCGCCGACGCCCAGCGGCGCCAGGCCTCGTCGGTCTCCTCGACCTGGCCGGCCCAGGCCCGGTCCAGGAGGAGGTCGCCGCCGACGCCGTCGACCCCTCGCGGCAGCCGGTCGGGGCCGGCCGGGGCGCGGACCCCGGCCGGACCGGCGGCGAGGACCGCCCGGGCCTCGTCCTCGTCGGCCGAGAGGTCGAGCACGCAGGCGGCGGTCGCGCCTGGCCGGACCGTGAGCGTGCCGCGCACCTCGCCGGGGGCAACCACCTCGAGCGTCCCGTGCCAGACCAGGGCCAACCAGCGGTCGCCGCCGTCGGTCACGAGCGCGCCGCGACCCGGCACCAGCTCGACGGTAGCCGGGGTGACGGCGAAGTCGAAGCCGAGGCGCGCTTCCAGGACGGCCTCGATGGGGCCGCCGACCGCATCCACCAGGCGCAGTAGCCGGTGGCGTGGCCGTCCGGCCCAGACCCCGTCTAGGGGCGAAGGGTCGCCCATCGCCACGGGCAGCGTGTCGGTCAGGCGGAGCGCGGGTGCCGCTCCGTCCGGCGCCCAGGCCCCGTCGCCGCCTTCTGGCTGGTCCAGCTCCAGCGTGGTCTCGAGCACGGCCGAGGAGGGTCGGTAGCTGCGCTGGGCGCGCCGCGTCGGGGCGGAAGGGTGGATAGCGAGGTATCCGCCGCGGTCCGCGTCGAGGATCCGGCAGAGGAGAGGCGGGCTGTCAAAGTCGGGCAGGCAGAGCCAGTCGACCCCTCCGTCGCCGGCCACGAGCGCCGCCCCCTGCGCGTCGCCGATCAGCGCGTAGTCGTCGATCGGGCGGTAGCCACCCGGACCGCGGCCGGTGCCGGGAGGGGTCGGCACCGGGTGGGGGACGGACGCCCCCACGCCACTCCCGCCCGGGGCGAAGGCCGCCGCTTGACCGGTCACTGTCGTCGCGCCGTCGGGCATCGCCGTGCCTCGCCTCTCAGGTCGGGCCCGGCCCACGCCGGATCGTCCGGGACGACCGTCGCGAGGACGGTGCCAGCGCCGGGGTCCGCGCCGCGGCCCGTGCCGCCGCGCGGGGCTGGCCGGGAGACGGCGGGCCCGGACGTGCTCCGGTTGGGAGACGGCGCTGGCCCCGATCAGGATCCTGGCGCGACGACGCGCACGGCCGCGGTCTCCTCGAGCGGCAGCACGACGGCGGCCATGTCCTCCGGCCCGTGCCCCGCGGCGCTCGCGGTGTCGAAGACCCCGCGGGCGGCCGCGCCCTCGGCAAGCGGGACGCCGAGCTCCTGGGCCAGTCCCTCGATCAGGCCGAGATCCTTTCGGATCAGGTCGACGGGCGTGCCGGCCGTGAAGGCGCGGTCGAGGAAGAGCGGCACCGCCCGCTCCAGCATCCGGCTGCCGCCGAAGCTCGTCGAGAGCACCTCGAGCACCGCGCGCGGGTCGGCCCCCGCCTTGGTCGCCAGCACCAGCGCCTCGGCGACCCCCGCCATGTTGATCGCCACCAGCAGCTGGTTGGCGAGCTTAACGATCGTCCCGCTGCCGGTCGGCCCGACGTGGTGGACGCGCTGGCCCATCGCGGCGAAGACCGGCCCGATCCGCTCGAACGCGGCGGCGTCGCCGCCGGTCATGATGGTCAGGGTGCCGCCGGTGGCGCCGGCGACGCCGCCGCTGACCGGGGCGTCCAGGAACGCGGCGCCGCGCTCGGCCAGGGCGGCGGCCAACTGGCGGCTGGTGTCGGGGCCGACGGTGCTGGTGTCGGCGAAGACCTGGCCGGCCCGGGCGGCCCCGACGAGCCCCCGCTCGCCGAGGTAGACCGCCTCGACAGCCGGCACGTCGGGCAGGCTCGTGAGCACGATGTCGCTCGCCGCGGCGACGCCGGCGGGGTCGTCGGCCGGACTGGCGCCCTCGGCGACGAGCCGGTCGACCGCGGTCCGCGAGCGGTTGTGGACGGTGAGCGGGAAGCCGGCCTGGAGGACCCGGCCGGCCATCGGCGCGCCCATCTTGCCGAGCCCGATAAACCCGACCCGCGGCCGGCCGCCGTCACCCGATCCCGACGCCATCGTCTCGGTCTCCCCCGGTTCGCGGTCGGCCATCCCCGGGGCGGACTCCCGGCCGCATGTCCGGGCCGCCCCGTCGGCCGGCCATCCTAGCATCGGCATCCGATGACCGCGACGCCACCGGCCCGCTCGAAGGGATATGGACGTCTATTCGCGGCACGGCTACGGATGACGGCCGGGGGCGTGGTGCATCGTAGGCGTGGACCGAAGACCATTCCCGGAGCGATCGTCCTATTCGCGGCCCGAGCGTGCATGGAATGGTGCGGTTCCGGCCACCAGCGAGGGTCTGCGCCGGGATGGAAGGCCCCCAAGGCGACGGGCTGGGTGGGACCACGGCTGCCGCGCCGGGACGAGACACCGACAGGCGGTCGTACCAGTCGACCGTCGTCCAGGCTGCCTGGCGGCGAGGAGGTCGCGCTTGACCCGGCGCGCCGCCCGCCATAAAGCATCCAGCATCCGGCCGTGGGCCGAGCGGTTGCCCCGTGTCCGACCCGCCGGGGCGCCGGTCACGGGAGTCGCCGCGCCGGCTGCCGCGCGGTTCGCCACTGCCGACTCATACTTGGGACGGTAAGGGTGCCGCTCGCGGAATCCGTGACCTGATCGGTTCGGTGATGCGGAGTGACAACCCTCGGGGCCGACGTCCCGCGGCGAGGACGGGGCGGCTCCCAGTGTTAGACATAAAATTGTTCGTAGGGTGCGTGGGTCGGGAGTAGGGGGTACCAGGAGTGTCGCAGGAGACTGGGTCCGGGGCGCTTGAGGCCCTGAGGCGAGAGCGATTCTCGGTGCTGACGACCCGACGGCGCGACGGGACGGCGGTTCCGACCACCGTCTGGCACGTGGTCCGCGACGAAAAGATCTATCTCTCGACCCCGGCCAACACCGGCAAGGTGAAGCGGCTGCGCCGTGACCCGACGGTGACGATCGCCGCCAGCGACCGCGGCGGCAGGCTCCGGGGAACCCCGCTCGAGGGTCGGGCCCGCTTCCTCGAGGGCACCGAGGCCGCCGCGATCGAAGCCGCGCTTCGTCGGCGCTACGGCCTCTCGAAGCGCGCGATCGACCTCTGGTGCCGATTGCGACGCGTCGGCCAGATCGTCGTCGAGGTCTCGCCGGTCCCGACCGCGCCGGATATCGAGGCGATCGCTGACCCTGACCGGTCGGAGTCACCACGTCGACCCTCGGCCGGTTCCTGACATAAACAGACGCCAATGCGAAGGGAGAGGAGCGCGTCTCGTCAGGCGTCCGCCCCGCTCCAAGGCCGGACACCCGGTCCGGAAGCTCGGCGGGGCTCCCAGTGGTAGTTCGGCAGGTCGGCTGAATCGCACCGCCCGAACGGTGAGGAGTCCACCCGGTCCTTGCGGCGGTGCGCGCCGACCGTGCGGTCGCTACGTTGGTCGGGACGGAGCCGACGAGCGGCGACGCGCCGGTCTCCGCGAGGCAATGGGCGCATCTCCAGGAGGACGCGACAGGTGATCGTTGAGTACATCCGGTACACCATCGACGACGGGCGGGCGTCGGCATTCGAGGCGGCGTACAGCGACGCCCAGGCGTCCCTGGCGTCGTCGCCGCACTGCCTGGGCTGGGAGCTCGCGCGCTGTACCGAGGACCCGACCGGCTACATCCTGCGGATCGAGTGGGATTCCGAGGAGGGCCACCTCCGCGGTTTCCGCGCGAGCCCCGAGTTCCGCGCGTTCTTCGCGGCGATCCGCCCGTACGTGGGCGACATCACGGAGATGCGGCACTACGCCGTGACGTCGGTCCGTTCGTCCCCGCCCGAGCCGCCCAGGGCGCAGCCGGAGACGTCCGGCGCCTGATCCCACCGGCGCAGCGGCAGATTATGTCGTATGGACCCCGCCCCCGGAGCAAATGGAGTTCGCACAAGCGCACTTATCCGCATAGAGCCTCTGTTGAGGACGTCGTGGCCTAGAGCGTCCAGCGCGCCTCCCCCTACCCCGGGAGCCGGCCCGCCATCGCCGCCGCGGGGCGTCCTGCGGCGGCGAAGAACCTCCGCCCGGGGACGCGTGGCGTGTGGCCGAGCGAGGGGCAACGATCGCCGCGCAACCACCGACGGTGATCGGTGCGCGACCGGAAACGCCGGCACAGCGTCGGGGCAGCCGTCGGCACGGGCGACGCGCCGGGCTGCGCTACTGTCCGGGATCGATTCGCGACGATCGCGCGTCGAGCCGGCCACCGATCATGCCGCCCCTCGGGCCCGACACGCCGGTCCTGTGGCCGCTAAGATCTGACGGGTGCGGCATGGCGCGCGGATCAGGGCTTCGCCTCGACGCGTCCACGGCGAGGCGGCGCTGAACGATTCGCGCGGACCAGGCTGTGCCGGCGAGCTGTCGCGGTCAGCCGCGGACGTCGGCCAACGGGAGGCGACGCATGGAGGTCGACCCAGACGAGCGGAGTGCCGACGGAACGGCGTTGGACCTCCGCTCGCGCTTCGTCGCCGAACCGGACCTGTCCGACGCGGACAGGGCAGCGCTTCGGCGCCTGCTCGTGGCCGCGTTCCCGGCCGATGCCGAGGCATTCGCCACCGCGTCGTACTGGGGAGCGAAGCCGGACTTCCGACTGTGGCTGGAGACGACGGCGGGCGAGCCGGTTGCGCACCTCTCGCTGGTGAGTCGCCTGATCTCGGTCGGCGCGGCGACCGTCTCCGTCGCCGGCGTCGGCGCCGTCGGGGTTCGACCGGACCGCCAGGGCAGGGGCCTCGGCAGCCGGCTGCTGGCCGAGTTGCCGACGGTGCTCCCGGCGCGGGTGCCCGCCGCCTTCGGCTTCCTGGCCTGCGGCGACGCCCTGGCCGGCTTCTACGAGCGGGCCGGGTGGCACCTCGTCCACCAACCGATGCACTACGTCGACCCGGACACCGGTGGATCAGCGGTCTACCATGGGCCGAAGCTGATCCTGCCGGCTGAGGCCCGGCTTGGCGACTGGCCGACAGCGGGAGCGATCGACCTGCGCGGCCTCCCCTGGTGAAGGGGCGGCCGCGCCGGTGATGCCATTGCCGTTCCGCCCGGCGCTCGTGCCGCGCCACCCCGGCCTCCGACGCCCCTGTGACTGGCTGCGTCGTACCGGCCGCTTCCGTGCGGGCCGTCGCCGCCAGGAAAGGACGGGGGCCGGGTCACGGTCCGGGGTGTGGCACTGATGGTGCCCCGCCCCGTACGGTGCGTCTACTTGGCGGCGGCCGCCTTCTCCTGCTGCTTCGCTTCCCGTTCCTGCTCCTTGATCTCCGCCTTGACCTCCTTGCCCAGGTCCTTCGAGAGGGTCACGACGCGCTTGGCCATCGCCTGCTCCTCGTCGAGGGTCTGCTTTAGCAGGTCGGCCACCTCGCGCTCGCCGAGGTCGCGCGCCATCTGGACGAGGCCGGTGTAGCTCGCGATCTCGTAGTGCTCGGACTTCGCCATGCCCAGGACGTTGCCGATCTCAAGCACGTCGGGGGCCGGCGACTCCTCGTGCAGCGCCTCGTGCTCCTGCCGCAGCCCCTCGGCGGCGTGGCAGGTGGTCTCCTCGGGCTTCTCGCCCAGCACCTTGAAGACCTCTTCCAGGCGCCGGATCTGGCCCTTGGTCTCGGCTTCGTGCTCCTGGAGGGCGGTCTTCAACTCGGCGTGCTGGGCCTCCCGGCGCAGCTCGGGCGCCAGCTTGAGGAAGATGTGCTCGGCGCTGAGAGTGTCCGAGAGCTCGTGCAGAAACAGCTCGCGCGGCGTGTCCATCGGTGATTGTCCCCCGCCCCATTGGGCTCGATCGTCCCGCCATCCGACTGGTCGGCACCGTTGCCGGACCCCACAAGCGAGGCCCCGGCATGTGAACGTACAGTGCAGGAGTGGTGCCAGGGGGTAGCGAGGAAGGACCACCGGCGACGCCGTCGCGACTCGACGGGCGCGCCGCGGTTGCCCTGGTTGACGGCTCCGACGACGTCCGGCAGTTCGGTGTTGCCGGGAGCCACGCCGACGGCCGGGCCCGATCGGGACAAGGCCCGGGTTCGGGCTCACAACCGCCGGGCGACGCCCAGGCGAACGCCGGGTTTCCGAGTTCCATGGGTGGGTATCGCCCCGCCCTGAGTCAACGCGAAGACAGGGCGGGATGGTCTGCACCGGGAGGCTGCGGACACCAAAGGGCGACGCCGTGCCGGACCGCTACGGGGCCGCGCTGGCCTCGAGCGCGTCGGTGTCGACGTTCCACTCGTCGGTCGGGACCACCTGGGACGGTTCGCTGTACGAATGGAGAGCATCGTAGTCGTAGTACTGGCCGTCGTCCCCAAGCAGCAGCAGCCTGCCCGGCTCGTCTCGATGCTCCCCAACCACCGCGTACAGGTTCGTCATGGCCTCGGCTCCAAGGGTCCCGCGGGAAGGATCGGCGCCGCGCGGCGCCTTGCCCTGTCGCTCCTGGCCGCGCCAGCGGCGAGATACGTCCTCAGAACGCGAATCTTGTGCCGCGATGCTTCATCTCGGGTGCCGGATCGTGCGAAGGTCGATCGGCTAAGCACGAGCCCAACCCCCGCCGATTCGGCTCACGTCGCCGGCGTGTCGGCTCCCCGAGCCGTGGCCCGCGGCTCTCGCAGGCGGCATTGCCCTCGTCGCCGACGACCGGTCGCCACGCCTTGGGTCACCGCCGCGGCCGAGGGAGAGGATGCCTGCCGTGCCCGACGACGCCGATCGGCGGCGATCCGGTCCCCGGCCACGGGAGAGACGTGAGCGGCCGCCGCCCAGTGGGCGGCGGCCGCTCACGTCCTCTGTTATGTCGTGCGCCTCACAGCACGAGCCCCCTCCCCTTTGGGCCACGGCGGTGTCGCTCGGACGTCAGCCGATCCACTTCCGCTTGTTGGCGACGTAGTCGACCAGGATGTACTCGCCGAGCCGGTCGGGCGTCGCGACGAAGGTCCGGCCGCTGTTGATCTTCATCAGGTCGTTGATGAACTGCACCATGTACGGGGAGCGCTCGAGCATGAACGTGTTGATCGTGATCCCGTCCCGGGTGCAGCGGACGACCTCTTTGAGGGTCTCGCGGAAGGTCTTTGGCTGGGGCGGGTAGGCGAACCGGACCTTGCCGCCCTCGTCGAAGTGGGCGGTCGGCTCGCCGTCGGTGATCACGATCACCTGGCGGTTGCTGCCCTTATGCCGGCCCAGGATCTGGCGCGCGAGCTGGAAGCCGTGCTGCATGTTGGTGCCGTAGTTGTACTCGTTGTAGTCGAGCGAAGGCAGCTCGGCGGGCTTGAGCTCGCGGGCGACCGAGCTGAAGCCGATGATGCTCAGCTCGTCGCGGGGGTACTTCGAGCGGATCAGCGAGTCGAGCGCCAGGGCCACCTTCTTCGCCGCCACGAAGCAGCCGTTGTAGAGCATCGACCGGCTCATATCGACCATCAGCACGGTGGCCGAGCGGGTCGAGTACTCGGTGCGGTAGACCTCGAAGTCGCGGGGGTCGAGCCGGACCGGCGAGCCGACGCCGTCGCGCTGGACCGCGTTCATCACCGTCCGCGGCAGGTCGAGCAGGAAGGGGTCGCCGAACTCGTACTCCTTGGTCGAGTCGGTCCGCTCGCCGGCGCCGCCGGTCGCCCGGAGGTCGTGCTGACCGAGACGGTCGCGGTTGAGCGTCTGGAAGATGTCGGTGAGGGCCTTCTCGCCGATCTTGCGGACGCCCTGGGGCGTCAGCTCGTAGCCGCGCTTGCCTTCCTTGATGTAGCCCGCGTCCTCGAGCAGCTTGGCGAGCTGGCGGAGCTGGTCGACCTGCTCCCCCTCCTCGTCGCCGAGCAGGTCGCGCAGCTTCTCGTCGTCGAGCGCGGCCAGGTCGTTCCAGTCGCCGACGCCCTTGAGATCCTTCTCCAGCTCGTCGTACTCGTTCAGCCGGCCCATCATCCGGGTGGCTTCGGCGAGGGACATCGACTCGTCGCCCGAGAACTGGAAGCGGCGGCGCCAGTCGCTCGGCGTGGTCATCTGGCCGAGGTTCTCGCCGAGGCGGCTCATCTCCTGCTGCAGGCCCGGGTCCTGGAGGATCGCCTGCATCATCCCTTCGAGCTGGCCGCGCTGCTCGGGGGAGAGCGACTGCATCAACTGCTGCATCGCCTGCATCTGGCGACCCATCCGGTCGATCAGGTCGTCGATGCTCTTGACGTCGTTGCCGAAGTGGTGCCCCCACTTGTGCATGAACTGGTCGAAGTTGGGGTCGTCGCCGCGCCGGTGCGCCTCGAGCATCTCGTTGAGGTCGCCGAGCATCTTCCGCATCTCGGCGACGTCCTCGGGCGAGGTCTGGCCGAGTGCCTGCTGCATCCCCTGGAAGGTGGACTGGAGGACCTGCTGCTGGAGCATCGCCAGCAGCTCCTGGAACTGGCGGTGCGCCTCCGGGGTCATGAACTCGTAGTTCTGGAGCCCCTGGATGGCGCCGGCCGGGTCGTCCGGCAGGCCGCCGAGCTGGTCGAGCTTCTTGCCGGCGAGCTGCTCGAGCAGGCGGTGCAGGTCGGCGTCGTAGGGCCCCTCGTCACTGCTCCCCGACGGCGCCCCGCCACCGGTCTGGCCCGCGGCGGCGGCCGCTCCCTCCTGCCCCGCCGATCGCCGCCCGGACGGGTCGGACTCGTGGCCCGTCCCGTCCTCTCCCGCCGCTCCGTCCCGGCCCGCCGCCCCGTCCTGGCCCCTTGGCAATGCCTGGCCCTCGGCCGCGTGGCGCTCGGCGTCCTGGCCGGCCTCGCCGCTAGGCGCCTGCTCGCCGCCGGGCTCCTGCTCGCCGAGCCGGGCCCGCCCTTCCTCCAGACGCCGCTCGATGCCGCCGCGCTCGGTGTCGATCACCTCCTGCAGCTTGGCCTTCACGTCGTCGATGATGCTGCCAAGGTCGTAGCGGTTGAGCTGCTCCTGGCGCCGCTCCTTGAGTCGCCGCATCAGGTCCTGGAGACCCGGCATCCGCTCGCCGTCCTGGCGGTCGAACCCCCACCGGAACAGGCGCTGGAGCGCCAGGTCGAGGTCGCCGTTCTGCATCAGGTCGTCGGACAGCGCCTTCATCAGTTCGTCGGCGTCGATCCCGGCGAGCTGTTGGGTGCCGTCCCATCGGGAGTAGGTGGAGCCGAGGCGGAAGTACGGCATTCAAGATCTCCTGCGGCGGGCGAGGGGTCGGCGTGGCGGCAGCGCGCCAAGGGGGGCGGGGCAGGGGGAAGGTCGGCGGGTCGGGCCGTCGCGGCGCGTTGCCACCCGGCCACGCGACGCTAACGCGAGAGGTCGAACTCCAGCATCTCGCTCGCGGTCTCGAGGTCGATCACGTCGCCCCGGTGGAGTTGCTCGTAGAGCTCGTTAAGCTTGGCTTCGAGCAGCGGCAGGTCGTGGCCCTCGACCTTGGCGAGGGCCGGCCCGGCGGCGGCGACTCCCCGCGCGGTCAGGCGAGCGTAGCGGTCGACGATGGTCTCGGTCGGACCCAGGTAGCGGTCGAGGAACTCGCGCGCGGTGGCCGGGTCGCCGGGTCGCTCGGCCAGCACGACCAGCACCCGGTCGGCGGCCAGCCCGATCCGCAGCACCTGATCGCGGACGGCCGGGTTGGCGATGCCGAGCGCGGCGGCCCGGACGGCCGCGACGCGCCCGGTGCCCTCCTCGACGGCGCGGGCGACCTCGTCGCGCGCTTCCCGACCGGACACCGGCGAGCTCTCGGCGGTCCGGCGCCCGACCAGCTCGCGGACCTTGCGCTCCTCCCAGGCGTCCCCGAAGTGGGCGTCCACCCCGTAGACGCTCCAGGCGTGGCTGGCGAGACCGATCCCCCAGCCGAGGAGCGGCCAGTAGAACCACCAGCCGCTGCCGGTAAGCACGTCGAGGACGAAGAGAAAGAGGTTGACCGCCGCGTAGCTCCCGGCGTGCGAGTAGAAATCCCGGAGCTGGCACGCACGCCCGCGGGCCTGTCGCTCGACCGGGTCGTCGACGGCGTCGTCGGTCGACACGGCCGGCGTCGCGGGTTCTCCCCACCGGGGTGTCACCGCGGCGACCCGGTCCGGGCGACGCCCCGGGACAGCGGGGGCGTGCGGTGGCGGGAACGGCGGCAGACCCGGCGGCGCGTGGAGCCGGCCGTGGCCGCCGTGAGAGCCGCCGTCCCGTCCGCCCGTCTCCCGCATCGCCGCCCCCCTGACGCCCGGACGAGACACTGGTCCGCCCGGTCGGAGGGGGCACCGCGCGGTGCCCCCTCCGACCGGGCTCATCCCCGCGCTCGCCTAGCGGTGGTACCGCGCCGGGCCGCGCCCGGCGTCCTTGTTCAGCCGTCGGTTGAGGTGGAGCCCTTCGAGCACGAACTCGACGGCGCTGGCGACCGCCGCCGGGTTGCCGCCGACCCCGAGCTTGGAGACCGCCTCGCCCATGCCCTCGAGATGGCTGATCTGGTGGACGTAGTCCATCGCCGGCATCATGTCCGACGACTCGACCGCCAGGCCGTTGTCGAAGGCGAGCACCAGCCGCTCGAACTGCCGCACCGAGAAGTGGCGGTTGAAGACCGTCGAGACCGCGGTCTGGATCAGCTTGTCGACGACCTGGTCCTCGCGGACCTCGCCCATCGACTCCAACTCGATCTTGCCGGTGGTGCTCGCGAGCAGGCCGGCGAGGTCGGAGACGCGGGGCGCGGCCTGGCGCTCGCCGAGCCGGATCGCCCGGCGGGTGGCGTTGCTGACCAGGTTCTCGTAGTTGGCGATGCTCATCCGCACCGAGACGCCCGAGCGCTGGGAGACGTCCTGCGAGCGCCTCGCCTGGTGGGTGATCTCGGCGACGACCTCGCGCATGAACTCGGGCACGGTGAGGTCGATCCCGTCGGTGGCGAAGGTGGCCGCCTCCTGGCCCATGATCGCCATCTCGAGCTCGACGGTCTCGGGGTAGTGGGTCCGGATCTGGGACCCGTAGCGGTCCTTGAGCGGCGTGATGATCCGGCCGCGGTTGGTGTAGTCCTCGGGGTTCGCCGAAGCCACGACCACCACGTCGAGCGGCAGGCGGATCTTGTAGCCGCGGATCTGGACGTCGCGCTCCTCCATGATGTTGAGGAGGCCGACCTGGATCCGCTCGGCGAGGTCTGGCAGCTCGTTGAGGGCGAAGACGCCCCGGTTGGTGCGCGGGATCAGGCCGTAGGAGATCGTCAGCTCGTCCGAGAGGTATCGCCCCTCGGCGACCTTGATCGGGTCCACCTCACCGATCAGGTCGGCGATCGTGGTGTCGGGGGTGGCGAGCTTCTCGCCGTAGCGGCGGTCGCGGCCGACCCACTCGATCGGCGTGGCGTCGCCCTGCTCGGCGACGAGGTCGCGGGCGAAGCGGGAGACCGGCTCGAACGGGTCGTCGTTGATCTCGCTGCCGGCGACGATCGGCATCGCCTCGTCGAGGAGGTTGGTCAGGCTGCGGGCGATCCGCGTCTTGGCCTGGCCACGCTCCCCGAGAAAGATGATGTCCTGCCCGGACAGGATCGCGTTCTCGACCTGCGGGATGACGGTCTGGTCGTAGCCGACGACGCCGGGGAAGAGCTCATCGCCGCGCCGGATCTTGGCGATCAGGTTGGCGCGCATCTCCTCGCGCACGGTCGTCGGACGGTAGCCGGACGACCGCAGCTCGCCGAGCGTGCGGGGCCGGGCGGCGTCGGTCTGGGCCTGGTCGACCTGGGAGGCATCCATGCGGCGGGTCCTGTCCTCTCTGCGGCCGGCGGTCCGCGGCTGGGGACGCCGGAGGCGGGGGGTGCGCGGGCGGCGGGGACGGGGTGGGACCACTCGGGGGAATCGTCGGGTCGGGCGAGGAAGGGCGTCAAGGCGACCGGCGACGGCGGCTACCGATCCCGCGGTCGGCCCGCCACGGCGGCCGGGGAGGAGCCGGCGGCCCGCCCCGCGGGCGGGCGTCCTCACGTCAAGTCTACCGGATCGCTCTCAGGGCGCCGCCCGCCCGCGCCTACCCGTCCGGGCAGGCCCGCGAGACCGAGCGCACGACCGGGAGACCGCGTCGTCCTCCCGAGCAGCGGACGCTCAGCCTTCGGAGATACCACCCGTCGAGGGGTCGCCGGTGTGGGGCGGCGTGACCCGGTGCCGCTCGGCGAGGGCGGCCCGCGCCTCGGCGAGCGGCATCGGCCCGCGCGCGGCGAGGGCGACGAGCATTGCGGCCCGCGCCGCGACCTCCTTCTCGAGCAGCGCGGGGGTCGTCCGGATGTCGGGGCAGAGCCGCTCGGCCATCGCGGACGCGACCGCCATGCCTCCGGCCAGGGGACCGCCGCCCGGACCGCCGGTGAGGGCGTCAACGGTGACCCCGCCCGCGGCGGTCTGCCCCAGCGCCCAGACCCCGGCGACCTCCCGGCGCACATCGCCGCGCGGGTCAATGGTCGCGGCGAGGCCGACCACGAGGTCGAACGCCGCGACCTCGACGGCCGGCACGCGCAGCGGCGGCCCGGCGATCAGCCGGACCAGGCCCGCCGCGTCGTCGGCGTGGGCCGTCGCGTAGAGGGCGAAGCCCGACCGCCGCAGCCGGAGCACGCGCCGCACCGGCGGCCCCCAGAGGTAGATCGGGAGGTGCGGGCTGAGCTCGTTGACCAGCAGCGCGGATTCCGACGGCACCACCGACGGGTCGCCCAGAAAGTCGAACGGCTCGTACCCGCCACGGACGTAGACCCGGCGGGTACCGGGCGGCAGGAGGTCGAGCAGCGCGGTAAGGAGCGTCGTCTTGCCGGCCCCGGAGGGTCCGGCGACGACCGCGACCGACGCCCGCCGCGCCACGAGGGCCCAGAGCAGCCCGGCGACCTCCCGGGTCAGCGTCTCGGCGGCGACGAGGTCGACGACGGTCCGCGGCGTCGGGTCGGCCCAGACCGGTCCCCACCAGACGCGGGGCTCGCCGGCCGTCACCGTGGTGACGCCCGGCGCCCGGCGGGCAGCGCTCTGGAGCCGACGGGATGGCATCGCTGCATAGTGCCGATGGTACGCGCCGACGCGCCGGCGGGCGAGCGACGCGCCGTCGGGGCGGTGATGCTGGCGACGGTTATGGCGAGGACCAGAGCCGGAACGTCCCTGGCGGCCACCGCCGCGTCGGGAAGGCGGCCACGTTCGCGCGGTCCACCCCGCCGACCGGTGCGAGGGCGCACGCCGCCCGGCGAGGGTGCATGCCGCCGTTTCCGGGACGCGGCGACCACCGCAACGCTGCTCCTGGGCGCCTGGCAGCGGCGGTTGTCGCGGCGGGGGGACCGCCGTCGCTCCGCCCG
The DNA here is from genome assembly GCA_902806335.1 of uncultured Thermomicrobiales bacterium. Classification (GTDB taxonomy): domain Bacteria; phylum Chloroflexota; class Chloroflexia; order Thermomicrobiales; family UBA6265; genus CADCWG01. The sequence goes on along the minus strand of CADCWG010000248.1, from coordinate 2,583 downwards.
CCCCGTCGGTGTCTGCTCGGGTCCGCAGTACCCGCGAACCGGCGGCCCGAGGACCGGCGCGAGCGCCCCGTATGGTTGCCAGGCGGTCGCCGTGGTCTCGGCGCTGTTCACCCTAGCTGGCCAGTGCTGACTGCGGGCCCCGCCGCACTCGGGGCCTTCTCAGGGTGGTCCCGGCCGTCCCCGCGCCGCCGCTCATTCCCCCAGTTAACCGGACTGGGGATCAATGCCGGGGAGGGTGTTCGGGTTCCCCCACGGAGGCCATGTCCGCCCCGCGTCGCTAAGGTTGTCCGGAACCGATCGCTCCGCCGAAGCAGCACGGAGGGCACCCGAACAACGCGGCGGACCGCTCGCTAGGCCGGCGAGGGACCGCGGTCGGCGGTCGCGGCCGACGCGGGGACGTGGCGTCGCCCGGTCTCCTCCCGGCTCCGACCTTCGATCAGCATGGTCTTGACGTGGGAGGCGATCGACCCGCCGACGAGGGTGATCAACGCCACGTACCACGCCCAGAGCAGCAGCAGCGCCGCCATCGCGACGGGACCGTAGACAAGCGCGAGGTTCGTCCGAAGCCGGTCGAGGATGAGCAGGAAGGCCCAGCGGGCGGCCACCAGGAGCACCGTCGCCGCGATCCCGCCGATCAGGGCCGCCTTCCACGAGCGCGTGCCACGCGGCACCGCGGCGTAGACGACGGCGAATAGGGCGATCAGGACGAGCGCCTGGAACACGAGCCGGCCGAGGGCGTAGGTCGGCCCCGCCGGGGTAGGCGCGGCGGCGGCTAACGACCGACCGAGGTCAGTGGTCTCACCGGTGAGCAGGGCAAGCCAGAGGAGCGCGACGAGTCCGACCAGCAGCGAGACCTCGATCGCGACCCGCCGCCAGAGCGGGTCGGTGCGCTCGTCAACATCCGAGACCAGGTTGAGCGCGGTCGTCAGCGCCCCGAGGACGCGACGCCCCGTCACCATGAAGACGAGCAGCGACACGATCCCGACGCGACCACGGCGGGCGACGGCGCCATCGACGATCCCCCTGACCTCCACGTCGCCGGCGGGGACGAACTCGGTGAGGACGCCGGACACCCGTTCGGCGACCCAGGTTCCATCGACGACGTAGGACGCGACGACGGTGCCGACGAGGAGGAGTGGGAAGAGCGAGAGCACACTGTAGAAGGCGAGCGCCGCGGACCAGATGGTCGCGTGGCTCGCCCGGAGGTCGCGCAACACCTGGAAGGCGACGGCCGCCACGCGACCGGTTAGGAGAGACTGGCCGGGCAAGGCGCACCTACGCCGTGCGCTTGGGCGCACGGATCAGCCGAGGTCGGCGCGGGGCGGTCCCTCGAGGGACCGCCCCGCGCCTGTCTGATCGAGCGGAACGAGACAGCCGACTCGCCTACCCCGGGATCCGGCGCGGCGGGTCGCTGTGCGGGTGGGGCGGCGGCGGGTCGATGTCGCCGATGACGAGTCCGCTCTCGGACTCCCGGGGCGGCGGTGCCGGGGTGGGGGGGACCGAGGGGAAAGCCGACGCCGACGCGTCACTCCCCCCACCTTCGGCCATGGGGGCCGCCTCAGCCGGCGGCGCGGCCACTTCGGGCGGCGCGACCTCGTCGAGCACGAGGACGACGTCCTCGCCGATGCTCACCACCTGATCAACCGTGACCCGCTTTGCGGACTTGAACAGCCCCGGCGAGACCTCGATCGCGGTGAGCTGGTAGGAAGTCTCGTCGAAGTCGACTGAGTCCACCGAGCCAACGGCGGTGCCGCTCTCGGTGACGACGCGCCGATGAGCCAGGCGGTCGATCGGGAGCAGGTCGCCGAAGCGGCCGGACGTCTGCGCCCCCTGCGTCGGCGCGGCCGAGTCGAGGGTCATGGTGTCGGCCCCAAGCGAGTGGACCTCGTCGGCGTCGACCAGGAGGGTCTCCTCGGGACGGGTACTGAGCAGGCCGCCGTGCTCGACGATGCCGAACCCCGTGATCCGGCGGGCCGACCGGTCCAGGTAGACGTGCTCGACCTTGCCGACCTGCTTCCCGTCCGGGATGCTGATCACCTGGAGCCCTTTGACGTGCTTACTGTTCATCGTGGTCTGGCTCCCTCGGTCATGGGGTGGACGGTCCGGCAGCGCGGAGGGTGGCACGAAACGGGGAGGGGCAGGGGGCCGAATTGGCCCCCTGCCCCTCCCGCACACCGGCGGCCATCAGGCTCCCACGGCGTGAGTCGGAATCCGGGGCGCAGGGCCTACTGGCTCGCGCCCCGTCCCGACGGGGTCAACCCCTGTTCGCGGAGGTCTAGGACTGGCCGCCGTCGGTCTCGGAGACCACCGTCGTCCGGCGCACCTCCTCGACGGCCGGGGCCGGGGCGGGGGCCGGCGCGACCGCCCCCTCGACCTCCTGCACCCGGACCTCCTCGCGCCGCACCGTCCCGGCCACCCGCTCGGTCCGCTGCACCGCCTCCTTGGAGACCTCCACCTCCTCGGCGACGCGGGCGGTCCTCGTCAGCTCGACCTCCTCGCCCCGCACCGGCACGTCGATCGTGCCCTCGACGAACGCGTCCGGGTCCCCCGTCGCGTCCCGGTCCACCGCGCGGCGCTCGACCC
>CADCWG010000247.1 GCA_902806335.1 uncultured Thermomicrobiales bacterium | reverse complement strand
CCGCCGATGACGCGGGCCCGCATGAGGACGGAGTCGACGTACCAGTCGGCGTGGTTGTAGGCGAAGACGGCGCGGCGGATGTCCTTCTCGCCGCCGGCGGCGCGGAGGTAGCGCGCCGCCGCGAAGATCGCGTCGACCGGGTTGTACGGGTCCTTCAGGCCGTCCTTGTTGGCGTCGACGCCGTAGGCCTTCCAGGTCGGGGGCATGAACTGCATCCACCCGAGGGCGCCGGCGGAGGAGACGTTGAGGTTGCGGCCGTAGTCCGTCTCGATCTCGTTGATCGCGGCGAGGAGCTCCCAGCGGATGCCGTACTGGATGCCGGCGGCCTGGTAGATCGGGAGCAGGAAGGGCGGGATGCGGAACTTCTCGATGAAGAAGTTCGGGACGCCGATGCGGGCGGGGCCGGGCTGGGCGAGCGCGTAGCCGGGGTTGCCGGTGGCGGGGCTGCCGTCCGTGTTGGTGGTCGGGACGGGCCGGGGAGCGTGGGGGGCGTGCTCGTCACCGTCGTCACCGTTGTGGTCGCGGTCCGCCTTCTTCTTCTTGCGCTTCTTCTTGCGCTTCTTGTCGCCGGCCTCCTCGTCGCACTCTCGAGCGGAGGTCGAGGTCGAGGTCTCAGCGTCGGCCTTCTCCTCCTCGGTCGGGAACTCGTCGGTGAGGACGGCGGGCGCGTCGGCCGGGAGGCCGGCGGCGGACGACCCGGCCTCGGCATCGAGCTCGGGGTCGGGCTGGGGCTCGCAGACCTCGCCGACGGCGAGCTCGTCGGCGGGAGCCTCCTCGGGCTTGTCACGGTCGGCGCGCGAGCGCTTGCGCGAGGACGTCTTGCGCGAGCGCTTGGTCTGCTTCTTGCGCGCCTCGGCGGTCGGGGTGGCCTCGGCCTTCTCGCCCGGGGTGGCCTCAGGCGTGGCGGTCTCTGCCGGCGTGGCCTCCGGCGTGGCGGCGGCGGCGGTCGGGCTGGCCTCGGCCGTGGCGGAGGGCGTGGCCTCCGGCGTGCTCGCGGCGACGGTGGGGGAGGCCTCGGGCAGCGGGGCCCCCGTGGCGGCCGGCGTGGGCTCCGCGATCAGCGCGGCGGCCGCGGGCGTGGCCGTGGGAGAGGCCTCGGGCGTGGCCTCCTGCGCCGTGGCGCCGGTGGCGCCGAGGATGGCGGCGAAGAGGCCCGCGGAGACGAGCCCGGTGGACACGACGCGGGAGGGAAGGAAGGTGTGGGGGAGCCGGAGACGCATGCTGGATCTCCCACAACGTCGGCATCGGGCGGTTCCGGCTTGAGAAGTGCGGTGTCAGACCGCCCGGATCTTCGCAGAACTAACCCTCAGGTAAAGCCTGAGATTCCTGCGGTCAGGACAGCAGCGCGAGGATCCGCGCGGGCCCGCCGCTGCCCGCCTCGAACCGGGGCACCCCGACGACGACCGTCGCGCCCGCCGGCGGGACCTGGTCGAGGTTCGCCAGGTTCTCGATCCCGTAGCGGCCCGAGGGCAGCCAGGAGACGTGGGCGGCGAAGTCGCTCGACTCGCCGGGATCGAGGCTCGCGGTGTCGAGGCCGATCGCCCGGACCCCCGGCCGCTCGCTCTTGAGGAACTCGGTCGCCTCCGTCGAGAAGCCGGGGGAGTGCAGGGTCCCGGCGGCGTCGGCGTTCAGGTAGGCGACCGGGTCGCCCGCCCGCGCGCCCCAGCCCGTGAGGGCGAAGATGGCGCAGCGCTCGGGCAGCGGGCCGTGGCGGCGCTCGTAGGCGAGCACGTCGTCCGGGTGCACCGTGCCGTCCGGGTCGCCGCCGAGGCGCTCGCGGACGTCGAGGACCACGATCGGCAGCACGAGCTCGGCCGGCTCGATCCGGTCGACGGTCGCGCCGTCCTCGGCGAAATGGGCGGGCGCGTCGACGTGGGTGCCGGAGTGCTCGTCGAAGCCCCACGAGCGGACGTAGAAGCCGTCGCTCGCGCAGGTGAACCTGTTCGCGACCTCGACCGGGTCGTAGACCGGGAACATCGGGGTCTCGGGCGAGAGGACGTGGGACAGGTCGATGACGCGGCGGCTCATGCCGCGAACCCTATTCCGGCTGGCAGGCCGGGCACCAGAACGTCGTGCGGCCGCCGACGGTGGCCCGGCGCACGTCGGTGCCGCAGCGCGGGCACCCCCGGCCGCGCTTGCGTGCCGGCATGAAGTCGCCCGTGTGCACGCCCCCCTTGCGGATGGCGGCGCGGATCGCCGCCCGCAGCTCGCGCCGCAGCCGGTCGAGCTCCTCCTCGGTGAGCGACTGCGCGAGCCGGTTCGGGGAGAGGCGGGCGCGCCACAGGACCTCGTCGGCGAGCAGGTTGCCGATGCCGGCCAGCACGCCCTGGTCGAGGAGCCGTGCCTTGAGCGGCGCCGTGCCCCTGCCGACCCGCTCGCGGAAGGCGTCGCGGCCGATCTCGCCGGCGTCGGGCCCGATGTGCGAGTGGTCGGGGTCGATCACCGCGCGCGAGAGGCGGCGCTTGTCTCGCAGCGCGAGGCGCCCGCCGTCCTCGAAGGCGATCGAGAAGCGGTCCCACGAGTTGGGCGCCGGCGCGCCGTCGACGACGATCGAGCCGGCCATGCCGAGGTGCAGCCCGAGGTCGGGTCCGTCGCCGTCGGTCTCGACCCGCAGGAACTTGCCGAGGCGATGCGCCCTGACGAGCGTCCGGCCGCGCAGCGCGTCGTCGATCTCGCCCCGGCCGTGGGGGCGGCAGACGTAGCCGTCGGCGTCGTCGGTGGAGACGATCCGCCGGCCGAGGGCCTTCTCGATCTGCTGGCGCGCGCGTTCGGCTTCGGGGAGCTCGGGCATGGTCGGTCACGCAGGCTACGACCAGCGCTCAGCCGGGTGGCGCGTCGCTACCTTCCCGCCATGCACCGCGCCCTCGTCGCCGCGCTGGTCGCGGCCACCGCTCTCGCCCTCGCACCGAGCGCCGCGCCCGCCGCGTCGCGCAAGGCCTGCAAGCCCGTCACCGACGCCACGTACGGGAAGTCCGACCGCATCCGCGTGACGCGCGGCTTCAAGTGCAGCGACGCGCGGCAGAGCATCGAGGGCTGGTACCTCAACGGCGCCTCCGCGCGCCGCGGCTTCCCCGGGCCGGTGGACATCCCCGGCTGGTCGTCGTGCTCGGGCCGGATCTCCGGGGGGCATCCGCGGATCTCCTGTCGCCTCCGGACCTCCTTCGGGGGCACGAAGCCCGAGCGGACCTACCGCATGACGTTCCGCTACTTCGGCTTCGCGAACCCGGGCGGCGGCGACTGACCGGAGGACGGCCGCACGGCGTCCTCGCTTAGATGGACGCCCGATGGCCGCCCCGCCCCGCAACCTGGTCAACCTCAAGTCGGTCGAGAAGGGCTACGCGAGCCGCACCGTGCTCGAAGACGTCACCCTCGGGATCGCCGACGGCGACCGCATCGGGATCGT
>CADCWG010000246.1 GCA_902806335.1 uncultured Thermomicrobiales bacterium | reverse complement strand
CCGGTGACGTACTCCCTGGAGCCGATCAGCGCCTTCATCATGTTCGCGGGGATCTACTACGGCGGGATGTACGGCGGCTCGACGACGTCGATCCTGCTCAACACCCCCGGCGAGTCGGCCTCGATCATCACCTCACTCGAAGGCAACAAGATGGCCCGCCGCGGCCGCGGGGCAGCGGCGCTGGCGACCGCCGCGGTCGGGTCCTTCGTCGCCGGCACGCTGGCGACGCTCGGGCTGACCCTGGTCGCCCCGCCGATGGTCGACCTGGCGCTCCGCTTCGGCGAGCCGGAGTACGTCGCGCTGATCGTCCTCGCGTTCACCGCGATCACGGCGGTGCTCGGCAGCTCGCTCGTCCGGGGGCTGGTCAGCCTGTTCATCGGGCTGGCGATCGGGCTGGTCGGGATCGATACCCTGACCGGCCAGAGCCGGTTCACCTTCGGCGTGCCCCAGCTGCAGAACGGGATCGACGTCGTCACCGTCGCGGTCGGCCTCTTCGCCGTCGGCGAGACGCTCTGGGTGGCCTCCCGCCTTCGCCACGACCCCGGCGAGATCGTGCCCGTCCGCGGCTCGGTCTGGATGACGCGCGACGAGTGGCGGCGATCGTGGCGGCCGTGGCTGCGCGGGACACTGCTCGGCTTCCCGATCGGCGCGCTGCCGGCGGGCGGTGCGGAGATCCCGACGTTCCTCTCCTACTCCCTCGAGAAGCGGCTCTCCAAACACCCCGAGGAGTTCGGGAAGGGCGCCATCGAGGGCGTCGCCGGGCCGGAGGCGGCCAACAACGCGTCCGCGGCCGGCGTGCTCGTCCCGCTCCTCACGCTCGGCCTGCCGACCTCGGCGACGGCGGCGATCCTGCTGGTCGCCTTCCAGCGCTACGGGCTCCAGCCGGGCAGCCAGCTCTTCGACCGCGACCCGGAACTGGTCTGGGGCCTGATCGCCAGCCTCTACATCGGCAACCTGATGCTGCTGGTGCTGAACCTGCCGCTGGCCGGGCTCTGGGTGCGGCTGCTCGCGATCCCGCGGCCCCAGCTCTACGCCGGGATCCTGGTCTTCGCCGGACTGGGCACCTATGCCCAGCAGGGGTCGACCGTCGACCTGGTCGTGCTCTACGCGCTGGGGGCGCTCGGGTTCGTGATGCGGCGGTTCGCCGTCCCCGTCGCCCCGGCCGTGATCGCCGCGATCCTCGGCCCGGAGGCGGAGGTCCACTTCCGGCGGGCACTTCAGATCAGCCAGGGCGACTATTCCACCTTCGTCGAGCGACCGATCGCGGCGACCATCTTCGCCATCGCGGCGATCGGTCTCGTGGCCCCTCGCCTGATTCGGCTCGCCCGCGGCCGGCGTCGGCCGGCGGCGTAGCCTTCGCCCAGGCCTCACGCGATCGTCTCTGCTCATGCCGCACGTCCACCCGACCGACGCACTGGGAGGCACCGCGTTCGCTAACGCCGTCCGCGTGCACCGGGCGGACTCGGTCTGCTCGCCGCCTCGGGCGAGGCGCGCCTCTGCGCCCTATGCGTCCTCGTCGCCGGGAAGGGGGGAACCAGGCCTCGCCGCTGCTGGCGCTGGTCGACGATGCCCTGCTGCCGGGTCGGCTCGGCTCGCGCCCGTTCGACGGCGAGGGCGTCACCTCCGGCCGAACCCCGCTCATCACTGCCGGCCGGTTCGACGGGTTCCTCTTCGACGGCGACGCGGGACGACGGGCCGGACGGCGGAACACGGGCAACGCCGGGCGGGGCGGCCCGTGCGGCGAGGGGACGGTCGGGGTCGCGCCGAGCAACCTTCTCATTGACGCCGGGAGACGCGTCACCCGAAGCGATCATCGAGGGCGTCGCGCGCAGCCTCTACCTCACCGACCTGCTCGGCCACGGCGACAACCTGACGACCGGCGACTTCTCGCGCGGCGCCGGCGGGATCTGGATCGGGGGCGGCGAAGTCGCCTACCCGAAGGCCGAGATCAACGTCGCCGGGCGGCTCCAGGACCTGCTGCGGGAGATCGACGCCGTCGGCGACGACGCGATACTCGTGGGCGCCATCGCCGCACCGACCTTCCGGGTCGCCAACATGGTGGTCGGTGGCAGCTAGGGTCACCGACCCCGGGGCAGCGACGCGGCGCGGCCTTCGCCCCTGGGCTTCCCGGCGGGTCACCGCCTCATGCGGAATCCGGGTGATCACCGACGCTTCGCTTGCAGGTCCGGGGCCGGCTTCAGCCGGCTCGGTGCCAGAGTCCGGCGCTCGCCCCGGACTGGCCCAGCCGCGGGCGCGCCACCGGTGACGCACCCAAAGAGCCAGAACCCGAATCAGTCGTGGCCCTTGGACGGGCCTTCGACCCAGTCGCCGGACTCGTCCTTGTGGTACTTCCGCTCGACGGCGCCCCACGCGACGCGGTGGGCCCGCGCCTCGTCGTGACCGTACTCCTCCCAGGCGCTGTTGTACGCCGCGCGGTAGATGTCCTGGGCGTGCGCCGGCAGGTTGTCGCGTACGCTCTCCGGCAGGTCCGAGCGGCGGTCGTACGGCATCGGATCCATCTCGCGGTAGTGAGCGAGGGATGACCGGCGGCGCAACGGGCTCGCCGAGTTCCCGACGGCGTCCCGAGGGGCGGCGCCCCGGGCCGCGGGGCTACTCCTCGTCGTCCTCAGCCGGTGCCGGGCCGACGGCCAGGGCGTCGTCCTCCTGGGCACGCCAGGACGGCAGGAAGACCTCCCAGGGGACCTCGTACTCCTGCTGGCGGTCCCAGTTGGTGTTGGTCGGGCCGAGCGCGTCGCGGACGACCACCACGTCCTCGTTGAACCCGATCGCCACCACCGCGTGGTCGTTGGTCAGGACCGTCGGGTACTCCTCACCCGACGGCGTGACCCAGGTGGCAAGGGTCCACGGCTTGAAGTCGACGGTCGGCTTGAGCCAGACCAACTCGCCGCGGAGCAGAGCGTCCTCGATCCCAGCTCGGTCGTCGACCGGGCGGTTGGGGAGGTCGTAGGCGTCGAAGACCTTGCGCATCGACGGCGAGCGGAGCTTGGCAAGGTAGTTCGAGGTGTAGTCGCCGCAGAAGTACTCCGCGACCTCCCCGCCGTAGACGATCACCCCGTCGGACGTCTCTTCGGCGTAGGGCTCCGGGTCCTGGTCGAGACCGGTGATCGCGAGTTGCTCCTCGAACGTGGTCTCGATGCCGAAGGTCTTTAGGATCACCCAGGCGGCGTCGAACTCGCAGCTGTAGTAGTAGAACTGGGTGCTCTTCTCGGCGGCCGGGATGTAGGCGTCGTAGGTCCGGCCGTTGATCGTCACCGGCTCCGGCTTCGGCGTCCTGGTCGCCGCCCGCCGGGTCGCGAACGGGACGACCAGCCCCGAGCCCGTCCGACCAGGAGCGGCGGATCCGGCCCGGCCGGCCACCGGCCCCGCTGCCACCGCGGCGAGCGTGGCGGCCGTCCCGGCACCGAGCA
>CADCWG010000245.1 GCA_902806335.1 uncultured Thermomicrobiales bacterium | reverse complement strand
GGCCTGAGCAACGACGACATCGCGGCGAAGCTCTACCTCTCGCCCCTCACCGCGAAGACGCACGTCAACCGCGCCATGATGAAACTCGGCGTCCGCGACCGCGCGCAGTTGGTGGTGATCGCCTTTCAGAGCGGGTTGGTCCGGGCCGGCACGTGAGGGCGCACGACGGCCAGCTGCCGGCGGAGGTCAGGAGAGCGCGGCTGTCGCGGAGCACCTGCGCCTGGAAGCCGGGGTCCTGTGCTCTCCGGGAGGCGGGGACGGTGGGCAGGCGGTGGTCGACGTAGCCGCCCGAGGCGCCGGGAGGTGGGGTGTCGAGCAGGAGCCGCGCCACGCCGACCGCTTCGCCCCGAGTACCGACGTCGACGCGGTCTCCTCCTCCGCTGCCCGTGCAAACGGAGCCGCCCGCGACACGCACTGACCGCACCAGCAGAACGCCTCCGGCCGCTGCCTCCCGCCGCCCGAGGCGAATCCGGCGGGAGGTGGCGCCCCTCGCGCAGCCCCCGTGCAGCGGTGGGCCCAGGCGGCCGGCACCGTCATGCCGGACCTGCGTCCCGCCGAGGTGCCGAGTCGTCCGAGCCCGCCGAGGACCGTCCTTACCGGGACAGCGCCGGGTAGTCGGTGTAGCCGTCCCGCCCGCCCCCGTAGAACAGCTCCTGGCGCTGCTCGTTGAGCGGGGCGCCGGTGCGCAGCCGCTCGACCAGGTCGGGGTTGGCCAGGAAGTCGCGGCCGATGGCGAAGAGGTCGCCGCGTCCGGCATCGATCGCCTCCCGGGCCGTCTCGATGGTCGAGGGGCCGGTGAAGCCGGTCGAGAAGATCGCGACTCCGGCGAACTGCTTCACGAGGCTCCCGCCGAAGGACGTCTCCGGACCCTCGGTGACGTGCAGGTACGCCAGGCCCAGCGGGTTGAGCGCTTCGATCAGCGCAGCGTATGTCGCCTCGGTCTCGGTCTCGGCCATGTCGTTGAACTGGCCGGCAGGCGAGACGCGGATGCCGACGCGATCGGCGCCGATCGCCTGGGCGACGGCGGTCGCCACGTCGACCACGAACCGGACGCGGGACGAGGGCGAGCCGCCGTACCCGTCGGTCCGGACGTTGGTGTTGTCCGCCAGGAACTGGTGCAGGAGATAGCCGTTCGCGGCGTGCAGCTCGACGCCGTCGAGACCGGCCTCACGGGCGCGCTCGGCGGCGTCCACGAATTGGGCGACGATCAGTGGCAACTCGTCGGTGGCCAGCTCGCGCGGCTCCTCGTACGGCTGCATGCCGCTGCCGGTGAAGAGCTCGCCCGCGGGCGCGACGGGCGACGGCGCGACGGGCTGCTGGCCGGTGATCGCCGTGTGGCCGATGCGGCCTCCGTGCATGAGCTGCACGAAGATCATGCCGTCGTTGGCATGGACGGCGTCGGCGACGAGCTTCCAGCCGGCGACCTGGTCGTCGGTGTGCAGTCCGGGGGTGTTCGGGTAGCCCTGGCCGACGAGGGAGGGCTGGGTTGCCTCGGTGATGATGAGGCCGGCACCCGCGCGCTGGGCGTAGTACTCGGCGTTGAGCGCGGTCGGGGCGGTGCCCTCGCCGGCGCGGTTGCGCGTCATCGGCGCCATGACGAAGCGATTCTTCAGGGTGAAGGAGCCGAGCTGGTAGGGCGCGAAGAGGTCGATGTGCACGTCGGAGGTCTCCTTGACTGGCTGGTTAAGCATGCACTGCGACCAAGGCGTGACGCGTCCGAATTCTTCCCCCTGGTGCACTCCAGGGGGCGCCGTCGACGGCGGGTTCCCCCTGACCGGGCTGGACCGAGGCCTCCGGGTTGATGCTCCTCCTGGCGTCCCCGGGCTCACGTTCGGGATCGCTCGTGGTGGCGACGCGCCTTCATCCGGTTGCCACAGGTCGCCATGGAGCACCAACGGCCGGTCCTGCCCTTGCTCCGGTCGAGCAGGAACAGCGAGCACTCGTCGTTCGCGCAGCGCCGGAGACGGCCGGGGAAGCGCCGCGATGTCTCCGTCCAGGCCATCAGGAACGTGGTCACCAGCTCCAGACCCGGGGGCGCGTCGACGTCCCACTCCAGCCCGCCGACCGTGAGCCGCGGGCGCTGCACGATCCGGTCGAGGATGCCCTCGAGTGCAGAGCTCGGTGACCCGGAGACGATGACGTCCTGGACGGCGTCCCGGGCAGCAACGAGAGCGTCGAGCCCAGCCTGCTCGCCGTGTCCCCAGGCTGCGACGAAGTCTTCTCCCGCGGCCCCCAGGAGCTGATCCTCCCTGCGCCCCGCGAGAGTGGGCGTGGAGTTCAGGACTGCGAGGACGAAGTCATCGGCCGACACGCTCTAACCGTATCAGTCGGCTTGACTGGTTAGCTGGTGAACTGCTTCACTCCTAACTCCCAAGATGGCCCAGAGGAGTTAGACACATGGTCGTTGCCCACCGCCACCACGTCGTGGACGGTCACCGGTTGTACTACCAGGACGCCGGTCCCGAAGACGCGCCCGTCGTCGTGCTGCTGCACGGCTACCCGACGAGCTCGTTCATGTTCCGGCATCTCATCCCGATCCTGAGCACACGTTTCCGGGTGATCGCCCCGGACCATCTCGCATTCGGTTTCTCCGACGCCCCACCGGTCGACGAGTTCGCTTACTCCTTCGATGCGCTCGCCGATCTGACCCGGCGCTTGCTGGCAGAGCTGGGCGTCGAGCGGTACGCCATCTACGTCCAGGACTACGGCGCCCCGGTCGGGTGGCGGCTGGCCTTGGCCGACCCCGGGAGGATCACGGCGATCGTCACGCAGAACGGCAACGGATACGACGACGGCTTCGTCCAGGACTTCTGGGCGCCGGTGTGGCAGTACGCGAACGAGCAGACCCCCGACGCCGAAGCGGCGTTGCGGCCGGCGTTGGGCATCGAAGCCATCCAGTGGCAGTACACCCACGGCGTGCCGCGGCCCGAGACGGTCGATCCGGAGACCTGGCACCACGATGCGGCGCTGGTCGCCAGGCCCGGCAACGACGAGATCCAGCTCGCGCTGTTCGCGGACTACACGTCCAACGTCAGGCTCTACCCGCAACTGCAGGAGTACTTCCGCAGCACCCAGGTGCCCCTGCTCGCCGTCTGGGGTCGACATGACGAGATCTTCGGTCCGGCCGGAGCGCAGGCCTTCACCCGCGACCTGCCCGACGCCGAGATCCATCTCCTCGACGGCGGTCACTTCCTCCTGGAGAGCCACCTCGACGAGGTCGTCGCCGTGATGGTGCCGTTCCTCGACCGCACCCTCACCACGCCGGCGCCGAGACCAGTCGGAGCCTGACCTGGGGGCTCCCCCGCGGCGCCCCGGTCGGCCGCGCCACTGTGCTCGTGACCGGGGCGTCGAGACCGGTCCGGGCAGCGACCGTGGGGCGCTCGGGCAATCGCGTGGCCACGGTCGGCCCGTCGCTTGCGCGGGTGATGGCCGAGGAGGTGCGC
>CADCWG010000244.1 GCA_902806335.1 uncultured Thermomicrobiales bacterium | reverse complement strand
ACACCTCCGCGTGGAGGGGAGCCAGAGCCCGGAAAGGGTCGCGCGTGCCGCCCGGCGCGGCGTCCCGCGGGCGTCCCGCGTGCCGCCCGGGGCGGCGGCCCCCACGGCGACGATCCGATAGCCGGCGGCAGCCACCCGTTCCGCCTCGGCAGCGAACACCGCCGCGGCTTCGGCGTCGACCGACTCGGCGTCGAAGCGGCCGAGGCGGGTCCGCATCGGGTGGCGGAAACCGTGCCGGGCGAGGAAGGCTGGGCCGACCGTGTCGCCGGCTCGGGTTCCTGCGCGGAGCGGTCGCCGAACCACGGCCGCCGCCTCATCGGCGAGGCTCCTGACAAGCGCCGAGCCGACGCCCTGCCGCCGATGTCCCTGGCCCACGTGGATCGCCAGTCGCCAGTGGGCCGGGTGTAGCCGGGTCTCCCCGACCGTCCCGACCGCGACGATGCCGCCCTCGGTCTCCACAATGAGGGTCCGGGCGATCGCGCCGGACCCCTCCCGTGCCGGCCCGAGGGCGGGTAGTGTGGGATGTTCAGCGGTGTCGCTCCGCCGGACCGCGGGCGACAGCGCCGCGACCGCGGGCAACAGCGCCGCGACCGCTGGCGCGTCGCCCGGGCGCCACTCCCGGATCCTCCCGGGGGCGACGCGGTGCCGCGGTTCGGGGCGCGCGCTTGTCTCGCCCTGGCCTCCTGGCCCGCCCACCGTCGCCTCCCCGCGCCGGGGCCGCATAACCCGTGCTGAAGCCGAGGCGTCGCGTGACCTGGCGCCCGACCGCTACGCCCGGGCGTAGTGCTGGGCGCCGACGTTGCGGACCAGCCCCCTGAGCTCCATGGTCAGCAGCAGGGCGCTCGCCTGGGCGGTTGCGAGGCCCGCCGCGGCGGCGAGTTCGTCCAGGTGCTGCGTCTCCGCGCCGAGCAGGGCCAGCACCCGGCGCTCGTCGTCGTCCAGCGGTGGCAGCGCGAGCTGGGTGGCGGCCTGCTCGCGGCGCCGGCCGAGGTTGAGGTCCTCCAGCACGTCGTCGGCGCAGGTGACCGGGCGGGCGCCCTCCCGCAGCAGCCGATTCGTCCCGGCGCTCGCGCCGGCGAGAACGCTGCCCGGGACGGCGAAGACGTCGCGCCCGTAGTCGGCGGCGAACGTCGCCGTGATCAGCGCCCCCGAGCGCTCGGGCGCCTCGACGATCAGCGTCGCCAGGGTTAGCCCGGCGATGATCCGGTTCCGGGCGGGGAAGTGGGGCGCGTCGGGCTTGCGGTCGGGCGGGTAGTCGGAGAGCAGCGCGCCGGCCCGGCTGACTTCCTCCGCCAGGCCCCGGTGCTGGTCGGGGTAGACGATGTTGACCCCGCACCCGAGCACGGCCAGCGTGCGCCCCCCGGCGCGGACTGCGGCCCGGTGGGCCACGGCGTCGACTCCGAGCGCGAGGCCGGAGACGACCGTCACGCCGGCCGCCGCGAGGTCGGCGGCGAAGCGCTCTGTCACCTCCCGTCCGTAGGCCGTCATCCGCCGGGTGCCGACGATGGCGACGGCGAGCGCGTCCTCGGGGAGGAGTTCGCCGCGCAGGTAGAGGACCGGCGGCGGCACCGGGATCTCGGCGAGGAGCCGGGGGTAGGCCGGGTCGTCGCGGACGATCACCGTCACGCCGGTCGCCGCGAGCCGATCCAGCTCGGCGTCGAGGTCGAGCGTCGCGCGGGTTGCGACGAGGCTCGCGGTGGCCCGGTCGTCCAGCGCCGCTCGGAGTTCCGACGCGGGCGCGTCCCAGGCACGGCCGAGGTCTCCGAAGACGGTCTGGAGCCGGGCGACCCGGCTCGGGCCGATGTGGGGCACCCGCCCGAAGCCGACCCAGTAGCGGGTCTGGTCCCGCCGGCCCACTATCGACACGCTCACCCCCGGCCAAGAGCCAGCATCCCCGCCGTCGCCCCCTGCCGCGCGAGGGGTCGCACCGGAGTCTAGCCAGCCCCGGTCTGGCGCCCCTCGGGGGGAGATGGGACGATGGTCCGGGATCAGGCGACCGGGGTCCGGCCATGTCCGCCGCGCGGCGGCGACGGGCCACCGGCGGCCGAGGGGGGGAGCGCGAGGATGCTGCTGACGAATCCGGTACGCGAGACGCTGCGCGCGGGCGGGATGGCGATCGGGACGTTCATGCCGATCGCGTCGCCGGAGCTGGTCGAGGTCTGTGCTTTGGCCGGGTTCGACTTCGTGCTCCTCGACGCCGAGCACGGCCCGCTCTCGCCCGAGACCTGCTACCCGATGATCCTCGCCGCCGAGGCGCACGGCCTGCCGACCCTTGCGCGCGTCGGGCAGGCCGACCGCCAGGTGATCCTCAAGTTCCTCGACATCGGCATCGGTGGCGTGATGATCCCGCAGGTGACCACCGGCGAGCAGGCGGCGGAGATGGTGCGGGCGATGCGCTACCACCCGCGGGGGGTCCGCGGCCTCGCCGGGGGCCGGAACTTCGCCTACGGGATGGGCGACCCGGCTGTCGAGCTGATCCCGCGGCTCAACGACCGCGTCCTCAGCCTGGTCCAGCTCGAGCACACCGACGCCGTCGCCAACCTCGACGCGCTGCTGGCGACCCCTGACCTCGACGTGCTGTTCGTCGGTCCGAACGACCTCGCGCAGTCGATGGGCTACCCCGGGCAGCCGGGACACGCCGAGGTGCAGTCGGTGATCGACCGGGTCTGCGCCGCGGCCCGAGGTGGCCCGGTCGCGCTCGGCACGGTCGCCGCCGACGCCGCCGCGACCAACCGCGAACTGGAGCGCGGCTTCCGCCTCGTCGCCAGCAACGTGCCGACCCTGCTGGCCCGCGCCGCGAGGGATCTCCTCGCCGCCGTCAGGCGGTAGCCGGAGGCGATGACCGGAGGGCGCGCGGGGCGTCGCTCGGGCGCGGGGCGTCGCTCGCGATCGACGCACGAAAAACGGGGAGGGCGCCGGTAGACCGGCGCCCTCCCCGTCGGATCCGGACGCGGCGCTAGGGGCCGCCCCGAATCTGCCCTACATCCTGCTGTTGGCCTTGGTCGCCCGCAGCGCGTAGAGGATGATCACCGCGCCGATGATGGCGACGATCAGCGAGCCGATCCAGCTCAAGTTGTCGCTGAGACCGATCAGGTCGCCCAGGAAACCGCCCAGGATGCCGCCGAGAATGCCGACGATCAGCGCGCCGATCGCGCCGCCCGGCGTGCGTCCGGGGACGATCAGGCTCGCGATACCGCCGGCGATCAGCCCGACGATCAGCCAGACAATGATTTGGCCCATCTCTGCTCCTTGCGCCTCCCGCGGCGCGTCGTCCGAACCGTGTCCGATCGCGCACCGTGGTGCGGACTACCACCGCATTTCGCAACCGCCGTGCCACCCCGACGCCAGACCGGCGTTCGTTCGCGCCCAACGGTCCCGTCGGTGCCCTCCACCCGAGGTCGGCGGCCGCACCCGGCCGGCGCCGGCGGCACCCGTTCCCCGCCGCCCCCGCGCCCACGGCGTCACGCTCCGGTGGCGGCCCGCGGCCCGCCACGGGCGGTCGCGGCGGGCAGCTTCATTCGAGGGCCGGGGGGCCGGGGCGAAGCGCGCGGGGGAGATCCGTCCGTGCCGGCAGCACAAGGCGGCGGCTTCTCGCGGTGCGGTGGTGAACCGGCGGGGCGGCGGGCCTGTTGCGGGCGGTTTTCGCGCTGTGCTATCGTCCCTCGCCAAGCGCGATAACTTGCAGGGACGGTGGCAACCGAGCGGCGCGCGGCGACCCCACAGTCCCCCCGGCCGTGCGGGCTGGCCCTCCTATCGGGCAGACCGCCCAACGCGGGAGCGATCCGTCGCCTCGGCGATCATCCTGGTCTTGGTCTCGGTCGAGCGGGCGGGCCCGAACCGGTCGGGCAGGGAGGAGCGGGCATGGTCGCGGTACCACGGTCCGACGTGGAGATGGAGGCCGACAGCCGCATCCGGCGGGGCGGTCAACCCCTGCTGGAGGTGAAGGGCCTCAAGACCCAGTTCTTCACGCAGGACGGCATCGTCAAGGCGGTCGACGACGTCTCCTTCCATGTGATGCCGGGCGAGACGCTCGGGGTGGTCGGCGAGTCGGGCTCCGGCAAGAGCATGACCGGCCTCTCGATCATGCGCCTGATCCCCACCCCTCCGGGGAAGATCGTCGCCGGCGAGATCAACTTCAACGGCCGCGACGTCCTCAAGATGAGCGACGAGCAGGTGCGGTCGATCCGCGGCAACGACATCGCGATGATCTTCCAGGACCCGATGACCTCGCTGAACCCGGTGCTCACCGTGAACCGGCAGATCAGCGAGGCCCTCGAGCTCCACATGGGGATGAACAAGGGCCAGGCCAAGCGGCGGTCGATCGAGCTGCTGCAGATGGTCGGCATCCCCAACGCCGAGGAGCGGGTCGACCAGTACCCCCACCAGTTCTCCGGCGGCATGCGCCAGCGCGTGATGATCGCGATGGCGCTCTCCTGCAACCCCAAGCTGCTGATCGCCGACGAGCCGACCACCGCCCTCGACGTGACCATCCAGGCCCAGATCCTGGACCTGATGCGCACCCTCCAGGCCGAGAGCGGCACCGGTGTGATCATGATCACCCACTCGATGGGCGTGGTCGCCGGGATGAGCGACCGGATCCAGGTGATGTACGCCGGCCACGTGGTCGAGACGGCCAGCACCGAGGAGATCTTCGCCAACCCCCGGCACCCCTACACCGTCGGCCTAATGAAGTCGATCCCCCGCCTCGACGCCCAGCGCAAGGAGAAGCTCGAGCCGATCCGGGGGATGCCGCCCGACCTGATCGACCTGCCGGACATGTGCCCCTTCGTGCCGCGCTGCAACTACGCCCGCGAGCAGTGCGAGCAGAAGAACCCGCCCCTGATCCAGGTCCAGCCCGGCCACTACTCGGCCTGCTGGTTCTGGGAAGAGGTCAGCAAGTCCGCCGACGAGGACGCGGTGGCGCGGCGCTACGGCCACCCGACCCCGTCCGACCCGTCGAGTGACGCGAACGTTGACATGACGCAGCTCGGCACGAATCCCGCCCAGATGACCGAGCCGGAGACGCCGAGGAGGAACGGCTGATGGCGACCACCACGAGCCCACGGTCGACCACGGTCGACCGGCGCGACCAGACCATGCCAACCGGCGGCCCCAACGGCGGCACGGGCGACGCCCTGCTGACCGTCAACAACCTGGTCATGCACTTTCCCCTGACCCAGGGGATCATCTTCCAGCGGAAGGTCGGCGCCGTGCAGGCGGTCGACGGCGTCTCGTTCAACGTCAAGCGGGGCGAGACCCTCGGCCTCGTCGGCGAGTCGGGCTGCGGCAAGAGCACGACGGGTCGTGCCATCCTCCAGCTCTACAAGCCAACCTCGGGCGAGGTCGTCTTCGACGGCAAGGACCTGACCAAGCTCGACGGCGGCGACATGCGCCGGATGCGCCGCCACCTCCAGATGATCTTCCAGGACCCCTACGCCTCGCTCAACCCGCGGATGACGGTCGGCAACATCGTCTCCGAGCCGATGCAGATCCACCGCCTGGTGCCGAAGAACGAGCGCAACAAGCGCGTCCAGGAGCTGCTGCAGACGGTCGGTCTCAACCCCTACTTCGCCAACCGCTACCCGCACGAGTTCTCCGGGGGCCAGCGCCAGCGCATCGGCATCGCCCGCGCGCTCGCCGCCAACCCCGACTTCATCGTCGCCGACGAGCCGGTCTCGGCGCTGGACGTCTCGATCCAGGCCCAGATCGTGAACCTGCTCGAGGACCTCCAGGAGCAGTTCGGCCTCACCTACCTCTTCATCGCCCACGACCTCTCGGTGGTCAAGCACATCTCCGACCGGGTGGCGGTGATGTACCTCGGCAAGATCGTCGAGATGGCCGACCGCAACAGCCTCTATGACGACCCGCTGCACCCCTACACGAAGGCGCTCCTCTCGGCGGTGCCGATCCCCGACCCGGTGATCGAGAAGCGGCGCGAGCGGATCATCCTCAGCGGCGACGTGCCGAGCCCGATCAACCCGCCGTCGGGCTGCCACTTCCACACCCGCTGCCCCTACCAGATGCCCGTCTGCAAGCACGTCGACCCGGTCTTCGCCGACCAGGGCAACGGGCACTACGTCGCCTGCCACCTCTACCCCGGTTCCGGGGCAGAGGAGTACGAAGGCCAGGGCCAGAAGGTCTTCGCCGTCTCCTAGCCGCCCGGTCGCGCCCGGCGCTGGGACCGGCGGCTCGGCGCCGACGCCCGACCGGTGCAGCCAGCGATCCGTTCTTCGCGCGATGGCGGCCCGCGGTGGCCGCCATCGCGCCGTCGCGCCCGGCTGGGTGGCGAGAGGTCCCGATGCTGCGAGGGGAGATCCGAGAGCCCGAGGTCGTGATCGCGATGTTCCTGTCGCTGATCATCGCGACCACGATCCACGAGTTCATGCATGCCTGGACGGCGTGGCGGCTCGGCGACGACACCGCGGCGCGGCTGGGCCGGATCACCCTCAATCCCGCCATGCACTTCGACCCCATCGGGTTCCTGCTGATGGGGTTGCTCGCCCTCGGGATCGGGTTCATCGGCTGGGGCAAGCCGGTGCCGGTCAATCCCAACGCGTTCGGCGGCGACGTCCGGCGCCGCCACATCGGGATGGGGATCGTCGCCTTCGCCGGGCCGCTCTCGAACGTGGCCCAGGCGGCGGTCGTCGGTATCCCGCTCCGCATCGCCGACCAGAGCGGCGCGGACCTCGGCCAGCTCGGCTTCTACATGTCCTGGTTCGTCTACGTGAACATCCTCCTGGCCGCGTTCAACATGATCCCCTTCCCGCCGCTCGACGGCTCCCGCATCCTGGTCGCCCTGCTGCCCAACTTCTGGTACCCCATCCTCGCCCCGCTCGAGCGCTACGGGATCGCGATCCTGTTCGTGGTCCTCTTCTTCGGCAACCTCTTCGGCCCGCTGATCTCGGGGATCACCAACCCGGTCTTCACCCTTCTGCTGGACGCGATCGTGGGCGACGCGATCAACCTCGCCCCGCCGATCTAGGGCGTGGCAACCTCTTCCTCGCTCCGGCCCGCGACGCTCGCCTACCGTCTGCGGCAGGGGCTCGGGGCGCTGCGTCCGACGGTGCCCGCCGACCGCGACGCGATACTCGCCACGCTGCCCGGCCCCGAGGCCGCCGCGGCCTTCCGCGCCCTGTCTCCCCACGACCAGGCTCACCTCTGCCGGACGTTTCGCGCCCTGCGGGAGAACGGGGTCACCGACCGCGACCTGCTCGTCGCCGGGCTCCTCCACGACCTGGCGAAGGGCGGCGCGCCGGGGGTACCGGGCCGCGTCCGGCTCGTCGACCGCGTCCTGCGGGTCCTGCTGCGGCGCCTCGCGCCCGGCGCGCTCGTCCGGCTCGCCCGACTCCCGGCCCCTCGCTGGCGGGCGGGCCTGGCGCTGGCGGTGCACCACCCGCGGCTCGGCGCCGAGCGGGCCGCGCGGCTCGGGGTCTCGGAACACGCCTGCTGGCTGATCGCCCACCACGAGGCTGGCGCCCCGCCCGCCGATCCCGATCTCGCCCGCCTCCGAGCCGCGGACCGCGCGGCCGGCTGACGGCGCGTGGCGTCCCCGGCGCCGAGCCGTCCCGCCATCGTTCCGGCGCATCCTGGCGGCGCGAGGAGGGTCCGAACCGTCATCCCGGGTCTGGCATCCTGGCCGGTCCGGCGCGCCCCCAGACCGTCCCCGTTGGCACCGCTCCCACTCCGGGGTGACCGGGAGCTCCGCATCCGGGCCGCGAGGAACTTCGCAGCGACGATCTGACGACTGGACCAGCCGCGCGATCCGCCCGGCTCAACGTCGGCTCTAGCGTCCGACCCCGACTTGCGCGCCTACTGCGGGTGCGGCGCGGTGCGCCATTGTCGGCGCGCCCAGGTGTAACGGCGGCTGGCCCCGAGCCACAGGGAACTCGATAGATCGCTGGGCGCGTCGCCCGGCGGGTCCTCAGCCGCATCATCCAGCCCGGCGTATGAGCGAGCCGCTGACCTCGGGGTTCGGCTCCGGGAGCACCCGGCCTCCGACCCGCCCCGCACACCACCGGATCTCATATCCGTGGGCGCTCCTCAGGCCACGCCGCCGCGCCCCCCCTCATCAACCGTGGGCACGTCCCGGTCCGTCGGGCTGGCGCCGGGGGTGCCCGTCTGGCGTAGACTCTGCGGCGTGGATTCCTCGACCGCCGACCCCGCGCGTGCATCCCTCGACGGGTACCAGCTCCGGCTCCCCACCTTCGAGGGGCCGCTGGACGTCCTCCTGCGCCTGATCGAGCGCAGCCAGCTTGCGATCACCGACGTCTCCCTCGTCGCCGTGACCGACCAGTTCCTGGACCACCTGCGTGGAATGGAGACGACGGCCCCGGAGACCGTGGCGGAGTTCGCCGCCGTCGGCGCGCGGCTGGTGCTGCTGAAGTCCCGCTCGATCCTCCCCCGCCCGCCGAGCGTGGAGGGCGACGACGCCGACCACGGCGACCTGGCGCGGCAGCTCGTGGCCTACCGCTCGGTCAAGGAGGCGGCGAAGCAGCTCGCCGACCGCGACGCCGCCGGCACCTGGGCCTTTGCCCGCCGCGCCGACGCCGTCGCGCTGCCCGGCGCGACCGCCCCACCCCGCCTGGCCATGCACCAGCCGGGAAGCCTGGCCCGCGCGCTGCGGCGACGCCTCACCCTGGTGGCGCCGAGCGCGGAGCCGTTTCCCGTCCGGCGCGTCGTCACCCTGCGGGAGATGGTCGAGCGCGTGCTGGACGGTCTCGCTCGGCGACCGGTCCTCCCCTTCACCGAGGTCGCCGCCGGCTGCCAGGCGCGGCAGGAGGTGCTGACGGGCTTTCTCGCCGTGCTGGTCCTGGTCCGGCGGCGGGTCGTCCAGGCCGAGCAGACGAACCTGTTCGGTGAGATCACCCTGCGCCGCGCCGCGCCCTTAGACCAGAGCCTGGCGGACGGGAGCGGCGACGGCGGCGGCGACCCCGAGGCGGCGACGCCCGCCCTCCTGCCGCCATACCCGGACCTGGCCGTGGCGGGCCGCCCGGCGGGCTGAGTGGTGCAGCCCCGACGTCTGACCGCCCGAGCCTCTTCGAGCCGGAGTCGCCGATGCCCGCCCCATCACCCGCCCCGCCGCACGCCACGCCATCCGACGCACCGCCGTCGGAGCGTGCGGTCAACGTCGTAACGACCGCCGCGCCCATCCCCAGGGAGCCCGACGCGACCATCGCGGCGGGAGGATCGGCCGCCGGCGGCGGGCGCAGCATCGGCCCGGGGACCGGCTCCGCCGCGACGACCCCGCGGACGGCTCGACTGCCTGGACCGCTCGGGGAACCCGGCGGCGCAGCGCCGCCGGCCGGCAAGGAGCTAGCGGCGCTGATCGAGGCGCTGCTCCTCGTCTCGCCGGGACCCGCCACCCTCGACGAGCTGGCGCGCGGTGCCGGGGCCGACGTCGCGACCGTCGCCGACGCCCTGGCCGACCTGGAGGGCGCCGGCGACGCCAGAGGCTGGGTCTTGCAGCGCCACGCCGAGACCGTCCAGCTCGCGACCGCCCCCCGGTTCGCGGAGCCGGTACGGCGCTTCCTCGGGCTCGACCGGGAGGCCCGGCTGTCGCCGGCGGCGCTGGAGACGCTGGCGATCGTCGCCTACCAGCAGCCGGTCACCCGCGCCGAGGTCGAGGCGGTCCGGGGCGTCGACTGCGCCGGGGTGCTGGCCACGCTGCACGGGAGGGGCCTGATCGAGGCGGTGGCGCGGCTCCCGTCGGTCGGCAACCCGATCCAGTACGGGACCACTCCCGACTTCCTGCGCCACTTCGGGCTGCGCTCGCTGGCCGACCTGCCCTCCCTGGGCACGGTCGACGGCCGCGACGCCCAGGACGCCCTGACCGCCGCCGTGGCGTCGGCGGACGAGTCGCCGCGGGGCGGGCATCCTTCGCCACCCGCGTCAACCTAGGGAGGGCTCGACCCGGCCGACCGTCACCGCACGCCGGGTCGACGCCGGGCGTCGCGCCCCGCCGTCACGCCGTCTCGCGGTCTCCCCGGGGAGCGGCCGGGGTTGGCCGACGGCCCCGGGATCAGGCGACGCCAGCGAGGCCACGCGCCCGCGCGACCGCCCCGACGACGACGTCCACGGCGTCGTCGATCTGCTCGGCGGTGTTACCGCGGCCGACGGTGAGGCGGATGCTGGACCGGACGCGCTCGGGAGAAAGTCCCATCGTCTCGAGGACGTGGCTCGGCTCGGCCTTCCCGGCCGTGCAGGCCGACCCCGCCGAGGCCGCGATCCCTTCCAGGTCGAGCGCCAGCAGCACGGTCTCTCCCTGGACCCCCGGCAGGGCCACGTTCAGGTTGTTGGGCAGGCGCCGCGCCGGGTCGGCGGGACCGTTCAGGGCGATCCCGGGGATCCCCGCCCGCAGTCCCTCCCAGAGTCGGTCGCGCAGTCCGGCGCAGTGGGCGACGTAGGCGGGTCGGAAGCGCTCGGCGCGGGCCAGCGCCTCGGCCTGCCCGACGAGCAGGGGAACGCTCTCCGTCCCGCCCCGGCGCCCCCCCTCCTGACCGCCACCGTGCTGCTGCCAGGCGATCTCGGTTCCCTTCCGGACGAAGACCAGCCCCACCCCCTTCGGCCCGTAGAACTTGTGGGCCGAGAGCGTCAGGAGGTCGACTCCGAGTTCGTCCACATCAAGGGGCAGGGTGCCGGCGGCCTGGACGGCATCCGTGTGGACCGGCACGCCGCGCTCCCGCGCGAGCCGGGCGATCTCCGCGACGGGCTGGATGGCGCCGACCTCGTTGTTGGCGTACATCACCGTGACCAGGCACGTCTCCGGCCGGATGGCGGCGGCGACGTCCGCGGCCGCGACCAACCCCTCGCCGTCGCAGCCGACGTAGGTGACGGCGAAGCCCTGGCGCTCCAGCCAGCGGGCGGTGTGCAGCACCGCCGAGTGCTCGACCGCCGTGGTCACGATGTGGGAAGGCGGGCCGCCCGGCGACCGGAGCCGGGCCGCCCAGGCGACGCCGGACAGGGCCAGGTTGTCCCCTTCCGTCGCGCCCGAGGTGAAGACGACCTCCGTCGCCCGGCAACCGAGCACCTCGGCGACGGAGGCGCGTGCCTCGTCGAGGGCCGCGCGGCCGTCCTGGCCGAGGCGGTAGACACTGGACGGGTTGCCGAAGCGGTCGTGGAAGTAGGGCAGCATCGCGGCGACGACCTCGGGGTCGGTCGGCGTCGTCGCGGCGTGGTCGAGGTAGATCGTCTCGTCGGCGGGGAAGGGCATCGGTCGGCTCCTGGCCCGGGGCGGGCCGAGGTCGGAGCGGACCGGAGGCAGGCCGGGCGGCGGGGACGGCGGTCGACGGGATCGACCGGACGGCAAGTTCTACGGTGCGACCACGGGGGCGACGACGCCGGCGACGTCGTGCGGGCGGCCCTTCTTGGCCGGGTCCACCAGGTCAGCGAGGGTGGTCGAATCGAGGGCGTCGGCGATCGAGTCGCGGACCTTGAGCCAGACCGGGCGGGTCTCGCAGCCGTCGATCAGGGGGCACGTCTGGTCGGCCGGATCCTCGGAGACGCAGTCCATCGGGGCGACCGGCCCCTCCATGACCCGGTAGACGTCGCCGACGCGGATCAGGGACGGCGGCCGGGCGAGCTGGTAGCCGCCCTGGGCGCCGCGCTTGCTCTCGACCAGACCGGCCTTGCGAAGGGGCGCGATCAACTGCTCGAGGTAGGCCGGGGGGACCGACGACGAGCGGGCGATCGCGGTCAGCGGCATCGGGCCACCGCCGTAGTGTCGGGCGAGGGCAACCATCGCGCGGACGCCATACTCGCCCCGGCTCGAGATCTTCATGGGGCCTCCAGGAGGAACGCGGGCCCCTCCGGTGGCATCGTACCGCCGGGCCCGTAAACGGTCAAGGCGACTCCGGCGCCGCTGGGCCGTCCGGCCTCCCCAAGCGGCGCACCCCGGCCTACCGGGTCGGCAGACCGCCGTCGCCTACCGCACCCAGCCCCGGACGGTGGCGCCGAGGGCTTGGGCGAAGCCGCCGCTCTTCCCGCCCGACCACGCGGTGGATGCCCCGAGGTGGCGGTGGACGTGGACGAAGCGCTCGGCCGTGAAGATCCCGCGGTACTGGCCGTCCTCGACGACCGGCATCGCCCACCGGTTCGACGCGTGCATCCGCTGCTGGACGTCGTAGACCGACTCGTCGGCGGCGACCGTCACCACGTCGCGGTCCATCAGCTCCTCGACCGTCCGATCGCGGCCGCCGCCGTTGATCGCCTGGAGCAGTTGCGACCGCCAGAGCATGCCCACGACCCGGCCGCCATCGGTCACCGCCACGTCCCGCGGCCCTCCCCGGAGGGCGTAGGTGACGGGGTGCCAGGGGGCGATCCCGCCCCGGTCCCAGAGGGCGAACTGGCCGACCCGGAGGCGCCGCATCGCCGACTCGAGCCGGACGGTGCGCCCCTCGACGTGGGCGCCGACGAGCACGAACGCGCCGACGAGGAGGAGCGACCAGTAGGCGTAGCGGAACCCCACGATCAGGAACACGAGCGCCAGCGCCTGCCCGGTCAGCACGGCGACCCGGGTCCCGCGCTCGCGCCCGATCAGCGCCGAGAGCCCTGCCCGGAAGACCCGCCCCCCGTCCAGCGGGAAGGCCGGGATGGCGTTGAACACGACCAGCATCAGGTTGACGAGCACGAGGTAGCCGAGCAGCGTCGCGAGCGACGCGCCGCCCGCCACCTCGGCCACGTAGTCCCCGATGCCGACGTACCCCTGGACGAGGCCGTAGCCGACCAGGATCGGCACCAGGGCGACCGCGATTGCCAGGTTCACCGCCGGACCGGCGATCGCGACCAGCGTCTCGGCCGACGGTCGCGTCGGCACCTGCTCCATGATCGCCACGCCGCCCATCGGCCAGAGCGTGATGCCGTGGACGCGGATCCCGTAGTGCATCGCCATGAAGCTGTGCCCCAGCTCGTGGAGCACCACGCAGGCGAAGACCAGCAGCACGAGGAGCAAGGCGAAGGCGAACGCGGAGGGGCCGCCCCCGCCCATCCGGCGCTGGTCGAGCGCCACGAAGAGGAGGACGAGGGCGAAGGAGGGGTGGATGCTGACCGGGATCCCGTAGATCCGGCCGAGGCGGAACGTGCGTCTCATGGTGCGGGTACCGCCCGGGGTGGTCTCCTCAACGCTGGGTCCCTATCGCGACCGCGACGCGCGGTGGGCGCATCGAAGACGACCAACACCGCGCATGATATCGCTCGCTGCGGGGCTTTGGACAGCCGCCGGGCCGTCGAACCCCTGATTCTCTCGGGCGAAACGCTTGCCCACCGCGGGTCCGAGACGATTACGAAGTAGGACATCTGTTCTGTTATCGCCTTAACTCCCGCAAGATCGTTGCCACCTTGGCCACGGGGTGGCTATACTCGGGAACAGGATCACTCCCCGCCGCCGGCACCGGCCGCCGCGGCCGCTCCCGTCGCCCGGTCGGTCCCGCGAACCGCCGGTCCCCTCAGACGAGCCCCGGGACCCTTCACCGCGCACCGTGCCGCAGCGGCCCCTGCCCGGGCCGCTGCGGCGGCCACGACCGCGCGGCCGGCGATCGCGACCCGACGCCTCCGAAGTCGCCGTCTCGAACCGGGATCGGCCCGACGTATGGGCCCCCGCCGTCGATGGGGCGCCGGCATGGCCGGAACGGCCCAGCCCCGCGCGGCCGCCGAAGGCCGACGTCGGGGACGACCAGCCACCAGCACAGGAGCAGCGACGCATGGCGGGAATGGAGCACGGCTACGACCTCGGCCAGGAGATGCGGGCCTGGGTATCGCCCAGCCTGATCGAGGCCAACTACATCCTCAGCCTCTCCCGGATGGAGCTCGAGGACGTCATCGCCGCCGAGATGGACGCCAACCCGGCGCTGGACGTCGAAGACCGCCACTCCTGCCCGCTCTGCGGCAGCGTGCTCGACGGCACCTTCTGCCCCATCTGCCTCGTCAGCCAGAAGAGCACCAGCGACATCGAGTCCTACGAGGACTTCCCCGAGCAGATGACCACCGCCACCATGCTCAGGGAGGACGGCGACGAGTTCGACCCGATGACGCTGGTCGCCTCCGACCTCAGCCTGCCCGAGCAGATCCTCGCCGACGCCCGGACTGTCCTCGAGCCGCACGAGTTCGCCGTCGCCGAGTATCTCGTGGACGCCCTCGACGAGCGCGGGTTCCTGACCGTCGACCTGGACGACGTGGCAGCCCTGATCGGTTGGGAGCGCGTCGATATCGAGGCGGTGCTCGAGGTCATCCAGGACGTCGCGCCGGTCGGTGTCGGTGCCCGCGACCTCCAGGAGTGCCTCCTCCTCCAGATCCGCTACCTCCTCGAATCGGGCCAGGATGTCCCGCCCCACGTGGCGCGGATCATCGCCACCCACCTCCCCGAGTTCGGCGCCCACAAGTACGGCCAGATCGCCCGCGACCTCGACCTCACCACCGAGGAGGTCGAAGAGTCGCGCGACTTCATCCGCCAGTTCCTCAACCCGTTCCCGCTCCAGACCCAGCAGGCCAAGAGTTGGCGCAGCCCGACCGACGCGGCCTACGTGGCGCCCGATGTCGTGATCTCGATCAAGGACGACGAGCTCGTCGTCGAGGTCGTCGACGCCAAGCACTTCCACCTCCGGATGAACCCCGTCTACGAGCGCCTCGCCGACGGCGTCGGCCGGCGGCGCGGTGGGGCGGTGATCACGGGGGTCTACGCCCAGCGCCACCAGGCGCGCGGCCAGGGAAACGGCTGGGCACCCGTGCCGTCGAAGGTGGTCGACTCGCGGCCCGAGCCGGTCGCGGCCGCGGTAGCAACGGCGGTGGCGCCGGCCCCAAGGCCGGCGCCAGGAGCGGCCCTGGGGAGCACCGCGACGGTCCAGATCCAGGCGCACGCCGCCACCGCGCCCGCCGAGGCGCCAAAGGCGCACGCGCCCTCACGAGCGAGGGCCAGGCGCGTCGCGGAAGCGACGGCGCGCCAGACCGCGAGCCAGACCGCGAGTGCCGACGGGACCGCCGGCGCCAACGGGGCCGCGGCGCCCGCGGTGGCCGCCCCCGTCGGCGCGGTGGCCCGGTTCGTGGGCACGGCGAGCGAGGACGACAAGAACCACGTCCGCCAGTACGCCAGCCGGGCGAAGCTCTTCATCTCCAACATCCAGCAGCGCCGCGAGACGCTGCTCAAGATCAGCCAGTGCCTGTGCGAGCTGCAGGAGAACTTCCTTCGCGGGGGCGTCCGAGAGCTGCGGCCGC
This sequence comes from uncultured Thermomicrobiales bacterium, assembly GCA_902806335.1. GTDB lineage: Bacteria > Chloroflexota > Chloroflexia > Thermomicrobiales > UBA6265 > CADCWG01. Next base: position 6,013 of record CADCWG010000244.1, on the reverse strand, counting down.
TGACCCGCGCGGTGGTCGCCCAGCAGGTCGGCGTCCACGAGTCGACCGTCAGCCGGGCGACGGCGAACAAGTACGTGATGCTGCCGTCGCGTAAGGTCGTCCCGTTCAGCGACTTCTTCACGCCGTCGCTGAGCACCAAGGACGTGATCAAGGAGCTGATCGAGCGCGAGGCGAAGGCCGGGCAGCCCCTGACCGACCGCCGGATCTGCGACCTCCTGCTGCAGGAGGGGATCAGGATCGCCCGCCGAACCGTCGCCAAGTACCGCGCCGAGCTGGGCATCCTGCCGTCGACGATGCGCTGACCCGGCCAGACCGTGAGGGCGCTGGAGTCGCCCGGCACTCTTCCCGTCGCCCCTTCGGCTCCCGGCCAGGACCCGCCTGGCCGGAGGTGCATCGCCCGGCCAGGTCGCCCGACGACCGGGCCATCTCCGCCGGGAGCGAACGGGACCGGGAGCGGTCGCGCGTCGTCAGAGACCCCACGGAGCCGTTCACAGCTGGGCGACGGGCCGACTATCCGGAGGCAGGACATGCCCCGCGGGGTGAGGCGTCGGGACCCGGGTGTCACCGCGAGCCGCGCCACGCGCCTGGCGGCTGCCTAGCGGCGGACGGGGGTGCGGGCCGGACCCCAGGTGACGACGGCGCGGAGGACCGCCTCGAGGTCGAGCAGGTCGCCGTCGTAGGTCGGATCGTCGACGGCCAGACCGTCGCCGGCCGTCCTCCCGGTCACGATCGGCGACCAGTCCCCGTCCTCCGACCCCCAGAGGATGAACCCGACCTCGTTGAACTTCGAGCCGACCGGATTGAGCGAGACCCGGTAGCCCGACCGCTCGAACTCGAGACCCTCATCGCCGTGTCGGGCCACCAGGGTCCGTAGCTCGCCGCTGAAACTCATCGCCTCCCCCTCCATGTCGCGGCGGCGTCCCACAAGCCGCCCACGCCCGAGACCTGCCGCGCCCCTCGCCCAGAGGAGGTCGTCGGCTGTCCGCCGGCGAGACGATTGCAGGGCGGATGCCGCCGCCCCTCGACGGAGTCGCGCCCGTCCGTCGGCGACGCCCCACCCACCCTCCGGCGGGCGGTCGTGCGGACGACCAATCCGGGCGGGGCGCCGCGACGTTGATCTTCCCAGCCGGCGTCGGTCGACGCCGGGCGGGCACGGCGCGGGCCAGGGGAGGAGGGCCGCCCGGTCGGCGTTGCTCGGACGGTGGCGGGGGACTATACTCGGCCAGACGCGCCCGTAGCTCAGCGGATAGAGCGCTTGCCTCCGGAGCAAGAGGCCGCAGGTTCGAGTCCTGCCGGGCGTACCCCCTCCCCTCCCCAGACGAACCGAACCCCACGCCCGTCCGACGCCGCGTGACCGCACGGGCGATTTCCGCCTTCCGTCACGGTTGTGCCGCGCTCGGCGGCGATCACCGCCGACGTCACCCGCGGCGCGGCGCGGCGGCAGATGCCGCCGGGTTCACGGCACGTACCGCGCGTGGTATGGTGTACGTACACACCCAACGGGTCCACGGTCGCCGCCGGGAGACCGGTCGGACCGCGACGCTGGGCGAACGCCACGGTCGGACCGTGGCGCCGACTGCCTGCCGCGCAGACAACCGGTGGGTGGGCGGCGGGTTCACGCGGGGGACCATGTCGCGGAGCGGCGGCGCCGGGTGGCGCCTACCGAGACCAGGGGGACGCGATGTTCCGCAGGGATAACAAGAACGACGCCTTCCAGAAGCAGATCAGCGCGCTCCGCCAGCAGCTCGGCAACGATCCCGAGAGCGACGAGGCCGGCTACGATCCGGACCCCGATGAGGAGTTTCAGCCGCCCGAAGCGGTGACGCCGACGCCCCCGGGGCGGGGGTACGCGCCCCCGGGTCGGCGGGATCGCGGCTACGGGTACCCCGGTCTTGAGGCGACCGATTCCGACGACGAGGAGGCGGACGTCGAGCCGGCGGCCGGGTCCCCGGTTGCCGTGGCGGCGCCGAGCCTTCCGGAGCCGATCGCCCCGGCGATGCCGGTTCTCCCGTCGGCCGGCGACGGCCGAGCCAGCGTCGTCTCGCACGACACGAGCTGGACGGGCGACCTGAACTCCGACGGGTCGGTCCACGTCTACGGCAAGGTCGAAGGCAACATCACCGCCAAGGACGATGTCTTTGTCGCCGAGCACGCTGAGGTCGACGCGACCATCGCCGCCGCCAACGTGATCGTCGCCGGGGAGATGAAGGGGACGGTCCGGGCCTCGGCGCGGTTCGAAGTGCTTCCCGAAGGCCGGGTCTCCGGCGACGTCCACGCCCCGACGCTCATCGTCCACCAGGGCGCGGTGATCAGCGGCCAGCTGCGGATGAGCTCCAGCGAGGCCGTCGAGGCACCCACCTCAGGGGTGGCCTCAGGGGCGACATCAGGCGTGGCCCCGGGGGCGACGTCGGAGACGGCCCAGCGGCGTTCCCTGCGCGGGGGCGCCCGCCGCTAAGTGCCCGGCGCCCGCGTGGCGCGCCGGGGACGGGACGAGGCGGCGGGCGCGGGCCGGCCGGGACACGACCACCGAGGGAGAGGACCGACGATGTCCATGCGGAGCGCCGACCCTGGCGAGTACCTGGCCACAGCCGGCGGCGATGCCGCCGAGGCCATCAGCCTGATCGACCGCTACTCCAACTTCGACGGCACCTACCGCTCGCAGAAGGACCTGCGGATCGACGGCGAGGTCAAGGGCACCATCGAATGCGAGGGCACGGTCTTCGTCGCGCAGGGTGCCCGGGTCAATGCCAAGATCCAGGCGGCGAGCGTGACCATCGCCGGCGAGCTCGACGGCGAGGTCGAGTGCCGCGGCCGCCTACAGATCATGCCCAGCGGTCGCGTGCGGGGTCGGGTCACCACCGACACCCTGGTCGTCAACGAGGGGGCGTTCTACGAGGGCCAGCTGGTCATGGCACAGCCCGACCAGCGTCTCGCCAGCAAGCCCGCCCCGCGACCGATCGCCTCCATCGCCGGTGGTAACGGCGGCGGGGCCGCCAGGCTCGAGGGCCGTCCGCCGGCCCGGCCGACAGGTGGCGAGCCGTCCTCGGCCCCGAGCCTGCCCCCCTCCGCTCCGGCGGCCGCCGTCTCCCCCACGCCCGGTCCGTCGTCGGGTCCAAGCGCCGGGCTGGGAAACACCGGCCCCGGGACGAACCCATCGAGCACCTTCATCCGACGATTCGGCGGCCCGGAGCAGCCCTGGGAGGGTGAGGGCGACGAGCCGGCACCGGGCGACCGGGACCGCGAGCGCGACACGCCGCGGGACAAGCAGCGCGACACGCCGCGGGACGAGTAGCGCGACGAGCAGGTCGGAGGCGGGACCCGACGGCGACCGTGGCCGGCGGCGGCCGGGCCGTCCCCGCTGGCGGGGTGGCCCGGCCGCCGTGCTACACTCGGGCGGCCCTGCTCGCACCGCCGTCGGGCCGACGGAATCCCGCATCCTGGTGGTCCTCCGCCGTGTCCCGCTCCCGAGCGTGGGCGCGGACGCCGAGGACCTGATGGTGCGGCTGGCGTGACCACGCCGGAGCGGAGGGGCCCTGCCGATGACCGGGCGAAAGTGCTCCACCTGCACGCACTACGAGCCGTCGCCGCTGCGGCGGCGCGGCTGGTGCCGCAACCCGCGCCTCTTCTCGCCGCAGCAGAGCCACCTCGTCGACCAGGACGAGCTGGGATGCGGGTCGGGCACGGGGAGCTACTGGGAGCCCCTCGAACCGGAACCCACCGCGAGGGCCAGCGTGGCCCTCCCCGCCGCGACGATCGCCGCCACCACGAAGGGGACGAGCCCAACCGTGACCGCCCCGCGACACGTTCCAGACGGCGACCGCGACCCAGCCGGTATGGAGACGACCGAACTCGACCCCGCGGCCCACGGCGTGGCTGGCCAGGCCCAGGGGCGCCACCGCCGTGGCGGCCGCTGGTCGCTGCCGCGTCCCACGGTGCGGCGTCTGCTCCCCGCCGGTCCATCCCTGGTCGGCGCCGGCTCGATGCTGGCTACCAGCGGCGGGCCCGGCTCCGGGTACGGCCAGCCGGCGGGATCGGGCGGCCGGTCCGAGCGCCCGGCCCGCGCCGGCGCGGGGGGTGTCAGCGGCTCCGGCGGCACGTTCGGCCCCCGAGGGGGCCGCGGGGCGGGCGACGATTTCGACGACGAGGGCGACCAGGTCCAGTACGTGCCCGCACGAAGCGCAGGTCGCCCGGCGGGTCAAGAGCGCACGGTAAGCTACCAACCCGAAGAGCGGTACTGGACGGACTACCTGCGTATCGCGCTGCCGGTGGTCGGCTTGCTACTGCTCCTTGGCCTCTTCGTCTTCTGGACGCAGGGTCTGATCGGCGACGACAGCGACGAGGAACCGACGGCACCCGTCGCCGGCGAGGTCATCGTCCAGCCGACCGTGCCGCCCGTCGCCTCACCCACCATCGTGATCACTCCGCAGGCCGGGACGCAGCCCGCCGGCAACCAGGCAGCCGTCGTGCCGACACCCACCGGGGCGGCGGCCGGGGCCGGCCAGGAGACGGCCACCGAGGCCCCCGCCGCCGAGGAGACCCCGCCCGCCGACACCGCCGCGGCCGATGAGGACCCGGACGCGGGCGAGACGGGCGTCGAGGGGGAGTTCGTCGAGGGCGACGCCGTCGTCGTGTCGAACCCCGAAGGGGCGAACCTGCGAGACGACACGTCGTCCGACGCGACGCTGGTCCGCGAGCTCGCGGAGGGCGACGCGCTGACCATCCTGGGCGGCCCCACCGAATCGTCGGGCGGTCTGTCCTGGTATCGCGTCTCCGACGACCAGGGGAACGAGGGCTATGTCGTCGATACCGCCATCGACGCGGCACCGTAGGCCTCGGGGCGGCACGGCCGAGCCTGTGACGGGCTGGGCAACCGGTGTCGTGGTCGTCCGGGCGCACGCTTCCCCCGCGTAGCTCCCAAGGACCCTTCTTACGGTCCCTGTCCGACGATGAACGGGTGGTATACTGATCGGCGGCCCAGCGAGAGCTGGGCCGTCATTTCGCACGCGCTCGGACCCGGTCGGGTGTGCCACATCTCCTCGTGGGAGCGGTCCAGACCGGGGGTGATGGGCGCGGAGGCGCAACACCGTTCCGCAGCCAGGAGGCATCCGAACCGTGGCCACCACCGTCCTCGACCGCCCCGCCGCCGCGCCCGCCGTGGCGCCCGTTGCCCGCCCCCAGCCGAGCACCTACGGCCAGCCGCGCGGCGTCGCCCTCCGGATGTTGCTGGAGGCGGGCGTCCACTTCGGGCACCAGGCGAAGCGCTGGAACCCGAAGATGAAGCCGTACATCTTCACCGAGCGCAACGGCGTCCACGTGCTCGACCTCCAGCAGACCGTCGTCCTGCTGGAGAACGCCCACAACTTCCTGGCCGACCTGACCGCCCGCGGCGGGAAGGTCCTCTTCGTCGGCACGAAGAAGCAGGCCCAGGACATCGTCCAGCGCGAGGCCGAGCGCTCCAACCAGTTCTATGTCAACCGCCGCTGGCTCGGCGGCACGCTGACCAACTTCGTCACCATCCGGGCGCGGCTGCGGGTGCTGAAGCAGCTCCAGGGCCAGGCCGAGCGCGGCGAGCTCGAGTTCCTGCCCAAGCAGGAGGCGGCGACGAAGCTCCTCGAGCTGGAGAAGCTGGAGCGCACCCTCGGCGGGATGCGGGACATGACCCAGCTGCCCGGCGCGGTCTTCATCGTCGATCCAAAGCGTGAGCACCTGGCGGTCCTCGAGGCGCGGCGCCTCGGCATCCCCGTGATTGCTCTCACCGACAGCAACTGCGACCCCGACGACAGCGACTACCTGGTCCCGGCCAACGACGATGCGATTAGGGCCCTCCGCCTGCTGACCGCGGGCATCGCCGACGCGGCGATCGCCGGCCAGACGCGGCTGGAGACGGCGCAGGCCGAGCGCGCTGGGGACATCGGGCCGGCCGAGCGCGGGCGTGGCCGCGCCCAGGCGCCGGTGACGGCAGCCGACTTCGAGCGTCCGGCCGGACAGGCGGCTCCGGCGGCGCAGCCGCCGG
>CADCWG010000243.1:328-3534 GCA_902806335.1 uncultured Thermomicrobiales bacterium | reverse complement strand
CCGCTGCCTCCTCGGCGGATAGCGAAGCACCGTCAGCCGAAAACAGACAACATCCGCATGCTAGAGGTCGATCGGACGCAAGACCGTGCTGCCCATTGCTCCGACCAGAACGCGTGGCGGTACCATTGTGGCCACCCAAGATGGTACGCCCCCGGGACGGGGCGAGTTGGTGAGAGTGCAATCTGGCTGCTGGTGGCTGCAAGCGTGGTATTCGTCGCCGGGGTGAGCTTTGCCGTGCCGAGCGTGATCGCGCTTGTCGGCTCGCTAGCTCCCCCCGGGAAAAGAGGCGCAGCGGTCTCCCTCTACGCTTTCATTCTGTTCATCGGCGCTTCTTTGGGACCGCAGTTCCCCCTTCTGGTTTCGGGTTTCGTGGACCAACAAGGAGCTGGCCTCATTACGGTTTGCGTGGCGCTCGGCGCTCTGTTCGCGGTAGCGGCCGGGCTGAACGTCAGCGCGCTTGAGCGACATGTCTCGACGGAACCCGCACGCTCAAAGAGCCAAACAAAGGCAGGTGGCGGAAATGATGGATAGCCTGGTGAGCGACGAGCTCTGGCAGCTCGTGGAGCCGCTGTTGCCAGAAGAACCGCCCAAGTCCAAGGGCGGCAGGCTACGGTTCTCTGATCGCGCGGCATTCACCGGCATCATCTATGTGCTAAAGAGCGGCATACTCTGGCGCAGAGATATGAGTAAGAGTTGTGGTTCGAGCTTTCAAAAGGCACGCGGTGTGTCTTCCCTATGTAAACCACCATGCGCGCAACCGTCACGTACGGCGCGGGCGACGTCCGTGTCGAGAACGTCCCCGACGCCCGCCTCGTAGAGCTGAGCGACACGTAGCACGAGGAATTCTTGTTGACGCGTCATCGATTTCATGATAATATTACTGACATGTCAACAAAAATGACAGAGCAGCAGCTTCGGGTCTGGCAGAACTTCGTCTTGCTCGCCGAGACCGTGCACCGCGAGGTGGGGCGCGATCTCTGGGACGACGCCCGGCTCACCGACTCCGAGTTCACCGTGCTCGCCGAGCTGTCGATGCGGGCCGACGGCACGATGCGGCCGTCGCAGTGCGCGCGGGCCATCGACTGGGACACGAGCCGCCTGTCGCACCAGCTTCGCCGGATGGAGAAGCGCGGGCTCGTAGCCCGTGGCCGCGGCGACGGGTCCGACGGGCGCGCCGCCACGATCGCGTTGACCGACGAGGGGCGGGCCGCCTACCGGCGGGCCATCGGGCCCCACCTGCGATCCGCCAAACGGTGGTTCGCCGACGCCCTCGACGGCGACCGCCTCGGGCACCTCGACGACGCCCTCGGCGTGCTCCTCGAGCACGTCGGACGGACGGCGGAGTCCTCGACCCCGGCGGCTGGCGGGGACGCCCGGCGCGGACCCGCCGACAAGAACCAGGGCCAACCGGCCCGCAAACCATAGGAGCCACCATGACCGATACCATCTCGTTGCCCGCGTGGGCGCAGCACGGCACCGACCTCTCCGGCAAGACCGTCCTGGTCGTCGGCGGCGCGGGCGGCGTCGGCGAGGGCGTCACCCGGGCGCTGCTCGCCGGCGGCGCCACCGTCGTCGCCACCGCTCGCACGCAGGCCAAACTCGACGACCTGGCCGCCCGTGTCGACGACCCGAAGCTCGTCGTGCGTCCCCTCGACGTCATGGGCGCCGGTCTCGAGGAGGTCGTCGACGACCTGGTTGGCGACCACGGCCTCCTCGACGGCGTCGTGATCGCGATAGCGGACTGGGGGGATCAGGGCCGCAAGGGCCTCCTCGACCACACCGACGACGAGTGGGAAGCCCTGGTCGCGGCCAACCAGACGAGCGTCTTCCGCGCCTACCGCGCCCTGGTCCCGGCGGTCGCGCCGTCGGGGATGATCGCGCAGCTCAACGGGTTCAGTTCCGACATCCCGTTCCCCGGGGCCGGCGGCGTCGCCGCCAGCGCCGCCGCCACGAAGTCGATGACCCGCACGATCGCCGAGGAGGTCGGCGGGCGCGGGCCCCGCGTCTACGAGGTGATCCTGGGCATGATCCGCACCCGGCCGCGCCAACTCGCGGGTATCGACGACCCCGCATGGATCCCCTCCGCCGACGTCGGATTCCACGTCGCCGAGCTCGTAGCGGGCAGCGGCCGGCTCGCCGGGACCGTCCTGCACTACTTCGTCGACCGCGACTCCGGCCCGCGTCCGACCGCGCCGACGCGGCCATGAGCGCGAACGGGCTGGACATCATCCGTCCCGGCGACGGGCGCTACCCGGGTGTCCGCCACGTCTACACGGCCACCGGCTCCCCCGCCGCCGTCGTCGTGCCCCGCTCCGCAGGCGAGGTCGTCGACGCGCTTGCCTTCGCCCGCGACGCCGGCTCGCCGTTCGCCGTGCGCAGCGGGGGCCACGGCATCAGCAGCGTCTCGACCAACGACGGCGGCACCGTGATCGACCTGGGCTCGCTCGATACGGTCGAGCGTGGCGGTTCCGACGACCGCGCGGTGCGGATAGGCCCGGGCGCGCGCTGGGGCCACGTCGCGCGGAAGCTCTACCCGTGGGGGCTCGCCATAAGCTCCGGGGACTCCGGGGACGTCGGCGTCGGCGGGCTCGCCACCACCGGCGGCATCGGCCTCATGGGCCGGGCGCACGGCCTGACCATCGACCACCTCGTCTCCGCCGACGTCGTCACCGCGGACGGCCGCCTGCGCAGGGTCGACGCCGACCGGGACCCCGACCTCTTCTGGGCGGTGCGCGGCGCCGGGGCGAACGTCGGCATCGTGGCCTCCTTCGAGTTCCGCGCCGTCCCTGTGCCCGTCGTCGTGCGCGCCACAGTGCTGTACGAGGCCGGCGACACCGCGCGGTTCCTACAGGACTGGGGCGCGACGGTCGAGCAAGCCCCCCGCGAGGTCTCCGCCTTCCTCTACCTGTTCGGCGGGGACCGCACGACGGCGCAGGCGACCATCGTGTTCGCCGGCTACGACACGGACGCCGCCGCCCACGCCCTCGGGCCCTTCCTGCGGTTCGCGCCGGTAGCCGGGCACCGCGCCGAGCTGACCCCCTACGCGGCGGTCGTGACCCCGACGGACGCCCCCCACGGCGGCCAGCAGCAGGCGCGGGCGCACACCGGCCTCGCCGACCACCTCGACGGGGCGCTCGCCGAACGGCTCGGGCGACTGGTGCGCGACGGCTTCGGCGGGATGTTGCAGGTCCGGTCCGTTGGCGGGG
>CADCWG010000243.1:0-318 GCA_902806335.1 uncultured Thermomicrobiales bacterium | reverse complement strand
CACGCCCCCGAGCGCGTCCTGGACGCCTTCCCGCCGGCGACGCTCGAGCGGCTCCGCGCTGTCAAGAGGGCGTGGGACCCCGACGGGATCTTCGACCAAAACTTCGACGTCACGCCCCTCCCCGGCGGCGCCCAGCCCGCCGCCTGAACCGACCGCCCGTCCGCGCCCGGAAGCGAAAATGGGGTCTCCTTCTCACACTGACTCTTGGTGTCTGCGACGCATGGGTGGAGACGGCTTGACGGGAAAAGACGGCCGTGCGCCATCGGTCTTCCCCATTGTCGAGCCGTTCTTGGATCGCAGATCGGGCCTTAGGGAAGC
>CADCWG010000242.1 GCA_902806335.1 uncultured Thermomicrobiales bacterium | reverse complement strand
GGCGCGGTCTACGTCGGCCGGGCGGTTCCCCGGCGGGGCATCAAGGCGTCGCCCTTCGGCAACCCCTATCGGCTCGGCGAGGTCCACGGCGACCACGCCAAGGCCGTCGCCCTCTACCGGCGGTGGCTGGCGACGCAGCCGTAGCTCCTGCGGATCGCGCCGATGCTGCGGGGCAAACCGCTGGCTTGCTGGGGCCGGCACGACGGCGAGGCCGAGCCGGCCTGCCACGCCGACGTGCTGTGCGCGTTGGTCAACGGGGAGCGCGGCTGATGCCGGCGATCCGGTTGCGCGATCTCCGCCCGATGTGCGGCGCGGAGCCTGACGGCCGGACGTTCGTCGACGGGCGGGGCAACCACCGGTTGGTGCCCCACCGCGCCCGTCGCCGCCTTAGGGGGCGACGGTGGCCGGGTCGGCGGATGTCGCGGGCGACCGCTCGTAGAGGCCGATGAGGTTGTTGTCGGGGTCGAGCACGCCGAACTCCCGCGTGCCCCACCACCGGTCCTGCAGCGGCGCGTTGGGGTGGACGACGCCGAGGTCCCGGCAGCGCCGGTAGAGCTCCTCGATCCCGACGACCTCGATCCGGCACGACCCCGAACCGGCCAGCGCCCGCTCCGCGCCCGGGGCGCTGCCGTCCGCGACCCAGACGTGCAGCTCGACGGCGTCGCGGCGCAGGATCCCCAGGCCCTCCCCCGCGTGGCGGAGCTCCTCGAAGCCGAGGGCCTCCTCGAAGAACGCGACCGCGCGGCGCGCGTCGGACACCGGCAGCGCCGGGACCGCGGCCAGCAACCGCGGCGGCGTCGCGGGCGCGGTCGTGGGCGTGGGCGTGGTCATGCTGGTCCTCCTGTGGGTCCGCGCGGGGTCTCGGCCAGCATCGGCGCCAAGGGCACCCCCGTCAAGGCGCCACGGGGCCGGGGCGGGAGCGCCGCCCGGCGTTGTGGCCAGCCCTTAGCTGCAGGCAGCCGCCATGGACGGCTGGGAGCCACGGGCGGTCGACGACGGGCTTAAGGAGCGGTACCGGCGCTAGGCGACGCTGCCGTGGCCGGTCGCGTGGACGCCTTCCCGAACCTCGGCGCTGCACGAGCGGGCGACGGTGGTGGAGCTGCCGGCGCGGGCCGGGGAGGGGCGGTGATGGCCGAGCGGGCGCGGGTGGTGCACGTCGACGACAACGTGCCGGGCGCGGTCAACGTTGGGCGGGCGGTGACGGCAACCGCGAGGGGTCAGCGGTACGGTGGGGGACAGGCAGAACGCCATTCGGCACGGCCGTGGCGCTCCCGGGCGTCGCCACCGTCACCGGCGGCGACCGGCCGGTCCCGCACCCCGGATGCCCCGACGGACCCGCCCGCGGCGCGCTCGGGCGGCGACGACCGGTACCGCCCCTTCTCGGGCACGGACGGGTCCGGGACGCATGGCGCACCCGGCTTGCGCCGCGGGGCGCGGTGGGCTACAAGGCCCGCGGGGGATTCGCTCGTCGCCATCGGTCAGGGGGGGGCTCGACGACGATGCTGAGCGAGCCTTTGGCGGAAAGCAGCGCCTGGTTGGACGCCGTCGCCCCGTGGACCTGCCGGCGGGAGGACGGGGACGACTGCAGCTGGTACCACGGGTCCTGGCAGTACCTCCGGCTGCTCAACCTGGTCTCCAGCCCGGGGTGGCACGCGGACTTCTTCGTCGAGGCCCTACGGCGGCAAACGGAGGACCGCGACGGGGTCAGCGTGCTCGTCAGCGGCTGCGCCGACTACTCGATGTACGCCCACGTCCTGGGGGCCCTGGGCCAACGGGCCCGGGTCGCGCTGCTGGACTGGTGCCGCACCCCGCTCGTCGCCGGCGCCTGGTACGCCCGCCGTCTCGGCGCCGAGGCCCCCGAGCTGCTCCACGAGGACGCGACCGCGCACCGCCCCGAGCAGGCGTACGACGCGATCGTCAGCGACGCCTTCCTGCCGCGGTTCCCGCCCGACCAGCTCCGCGACCTGCTGCGGGCGTGGCGCACCTCCCTCCGGCCCGGCGGCTGCGCGCTCACGACGGTGCGGCTCCACGAGGGCGCGCCGACGGAGCCCGTGCCGCCCGAGACGGCGGCGGCCCGTTGGGCGGGCATTGCCGCCGCGGCGGCGCCGTGGTGGCCGGGCGTCTCGCCCCTGCCGCACGAGGAGCTGGTGCGCCGCGCCGAAACGTTCGCCCGGCGGCAGGAACGCAACGCCTTCTACAGTGCCGCCGAGATCGAACGACTGCTCAACGACGCCGGCTTCCCACGCGTAGAGATCCAGCTCGCCGACGTGGCGGGCAAACGATTCGCCCGCGTGCGGGCCCACTGAGCGCGGAGCCGGAACTTGCCCGATGCGGCGGCCGGCCCGCCGCCTGGCGAGCAGCGCCGCGATCGCCCCCGGTGGCCCAGGAACGCGCCGATGCGGGACGGCCCGAGGAAAAGCGGTGATCGACCGACGCCTCGACTGGGCGCGGCACGCCGACGCCGTCCGGTGCGACCACCGGGGCGACGGGTGGGTCGCCCTCGTCGCCGACGGCGGCGACCGCACCGGGGTCGTCCGGGGGCCGCTCGTCTTCCGCACCCGCCCCGACGGCCTGGTCGAGTGGGTGTTTGTCCCGGACCGGACGCCCGAGGAGGTCTACGCCGACCTCGTCGCCGAGATGGACGCGCGGCCGTGAGCCCCGAGGCGATCGCCGGGCTCCGCAGCGACCTGGCCCAGACCGAGGAGGACATCGCCCGCCGCGAGGCCGAGGTCGCGCGGCTCCAGGGGCTCGCGCTCGCGCTGCGCCGGCTGATCGTCTTCTACGACCCGCGCTCCCGCCGCGCCCGCCACCACGCGCGCGTCTCGTAGAGGCAGCTCGCCACGAGCACCGCGCCGAAGCCGACCAGCCAGGCGAGGGCGAGCCAGCCGAGGATCCGCGGCTCGTGGGGGTCGACGATGTCGGCCGGGGGCTCGACGGCGCCGGGGCCGGCGTGGATCGCGGCCACGAAGAGGGCGCCCGCCCCCGACAGGAGCGCCCAGTAGCCCGGCCCCACCCGGCCCGACCGCGACAGGACGAACCCCAGCAGGATGAGCGGGTAGACCCCGAGGCTGTAGGTGAAGGGGGTGACCTCGGCGGTGAGGGGCCAGCCGACGTGGTTGCCGCGGACGGCGTGGTCGACGTGGTGGCCCAGCGACATCAGCGCCGCCAAAAGCACCAGGCGGCGGAGCGTGCGGTCCCTCACCGCGTCGCCCCCCGCCGGGCGCGACCGGCGCCCTTGCTGACCGCCGCGATCGCCATGGCGGCGAGTGTAGGGTCGCCGACTTCCGGCGTCGAGTGCTGGCGCGGGCGCCTCCCTCGTCGTGCTCGGCCCTGTCGTGGCAAGCGGATGCGGCGGCGGGGGTGCACCCCGGCGGCGGAACCCCGTGGGCGCCGGGCGGTGGGGCCGGCCGGCTGCTCGTCGTCTAAGCCCCCCGCGCCTGGCCGCCGGAGGACGACGGGACGCGGCCGCGCGAGGAAGCGCGGCGGGCGCCGAGGATCGGTGCTCAGGCCCGCTCCCCGAGATCGGAAGAGCGTCGTTT
>CADCWG010000241.1 GCA_902806335.1 uncultured Thermomicrobiales bacterium | reverse complement strand
CTCAGACGCCAAAGGCCTCTACCGAGAGACGGCGACGCCCGGCCGAGGGGCCGGGCGTCGCCGTCTCTGGGCGGAAGGGGAGGGATTTGAACCCTCGAGGCGTGTTACCGCCTACGCGATTTCCAGTCGCGCGCACTAGGCCAGACTATGCGACCCTTCCAGGATGGCTCGGCCGGGCAAGACGACCCAGACCAGGGGCGGACAGGGTGGGATTCGAACCCACGGAGGCTCATCACCTCACCGCTTTTCGAGAGCGGCACCTTCAACCACTCGGACACCTGTCCACCCCCGATTTTAGCAGAGGCCACGGCGGGAGGGCCACCGACCGTCGCAGCGTCAAGCTGTCCGCCTGCCCCCTACGATCGGTCCGCTCAGGTGAGATCAGGTGATATAGGTATCCGCGTGGCGGTCGAGCGCGGCATCCGCGTGCCGCGGCGGTCCGCCTGTGTTCGCACCGTATAACCGGACGAGGGGGGTCCGCCCTTCACCGCTCGTCCGGTCAGCGAGAGAGTCGGTCCGCTGTTCCCACGCGACGGGGTCCGGAGGCGCGACGCTGAAATGGATCGTGGTCACCAGCGCGCCGACGGTGCCGCCGACGACGACCACCCAGAGGCCGAAGCCGACGTGCCCCAGCGCCTCGTCGTACTCGTCGAAGACGGTCAGCATGTCCTGGGTGGCGCAGAGGACCGAGACGACGAAGAGGACAATCGCGACCAGCGAGCGCGCGTCGGCGCCGCGCGGTTGGGTCGACAGCAGCAGCGCGGCCGAGAGGCCGCAGATCGCGATCGTCCAGCCGCCAACTCCGCTCAGACCGTCGGCCAGGCCGAGCGAGATGGCGGAGTGGCCGTCTCCGGGGTCAGAGAGGTACCAGGGGAAGATAGCCCCGACGACGACGGCCACGCCGCAGGCGATCGCCAGAGCCCGGGCCAATCCCGCGCGGTCTTGAACGTCCATCGCGGCGATGCGCCTCTGTGATCTTGCGCCACCGTGGCTGTGCAATTCGGGAGAACGGCTCCCGGGCCACCGGTCGGTATGACGTCGCGAGTCGTCGACCGGTTGCGACCCGAGGACGAGCGGCACCCCGGCGGCCAGCCGACCGGTCGAGCGGGGAGCGTCCGGAAGGACCTCCGTAGGGCGGATCGCCCGCCACCTCCTGTCACGGCGCCGCCTCAGCCGAGGACAGCGAGAGAGGCGGCGCGACGGGTGGTGTGGGCGCCCGCCCCCGGCCTCAGTTCCGGACGGCCACGACCTCCAGGTAGTCGCTGGGCAGGACGAGCGTCGCGTCCCCGGAGCGGTTGAAGCGACCCAGAACGTCGAGGACGTCGTGGCTCAGAGCCGCCTGGCCCGCCGCGTCGAGCGCCTCGAAGGCCTTGACCGTGGGGCCGTAGTAGGCCCGGAAGAACTCGAGCCAGTGCTCCGGCGACCGGTACCGGAAGACGAAGCTACGCCGCGCCACCGTGAGCGAGGCGACATCGTCGCCGAAGAGGTCCTTGAGCCGCTCCTGGGTGCCCCAGAGTACCGGCGGCTGGAGGCCGGGCGGCGGTGGGACGTACCGGGCATTGATCCGGAAGATCTCCCCGATGAAGCTGTCGGGCGTCCAGTTGGCCAGCCCGATCCGCCCGCCGGGGCGGCAGACCCGGAGCAACTCGCGCGCGCTGCGCTCCTGGTCGGGGGCGAACATGACGCCGAAGGACGAGAGGACGGCGTCGAACGACGCGTCGGCGAACGGCAGCGCCTCGGCGTCGCCCTCCTGGAAGTCGACCGGCAGGCCCTCCGCGATCGCGCGCGCCCGACCCCGCTCGAGGAGGGCCGACACGTAGTCGATACCGACGACGTCTCCGAACCGCCGTGCCGCGGCTAGGGCGGTGTTGCCACTGCCGGTCGCCACGTCGAGCACCCGCGTCCCGGCACGGAGGTCGACGGCCTCGCACAGCAACTCGCTGACGATCTGGAGGGTCGCCCCGACCGCGGCGAAGTCGCCCGCGGCCCAGGTCTGCTGCTGGCGCCGCTTGACGGCGGCAAGGTCGATGGATGGGGTCGTGGTGGTCATGGTTCACCTCCGGCGGGGAGCGACGACCGGGCCGGTCTCGAGTGCCCCGCCCTGGAAACGGACTGGGAGGTCGCCGCCGTCCGAGCGGCACCGCGACGGTTGCCCGCGGTCGTGTTCGTTGTGCCGTCATGTGGGCGCGTGAGTCCCGACGGACGGCAACCGCTCCCCATGGATCGCCGCAGACTACTTGGTCCCGACGCCGACGATCATCTCGCACGGACCCTCGAACCCATCCGGCCCTTCGAACTGGCGGAGTTCGTGGGTGATCGCGTCCCACGTCTTCTCACGCTCCTGGTCCGGCAGGCCGGCCATCATCTGGTGGAGAGCGCCAAACGACTCGCGCTGGAACCGCACGCACTCCTCGGCCGATGCCATCCGCAACGGGGCCGAGACGACACGCACCTCAATGTCGCGGAACCCGGCGCGGCGGTAGGCTGCCTCCAGGGCCCCGTCGCCGCCGAGGCTGAACGGGCCGGGCTGGCCCGGCAGCGGAGGCGGCAGCTGGGCGCGCCGGCGGATGATGCCGACCGGGATCGAGAAGAAACGGTTGTTCTCCGCCGTCGAGTAGACCATCGCCGCGATCCGACCGCCGGGTACCAGGACGCGTCGGACCTCGGCGAGCGCGCGCTGCTGGTGGGGGAAATAGATCAGGCCAACGCGCGACAGGACCGCGTCGAACGACGCATCTGGCAGGTCCAGATTCTCGCCATCCATGGCCCGCGTCTGGAGGTTCGTTACCCCCTGGGCCGCCGCCGCCCTGCGCGCGTACGCGAGGATGTCCGGGGCGATGTCGGTGGCCAACACGGACCCGGCTGGACCGACGCGCTTCGCGGCGCTGATCGCCGGCTCCCCCGCCCCGGCCGCGACATCGAGGACCCGCGACCCCGGTACGATCGCGGCCAGGTCCAGCATGAGTCCCGTTGCCGGCCCGAGCCAGGCCTGGACCGTCGGAGTCCAGTGGTCCCAGGCCTCAGCGGCGGCCTGCCACTGCGCGCGCGTCGTCTCCTTGTAGCGGACCGGGTCGAATATCGGGGCCGCTTCCTGGGTCGTCATCGGGTGGAACTCCTTGCCGAGAACCGACCGCTGACGGTCGTGGGCGATCGTCGCGCTCGCCACCTCGACGGGGTGACCTGGCCGGGACGCCACGCGAGGCACGGGCCAGGCCCTTACCGCTCGGTGGGATTGCGGTGCGGGCGAACGTGCCTTCCGGCTATGCCATCTGGTCCTCCCATCGTCCGGCTCCAGGGGTTGTCACCAGCGTCCCGACGGGTGCTCGACGCTATTGGGCGGCGGTGATAGCCCAACACGGCGCTCGAGTCGCCGCTCGTCGACGCGAGAATCGGTTGTCGGACAAGTCATATCTAGCGCGGGTGGACGAGAATGCCATCAGCCGGATTGCCCATTCTGATTGCCTAGTTCCTGGGGACCGTCCTACTCGGCATGCCCGGCGCCGTCGTCGAGGAGGCCGGCGCCGACGGCGACCCGGGCCGCTGCCGCGCGCGTGTGGACCCCGAGCTTGGCATAGACGTTGGCGACGTGGTGATGGACGGTGCGGTGGCTGATGAAGAGCGCGACGGCGATCTCTCGGTCGGACCGACCCGCCGCCAGGAGGCGGAGCACAGCCCGCTCACGCGGCGTGAGGCTGGGGAGGGCCGCCGCGGCGATGGTCCCGGATCCCGTGGGCACAGCCGCCGGTGCCGCGGCCACGGCCAGGGCCTCGTCGATCGCCGATCCGGTCGGGGCGGTCCGCCCCGCGGCCCACGCGGCCGCGAACGCCGACTCGCCGAGCGTCTGCCGCAGGTGCGCGACGATCGGCTCGTAGATCGCCCGGTCCGGTGGCAGCATCGGTCCCCGGATAGCGGTCCGCATCGCGAGCGCCGCCCCGAACAGGCGTGCGGCCCGCTCGGAGTGCCCGCGCGTGACGGCGACAGCGGCGAGGCCCTCCAGGTTCCGCGGTGCGGGCAGTTGCGCTCCCCGGTCGCGGCAGAGGGTCAGGCTCTCCGCAAACAGGGCCGCCGCGCGATCGGTGTCACCCTGGACCTGCTCGACCAGGCCCAGGTAGCTGAGGCAGAGGGGGATCAACCAGTTGTTGCCGATCGCCCGGGAGAGGGCGAGGCTCTCCTCGAGGTGGACGCGAGCGCGTGCGTAGTCGCGCTCGTGGTTCGCCAGCACGCCGAGGTTCGTGAGGGTGATCGCCACCTGCCATCGCTCGCCGGCGGACCGCGAGTGCGCGAGGCTGTCCTCGAGGAGGGCACCGGCCCGCGCACGGTCCCCATGGAGCATCGCGACCAGGCCCAGGGTGTCCAGGACCTTGGCCGTGCCGCACTCGTCTCCGAGGTCGCGATAGAGCGCGAGGCTCTCGGCCAGCAGGGACTCCGCTCGGGGCCGATCTCCTTCGTCGTTCGCGAGGTATCCCAGGCAGTCGAGGGCGGAGGCGATTCCCCGCACGTCCCCGGTGGCCCGCGCCAGAGCCAGGCTCTGCTCGTAGCAGTCCGCGGCTCGTCCAAAGTCGCGCAGCCTGGAAGTGAGCGCGCCGAGCCCTGCGAAGGCCCGGCCACGCAGCGATGCGGTCTGCGCCTCGCCCGCGGAGCGCGCGAGCAGCGCCTCCAGCCACTGGCGCCCTTCGGCCCAGTGCCCGTGCACCTCCCAGACGGGCGTGAGCGCCACCGCCAGCCGCAGCGCCTGCTCCCCCTGCCCGGTCGCCGAGAGCCACACCAGCGCGCCGCGCATGTTGGCCATCTCGGCGGCCTGGTCGCGGTGCCGGCGGTCCCGCTCCAGGTCTGCGCCGTTCGACGAGGAGCGCTCGGCGAGCGCCAGGCACCAGGCCGCGTGTGCGGCGCGCGCGTCCATCTCCTCGCCGCAGTGGGCCAGTTGCTCCAGCCCGTACTCCCGGATGGTCTCGAGCATCCCGAAGCGCGGGTCGCCGTCCGGTCCATCGTTCCGCCGGAGGAAGCTCTTGTCGACGAGGGACGAGACGGCGTCGAGCACGGCGACTGGCGGTTTCCCCGGGACAGCTTTGTCCGCCGTCCCTGGGGACGCGAGGTGCTCGGCGGCGGCCAGCGGCCAACCACCGGCGAAGACCGCCATCCGGCGGAAGAGCGCTCGCTCGTCGGCGTCCAGCAGGTCGTAGGACCAGGCGATGGCGTCGCGCATCGTCCGCAGGCGGGCGGGGACGTCCCGCATGCCTCCGGTGAGCAGCTCCAGCCGGTTCGTGAGACGAGCGAGGAGGGCGGGCGGAGACAGGACCTTGGACCGCGCCGCGGCGAGCTCGATCGCCAGCGGGAGTCCGTCGAGTTGGCGGCAGATCTCGGCCACCGTGTCGGCGTTGGTCCGGTCGAGGGCGAAGTCGGGGAGAACCGCCCGTGCCCGATGGACGAACAGCGCGACGGCCTCCGTGCGCTCCAAATCTGACGCAGCCGGATTCGCCGAGCGATCGGGTAGTCGCAGGGGGGGCACCGGATACTCGTGCTCGCCCCCGACCCGAAGTCGTGACCGGCTGGTGACCAGCGTCCGCAGCCGGGGGCAGGCGGTGAGCAGCTCCGCCACGAGGGGCGCGGCGGCGTCCACGTGTTCGAAGTTGTCCAGCACCAGCAGGACTGGCTGCTCCGCGAGGCGATACCGAAGACGTTCGATGACCGACGAGACGGCCGGGTCGGCAAGGCCCAGTGCCTGGCCGATGACCGATATGACCAAGCCCGGCGAGCGGGCCGGCGCCAGGGAGACGAAGCAGACGCTGTGCGCGAAGCACCGTTCGATCGTCCCCGCGACGTCCATGGCGAGGCGGGTCTTACCGACGCCGCCGGGGCCGGTCAGGGTCACCAGGCGGACGTCCTCACGCAGCAGAAGCGTCGTCACCGAGGCGGACTCCTGCGTGCGCCCAACCAGGACGGAGACGGCGTCCGGCAGGGCTCCGGTCGCCGGTGAGTCTTGCGGCTGCGGACCCGGGTCGCCAAGCGATCGCTCGGGTCCCGTCGCCGGAACCGTGATCCACATCGTGTCTCGCCATCCTGCCGCCAGTGATCGGCGAAGTCGGGCTATCTCGCCTGTGCACCACGATCATATCGCGCCGCAGCGCGAGGATTCTGCAAGCTGGGCAACCACGACCGTCCAAATCGATCGCGCCGCCGAGGGAGCGCGGTCGTCCGACCCGCACATGTCATCCCGCCGAAGGCGACCCGTCGCCGCGCGCGATCTCTGGGCGGTGTTCGCCGCAACCTCGGGTTCGGTGTGGGGCGGCTGCGCATCTAGTCCGACACTGACTCGGTGATTGCAGCGGAACCGCGCGACCCATGACGTGCAGGACCGGTCGCGGCGCAGGCGCCATCCCAACGCATTCGATAGTGGCCCATCGCGTTCGCGCTCTTGCCCTCGGCTGTGAGACCGATGGAGTCGAGGAATCCTGGCGGACACCAAAACGGACTCCCCTTCTTCGGGAAGCCCGTCTACCGGTCTATCTCTGCGCTTTACTTGCCGGCACGTCGGGGGTCGGGGCCGAGAACCGACTGGGACCGCCAGCTGACTGTACGAAGGGTATGCCCGGAGGGATTTGAACCCCCGACCTCTTGGTCCGCAACCAAGCGCTCTATCCCCTGAGCTACGGGCACGGGGGCGGAAGGGCGTTCCGCGCCGAGGAGTATAGCGGAGTGCCGAGCGGGGGCGCAACGGACCGGGGGCGCAACGGGCCGGGACCCGTCTTGCAGGTGGGGGTCGAAAACCGGCGACGCCCGCCGGCGAGGGCGGGCGTCGTCGCGTTTGGAGCGGAGAGGGCGGGATTTGAACCCGCGAAGGGGATTTAGGTCCCCTTACTCGCTTAGCAGGCGAGCGCCTTCAACCACTCGGCCACCTCCCCAGACGCGCGGAGCATAGCAGAGCGTCCGGGTAGGTGTCGAAGCCGGGCGGCTCGCGTCGCGCCGGCCAGCGGGTCATCGTCGCACCGGCAGGGAGGAACCCCTGGTGCCCGCGACGGATGGCCGGCCTGAGCCTCCGCTGTGCTGGGTCCGGACGGTGACGCCGACGCCAGGTGCGCCTCGGTCTGGGTCGTCGGGAGGCGTCATCGCGACCGTCCGCACCATCCCGGTGGTCACGATCTCGGGATCAGGCGGATCCGCCGCAGCAGCGCGTGGACGTTGACGTCGAACCCCCAACCGAAGGCCTTCGGAACCAGGACCCGACGCTCGCCGGGATCCCACAGACCGGCCCGCATGCGGGCGACGGTCGGGGGACGGAAGTCGTAGGGAAGGCCGAGGAAGCGGCCTGTCTTCGGCACGGACCCTTGCCTCCTGCTCAGACACGCGGCAGCGACGACGCCTGTACGTTCCGCGCTGGTGGCGGAGAGGGCGAGATTCGAACTCGCGGGGCTTGCGCCCAGCCGTTTTCAAGACGGCCGCCTTAAACCGCTCGGCCACCTCTCCCGGTCGGCGAGCCACAAGTATACGGGGCGGTACGCCCTGCTCGTGGGGCGCCCGCACGGTCCGGTCGAGAACCGCCCACCCGGGTGGCCCGGAGCCGGGGTCAACGCTCGTCGCGATCAGGGAACTGGAGCACGGAGAGGGCGAACGCGGCCACGGCCCCGGCCAGGCCGCGGATCGCCACCGTCGGGAGCCCGGAACTGGTCCGGATCGCGTCGGGAGGCTCCCGGAAGAAGGCGTTGTCCGCCCGCTGGTACCAGATGTTGGCCACCACCAGGCCCGCGGACAGGAACGCCGCGGAGATCACGCTGCTCAGGACCGGACGGAGTCGAGGCGCCGCGCCCCACCACGCGATGGCCCGCAGCGCCACGGCGCCGCCCACGGCCGTCGACACGGCCCAGTGGCGTGCCCCCTCGGTCATCGACGCCCAGGAGCCGGGGGTATCGTCAGCGAACGTCCAGGTGGTCCTGCCGCCGAGCGAGGCGGCGACGAGCACGAACGCGAGCACGGCGCAGATGCCTAATGCGACGTTGCCGGCGGCTTGCCGCCACCTGGCGCCGGTCGGGTCGATCCGGGTCGCACCGTGGGGACGGTCCACCACCGACTTCCCCCGGGGAGACGGGGGCACCACGCTCAGACCGCGACTGGGCCCGGCGTGGCGCCGACCGGCGGCTGGACCCCGATCGTCTCCTGGCCGCCGAGGTAGGGGCGGAGCACCGCCGGCACCTCGACGGTGCCGTCCTCGCGCTGGTAGGTCTCGAGCACCGCGATCATGGTCCGGGGCAGCGCCAGGCCCGAACCGTTGAGGGTGTGCAGGAACTGGGGCCTGGCCCCCCCTTCCGGACGGAAGCGGAGGTTGGCGCGGCGGGCCTGGAAGTCGCGGAAGGTCGAGCACGAGCTGACCTCGAGCCACTCCCCCGAGCCCGGCGCCCAGACCTCGAGGTCGATCTTGTTCGCGGCGGTAAACGACAGGTCGCCGGTGCAGATCTGGAGGCGACGGTAGCGCAGGCCGAGTCCGTCCAGCACGGCGGCCGCGTCGTCGACGAGCCTTCGGTGCTCGTCGTCGCTGGTGGCGGGGTGGACGAAGGAGACCATCTCCACCTTGTCGAACTGGTAGCCCCGCTTGATGCCCCGGACGTCCTTGCCGCCCGAGATCTGCTCGCGCCGGTAGCAGGGGGTGTAGGCGACGTGGCGGATCGGCAGCTGCGCCTCGTCCAGGATCTCGTCCCGGTAGAGGTTGGTCACCGGGACCTCGGCCGTCGGGATCAGCCACTTGTCCTCTTCGGCGTCGCGGTAGAGCGTCGCCGCGAACTTGGGCAGGTTGCCGGTTCCGACCAGCATCTCGGCCGGGACGAGGTGGGGCGGCAACACCTCCTGGTAGCCGTGCTGCCGGGTGTGGAGGTCCAGCATCCAGGCTATCAGGGCGCGCTGGAGGCGGGCGCCGTCGCCGCGCAGCACGTAGTTGCGGGTGCCGGCCACCTTCACCCCGCGGGCGAAGTCGATGATCCCCAGCGCCTCGCCCAGCTCCCAATGCGGTGTGGGCGCAAAGCCGAAGGTCGACTCCGGGCCGTGCTCCGAGAGGACGACGTTGCCGGTCTCGTCGGGTCCGACCGGGACGCCCTCGGCCGGCAGGTTGGGCACCTGAAGCATCAGCGCATGCAGCTCGCCGTCGACGTCGCGGACCTGGGCGTCGAGGGCGTCGATCCGGTCGCCGAGTTCGCGCAGCGTCGCGACGAGCGACCGCCGCTCGTCGGGATCCCTGGCCCCCTTGACGAGCTTCGAGCCCTCGTTGCGCTCGGCCTTAAGGGCCTCGACCTCGCCGATCAGGGCCCGGCGACGGGCGTCGAGGGCGGCGATCTCGTCGATCGGCGCCTCAGCGTTGAGCGCGACCAATGCCTCGCGGACGGTGTCCGGTTCGTCACGGATCAGGCGGATGTCGATCACGGCTGGTTGGTCTCCTGACGACATGCGTCGCGGTGAGGTCGCCGCCCGGAGCCCCGCTTAACGGGCGACGCCCCGCCGGAGGGCGGGGCGTCCGAGCGGGGGCAGCGCCGGGCGGGCGCGGACCGGTCCCCCGCTCAGTTGGGAGAGGACCCGCTGCCGGCGTAGCCGTGGACGACGCCGATCGGGCGGAAGCCGGGGAGGAACTTCTCCCAGGCGTTCGAGACGCCGGTGTCGAGCCGCCGCTCGATCGTGTAGTACATCCCGGCTCGGGGCTCGGCGGGGTCGCTCCGCAGGGCCATCCGCGACTGGGCGAGGGTCTTCCCACCCTTGCGGTGGTTGCAGGCCTTGCACGCCGAGACGAGGTTCTCCCACGAGTGGGGCCCGCCGCGGTGGCGCGGGACGATGTGGTCGATCGTCAGGTCGAGACCCTGGCGGCCGCAGTACTGGCAGGTGTAGTTGTCGCGGATGAAGACCTCGCGCCGGGTCAGCTTGACGCGCGGCCGCGGCCGGCGGATGAGGTACATCATCCGGATCACCGACGGCGCGACGTACTCGCGGGACGACGAGCGCAGGGCCTGGGGGTGGACTTCCAGCACCTCCGCCTTGCCGTCGAACACGAGCACGATGGCGCGGCGGACGTTGCAGACGTTGAGCGGCTCGTAGTTCTGGTTGAGCACGAGGACGGCGCTGTTCACCCTGGTTTGACCCTCACCGGGTTCAGGGTTGCCGCGGGGGACCTTCGCACCTGGCTCCGGATGCAACCGCCTGCGGATCGTCCGATACCTGGGCCAATCTTAGCAGTCGCCGCGGACGCGGATCAAGCGGTCACGGCGACCGGGTGGGTAGCCCGGTCGCCGTGAATCGCGTGCACCGCACCGAGCGGCCAGCGGCCGGACGTACCGCGTAGGTCAGGCCCTGTCCGGACCGGCCCGTGGCCGGTCGCGTCAGTCCGCCGCCATCGCGGTCGTGCCGCCGAGCACCGGGGCCAGGAACTGACCGGTGTAGGACGCGGAGACTTCGATGATCTCTTCGGGTGTGCCCTCGGCGATCACCCGGCCGCCGCCGTTGCCCCCCTCGGGGCCAAGGTCGATCACCCAGTCCGCCGACTTGATGACGTCGAGGTTGTGCTCGATCACGAGGATCGTGTTGCCGCCGTCGGCGAGGCGCTGGAGCACCCCGAGCAGTCGCTCGATGTCGGCGAAGTGGAGCCCGGTCGTCGGCTCGTCGAGGATGTACATCGTCCGGCCGGTCGCGCGGCGGGAGAGCTCGCCGGCGAGCTTGACCCGCTGGGCCTCGCCGCCGGAGAGCTGGGTCGCGGGCTGGCCGAGCCGGATGTAGCCGAGCCCAACGTCCTCCAGCGTCCGCAGCTTGTTGAAGACGGCCGGGACGTTGCGGAAGAACTCGCAGGCCTCGGAGACCGTCATCTCCAGCACGTCGGCGATGCTCTTGCCCTTGTAGTGGATCTCGAGCGCCTCGCGGTTGTAGCGGCGGCCGCGGCAGACCTCGCAGGGCACGTAGACGTCGGGCAGGAAGTTCATCTCGATCTGGATGATCCCCTCGCCCTTGCAATTCTCGCAGCGGCCGCCCTTGACGTTGAAGCTAAAGCGACCCGCCTGGTAGCCGCGGGCCTTGGCCTCGGGCATCTGGGCGAAGAGTTCGCGGATCGGCGTGAAGACGCCGGTGTAGGTCGCCGGGTTGGAGCGCGGGGTGCGGCCGATCGGGCTCTGGTCGATGTCGATCACCTTGTCGAGGTGCTCGATGCCGTCGAGGGCCTCGTGCTTGCCCGGCCGGTCCTTGGCGCTGTAGAGCTCCTGCGCGAGACGGCGGTAGAGCGTGTCGGTGATCAGCGACGACTTCCCCGACCCGGAGACTCCCGTCACGCAGAGGAAGGTGCCGAGCGGGA
Organism: uncultured Thermomicrobiales bacterium; assembly: GCA_902806335.1. Taxonomy (GTDB): domain Bacteria; phylum Chloroflexota; class Chloroflexia; order Thermomicrobiales; family UBA6265; genus CADCWG01. The sequence goes on along the minus strand of CADCWG010000241.1, from coordinate 10,533 downwards.
AGCGGACCGTCAGGTCGTGGAGGTTGTTCTCGCTGGCGCCGCGCAGCACCAGGGCCTTGCCGTTGCCCGGGCGGCGCTTCTCCGGCGTCGGGATGCTCCGGCGGCCGCTCAGGAACTGGCCGGTGAGGCTGCCCGGGGTGCGGGCGATGTCGGCCATCGTGCCGGCGGCGACGACGTGCCCGCCGTGCTCGCCCGCGCCGGGGCCGATGTCGACGATCCAGTCGGCCGCCCGCATCGTGTCCTCGTCGTGCTCGACCACGATCAGGGTGTTGCCGATGTCGCGGAGGCGGAGCAGCGTCTTGATCAGGCGGGCGTTGTCCCGCTGGTGGAGGCCGATGCTCGGCTCGTCGAGGATGTAGAGCACGCCCATCAGGCTCGACCCGATCTGCGTCGCCAGCCGGATCCGCTGCGCCTCGCCGCCGGAGAGGGTGTTGGCCGACCGGTCGAGGGTCAGGTAGTCGAGCCCCACATCGACCAGGAACCCGAGCCGCTCCCGGATCTCCTTCAGGATCTGGCGGGCGATCAGCGCTTCCCGCTCGGAGAGGAGGAAGTCGCCCTCGACCAGGCGCGGCGCGGTGATCCCGGGGGGCGGCGTGATCCCATCGGCACTGACGGGCTGGCCCTCGGCGAGCCGCGCGAACCAGGCCTGGAGTCCCCGGATGGGGGCGCGCGCGACGTCCCAGATGGAGCGGCCGCCGATCGTGACCGCCAGGACCTCCGGCTTCAGGCGGGCGCCCTGGCAGGTCGGACACGGCCGCGCCGCCATGTAGCGCTCGATCTCCTCGCGGACGTAGTCCGACGAGGTGGACTGGTAGCGCCGCTTCATGTTCGGGATGACGCCCTCGAAGACGACGTCGTAGGAGCGGACCTTGCCGCTGCGGGCGGCGTAGCGGACGGAGACCTTCTCGCCCTTGCTGCCGTTGAGCAGGAGGTCGATGACGTCCTGTGGCAGGTCACGGACCGGCACGTCGAGCGCGAAGCCGTACCGATCGGCGACGGCCTTCAGCAGCGCCTCGTACCAGCCCTGACTGTCCTTGCCGGCCCGGACCCAGGGCTGGATGGCACCCTGGCCGAGGGTCAGTCCCCGGTTCGGGATCACGAGGTCGGGGTCGAACTCAAGCGTCGTGCCCAGCCCGGAGCAGGCCGCGCAAGCGCCGTGGGGGGAGTTGAAGGAGAAGTTGCGGGGCTCGATCTCGCCGAAGCTGATCCCGTCGTAGGTGCAGGCGAACTGCTCGGAGAAGGTCAACTCCTCGCCCTCGAGGATCTGGACCGTCGCGATCCCGTTCGCGATCCTCAGGGCGGTCTCGAGCGACTCGATCAGGCGGACCCGGTCGGGGTGCTCGGCCGGGTCGACGCCCTCCTCGTGGCGGATCACCAGGCGGTCGACGACGACCTCGATCGTGTGCTTCTTGTACTTGGCGAGCTCGACCTTCTCGTCGATGTCACGGACCTCGCCGTCGACGCGGACGCGGACGAAGCCCTGGCGGCGGATCTCTTCGAGCACCCCCTGGTGCTCGCCCTTGCGGTCGCGGATGACCGGCCCGAGGACCATCAGCCGGGTGCCGTCGGGCTGGGCGAGAACCTGGGCGGCCATCTGCTGGGGCGACTGGCGGGTGATCGGGCGGCCGCACTTGGGGCAGTGGGGGTGGCCGGCCCGGGCGAAGAGGAGCCGGAGGTAGTCGTAGATCTCCGTCACGGTGCCGACGGTCGAGCGCGGGTTGCGGCTGGTGCCCTTCTGGTCGATCGAGATCGCGGGCGAGAGCCCGTCGATGTGGTCGATGTCCGGCTTCTCCATCTGGCCCAGGAACTGGCGGGCGTAGGCGGAGAGCGACTCGACGTAGCGGCGCTGGCCCTCGGCGAAGATGGTGTCGAAGGCGAGGGACGACTTCCCGGACCCGGAGAGGCCGGTGAAGACGACCAGCTTGTCGCGGGGGATCTCGAGGTCGATGTTCTTGAGGTTGTGCTCGCGGGCACCGCGGATCGTCAGGCGGTCGTGCTGGGGCATCGGGCGGGATCCCTCCGCGTCGGGGTGGGGCAGAAGGTGGTGGGCGGCGACGGGGAGGCCGGCCGGGTCGGGCCCGTGGGGGTGCCCGAACATCCGTGCTGAGCACGGTACTCTACCACGGATAACTGGTGGACGTACACCCTGACGGGCTTCGGACTCCCACGGAGCACCGCCAGGCGACTGGGGCGCTCGGACCGCCGCCCGAGGTTGACAGAACGACCGGTCGACGCCACAATCGTGCCCGAGTCACGACCACGCCGACGACCGGGAGGAGTAGGCGGGACCAGGGTCGCCAGGGAGACGGGGCCACCGACTGCGAGCCCCGTCCGGCCGACTGCCCGCCGAAGTCGCCCGCGAGGCGGTGGGACGAAGCCGGGGAAACCCCCGGCGTCAGGCCCGCCCGGGTGCGCCCGTTACCGCGCGCTGAGAGCGACGGCGCCGACCCCTTCCGGGACCGGCCGCCGCCGAAGCAGGGTGGTACCGCGGGGAGACCCGTCCTTGCGCGCAAGCGTGGGGGCGGGCGTTCTGTTTTTCGGCGGCCCGTCCCGGTGACCGGACCGGCACGGAGGGCGGGCGGGACGGGTGCCCGTCGCGCTCCGGGGTCCGGTAGAAGGAGGCATCTGATGACGGGCACGATCGACGAGACCGCGACCTCGACCACCGCGACGACCGCCGCCACCGGCGACCTGGCGAAGGCGTTCGACCCGGCCGCCATCGAGCGGGGGCTCTACGACCGGTGGGACGCGGCCGGGTACTTCCAGCCGTCGGAGGGCGACGATCCGTTCGTGATCATCATGCCGCCCCCCAACCTCACGGGCGAGCTCCACGTCGGCCACGCCATGTTCACCTCGATCGAGGACACGATGGTCCGCTGGCACCGGATGCGGGGCCGGCCGACGCTCTGGCTTCCCGGCGCCGATCACGCCGGGATCGCCGGGCAGTGGGTGGTCGAGAAGGAGATCGCCAGGGAGGGCTTGACCCGCCACGACCTCGGGCGCGACGCGTTCGTCGAGCGGGTCTGGGCCTACATGGATCACCTCCGGGGCCGGACCCGGGAGCAGCTCCGGCTCCTGGGCGCGTCCTGCGACTGGTCCCGCTTCGCCTTCACGATGGACCCCGGGCCGTCGCGGGCGGTCCGCAAGGTCTTCAAGCGGCTCCACGACAAGGGGCTGATCTACCGCGGCGAGCGGATCATCTCCTGGTGCCCCCGCTGCATGACGGCGCTCTCCGACCTCGAGGTCGTTCACCGCGACGAGGACTCGTCCCTCTGGTACCTGGCCTACCCCGTCGTGGACGGCGACGGCGAGGCGGTGGTGGTGGCGACGACCCGGCCCGAGACGATGCTCGGCGACACGGGCGTCGCCGTCTCTCCCGACGACGAGCGCTACCACCACCTGATCGGTCGGGAGGTGACGCTGCCGATCGTCGGCCGGCGGATCCCCGTGGTCGCCGACACCGCGGTCGACCCGGCCTTCGGGACCGGCGCGGTGAAGGTCACGCCGAGCCACGACCCGAACGACTTCGCGATCGGGCAGCGGCACGGACTGCCGCTACTGATGGTGATGCACCTGGACGGGACGATGAACGACGCGGCCGGCCCGTTCGCGGGCCTGCCGGTGCTCGAGGCCCGGAAGGCCATCGTCGCCCGCCTCGAGGCGGACGGTGCGCTGCTCAAGACCGAGCCGCATCGGCACAGCGTCGGCCACTGCTCGCGCTGCGACACGGTCGTCCAGCCGCTGGTCAGCAAGCAGTGGTTCGTGGAGATGGCGCCCCTCGCCAAGCCGGCGCTAGCCGCCGCCGAAGACGGGCGCCTCGAGTTCGTGCCCGAGCGATTCACGGGCGTCTACCGCAACTGGCTGGAGAACATCCACGACTGGTGCATCTCGCGCCAGCTCTGGTGGGGACACCGGATCCCCGTCTGGTACTGCCAGGCTCCGGGGTGCGGGCGGGTCATCGTGTCCGAGGAAGAGACGCTTGCCTCCTGCCCGGATTGCGGCGGACCGGTCCAGCAGGACCCGGACGTCCTCGACACCTGGTTCAGCTCGGGGCTGTGGCCGTTCTCGACCCTCGGCTGGCCGGACCAGACCCGTGACCTCGCCCGGTTCTACCCCGGGTCGGTCATGGAGACCGGCCACGACATCCTCTTCTTCTGGGTCGCGCGGATGATGTTCTTCGGGCTCGAGGTGATGGGCGAGGTGCCCTTCCGGACCGTCTACCTGCACGGGCTGGTCCGCGACGCCGAGGGCGCCAAGATGAGCAAGACCAAGGGCAACGTGCTCGACCCGGTCTCGCTGGTCGCCGAGTACGGGGCAGACGCGCTGCGCTACGCCCTGGTCACCCAGGGAACGCCCGGCAACGACACCCGGCTCAGCCTGCCGCGCGTGGAGGCGGCGCGCAACTTCGCGAACAAGCTCTGGAACGCGACCCGCTTCGCGCTGCGGTCGATCACCGAGCAGCGCGATGCCGTCGAGGTCGGCCCGGACGGCCCCATCCGCCCGACGGAGAACCTCGCCCTCGCCGACCGCTGGCTGCTCAGCCGCCTCGACGCGGTCACCGCCGACGCCACCCAGCTGATGGGCAACTTCCTCTACGGCGAGGCGGGGCGCCAGGTCCAGGACTTCGTCTGGTCGGAACTCTGCGACTGGTACATCGAGGCCGCCAAGGTGCGCCTCAAGGGCACGCCGGAGGAGCGGCGGGCAGTGGCGCAGACGCTCGCCTTTGCCCTCGAGCGGAGCTGCCGCCTCCTCCACCCGTTCATGCCGTACATCACCGAAGCGCTCTGGCAGGAGCTGCCGCACTCCGGGGAGAGCATCGTGGTCGCCCCGTGGCCGGTGGCCGGTGACCGGGACCCGGCGGCCGAGGCCGAGTTCGGGACGCTGGTCGAGCTCGTCCGGGCCATTCGGAACGCCCGCGCGGAGTCGGGGGTGGAGCCGGGTCGGTGGATCGCGGCGGAGGTCTTCGCCGGCGGCACCGCGCCGGCCCTGGGGGGCGCGCGGCGGGAGCTGGGGCTCCTGGCCCGGATCGCCGACGACCAGCTGGTCGTGAGCGCCGATGCCCCGCGGCCCGCCGAGAACGCCCTCACCGTGATCGCGGGTGATGTCGTCGCCACGCTGCCGCTGGCGGGGATGGTCGACCTCGCCGCCGAGCGTGAGCGGCTGCGGCGGGAGATCGCCGAGGCCGAGGCCGAGCGCGACCGGGTCGAGGCCCAGCTCGCCAACGAAGGCTTCGTCGCCCGGGCCCCGGCCAAGGTCGTCGAGGTGCAGCGGCAACGCCGGGCGACCGCGACCGAGCAGATCGCGGTCCTCGGCCGGCGGCTGGCGGACCTCGGGTGACGGGATCGAACGGGGACCACCGGGGACCACGGTGAGCCGCCGCCCTCGCCCCGTGTCTGACGCGTCCAGGGCGGCCTGCCGGCGACCTTCCCGGCCGTGCCGATGAGCGGGGAGGGCGGGCCGAGGCTCGGCCGCGCCTTCTTCGCCCGCCCCACGGAGGCGGTCGCGCGGGGACTGGTCGGGTGTCGCCTCGTGTCCAGACGCGGACCGGCGGGGACCGCCACGCGGGGTCGGATCGTCGAGACCGAGGCCTACCTCGGCCCAGACGACCCGGCCTCCCACGCGGCCCGGCTGCGGCGCGGTGGGGTGCTGGCGATGTCCGGCCCGCCGGGCATCGCCTACGTCTACCGGTCCTACGGGCTCCACGTCATGCTCAACGTCGTCTGCGAGCCGGACGGCCAGACCGGGGCGGTACTCATCCGCGCGCTCGAGCCGATCGACGGCATCGCTGCGATGAGGGCGCGGCGTGGGGTCGACGACCTACGCGAGCTCTGCTCGGGTCCGGGCAAGCTCTGCCAGGCGATGGGCGTGGTGCTCGCCGACCAGGGCCGCGACCTGACCGTGGACGACGAGCTCTGGTTGGAGGCCGGGTTCGGTCCACCGACGATCCGGGCCGGTGGCCGGATCGGTATCAGCCGCGGGGTCGAGGCCCCCCTCCGGTTCTTCGACCCGTCCAGCCCGTTCGTCTCCGCCCACCGCCGGGGGGCCGCCGTGGCCGCGGTGGACGCGGTGGACGCGGTGGAGGCCGTGGACGGGGCCTGAGCACCGGGAGGGTCGTGCTAGCATTGCCGCACCCCGCCGCGACCCCGCGCCCCACACCCGCTCACTGCACCGGCCGCCGTGCGGCGCCGGAGGACCGATGGCCACCCCCGGGATCCGCCTCCTCGACGAGCAGACCATCGGCAAGATCGCCGCCGGCGAGGTCGTGGAGCGACCGGCGTCGGTGGCCAAGGAGCTGCTCGAGAACGCCCTCGATGCCGGGGCCGGACGGGTGGCGATCACGATCGCCAACGGCGGCAACGACCTGATCGAGGTCGCCGACGACGGTCGTGGGATGGCCGAGACCGACCTCGAGGTCGCGCTCCAGCGCCACGGCACGAGCAAGCTGCGGCGGTTCGACGACCTGCTGACGCTCTCCAGCCTCGGGTTTCGGGGGGAGGCGCTGCCCAGCATCGCCGCCGTCTCGGCCCTCGCGATCCGCACCCGGGAACGATCGGCCGCGGTCGGCTCCGCCGTGGAGGTGACCTTCGGCGAGGTCGGACCGGTCCGGGCCGTGGCCGCCCCGGTCGGGACCACGGTTTCGGTCCGCGACCTGTTCGGCAACGTGCCGGTCCGCCGGAAGTTCCTCCGCCAGAGCGCGACGGAGGGGGGCTACATCGTCCGGGCCGTCAGCGCCTACGCCGCGGCCTATCCGGGTGTGGCGATCAGCCTCACGGTCGACGGCCGGCGCGGCTTCGCCAGCGATGGGGCGGGCGACCCGGTCGCGGCCGCGACGGCGATCTGGGGGCCCGAGGTCGGGTCGGCGGCCCTCCCCCTCGCGCCGCTGGACGAGGCGGCGGCGGTGCCAGGGGTCAGCGTCACGGGCTGGGTCGGCGCGCCGTCGGTCACCCGCTCCCACCGAAACGGGATCGTCCTCTTCGTCAACGGGCGCTGGGTCCAGAACCGTGCCCTCAGCTTCGCCCTGGAGGAGACCTACCACAGCCTGCTGATGGTCGGCCGCCACCCGGTGGCCGTGGTCCGTGTCCGGCTGGACCCGGCGCTGGTCGACGTCAACGTCCACCCGACGAAGGCGGAGGTCAAGTTCGTCGACGAGCGGGCGGCCTGCCGGGCGGTCCAGCGCGCGACCCACGCGGCGCTGGCCGGGGCCCCGCGGGACGGGCTGCCGACCATGCGCCTGGGCACCAGCGGCGGGGACGTGCCACAGCAGTCGGACCTCGCGATGGGCCTGCCCCGGCCGGTCTTCCCGGGTGCGACCGCTGGCGACCGCGAGGAGCCCGCGTCGCGGGGGGGAGCGGACGCCGACGCGGCGCACCCGTCGGGCGTGCCGGTGCTGCGGGTGCTCGGGCAGGTCGGCGGGACGTACATCATCGCCGAGGGGCCGGAGGGGATGTACCTGATCGACCAGCACGCCGCCCACGAGCGGGTGATGTACGAGCGGATCCTCGCCCAGCTCGCCGCTCGGGCGGTCGACCGCCAACCACTCCTCGACCCGCTGCTGGTCGAGCTCGGACCCGAAGAGCTGGCGATCTGGGAGCGGTCGGCCGCCGAGCTCTCGGAGATCGGCTTCGAGATCGAAGCCTTCGACGAGGGGACGGTCGCGGTTCGGGCGATCCCGGCCCTGGTGCGGGGTGTGAACGTCGCCGAGCGGCTGCGGCTGATCCTGCGTGAGCTCGCCGAGGGCGGGGCCGGCGACTCCTGGCTCGACTCGGTCGCGATCAGCGCCGCCTGCCACACTTCGATCCGGGCCGGCCAGGTGCTGTCGCTCGCGGAGATGCGAGAGCTGGTGGCGGAGCTGGAGCGGTCACGTCAGCCCCGCGCCTGCGGCCACGGCCGACCGACGATGCTGCATCTCGCCCAGCACGAGCTCGAGCGCCAGTTCTCGCGCCGCTAGGCCCGCCGGTCGACGACCGGCCGGGCCCTCGCCGGTGCCTCGTGGCCGGGTTGACCCGGGAGTCGGGAGACCGCTGGGCCTGGCCGGACCGGTTCGCGGCCGGCTTCAGCCGGCCCGGTGCCTGAGCGCGGGCTTTCCCTGGGCCGAGCCAACCGGCGGCGTGCCCCCAATACCACTACCACCATTGACCAGCTGGATGTCGCACGGGACAGTCGTCGTCCAGCTGGCGTCACCACGGCCGGACGCGGCGAGCAGGCCGCGCCTGATCGTTCGCGAACCGGCGGTCACCGGGCAGGACGGACAACGGCCGATCGGGGCCCCGTGGACGTCCGGACGTGGAGGGCCGGCCCTGCCCGGGCCTAGAGCGCCTCCTCGCCGAGGCGGATCCACCCGTGCCGGAGGGCGTAGATGACCGCCTGGGTGCGGTCGTTCACCGCCAGCTTCCGCAGGATGGACGTGATGTGGTTCTTCACGGTCTGGTCGGAGATCTCCAGGATCTGGGCGATCTCCTTGTTGCTGTTGCCCTGGGCGACGCAGTCGAGGATCTCGACCTCGCGTGGGGTCAGCGGCGAGAAGACCGTCTCGCCGGCCGGCTCCAGCTGCGTCAGGCCGCGGAACTGGTCGAGGACGCGAGCGGCTACGAACGGTCGGGAGAGCACGTTCTCGTTGATCAGGTACTCACCGTGGCCCACCCGACGGATCATCTTGATCAGATCGGCGGCCTGGATGTCCTTCGTGCAGTAGGCGGACGCCCCGACCCGGATCGCGTGGAACAGCTGCTCGTCGTCCTCGTGCATGGTGAGGATGATGACGCCGATCTGGGGGTGCCGGCGCTTGACGCTGCGCGTCACCTCCATCCCGCTCAGGAGTGGCATGTTGACGTCGATGAGGACCACGTCGGGCTGGAGCCGGTCGATCTGCTGGATCGCGGCCTGGCCGTCCCCGGCCTCGCCCACCACCAGCACGTCGTGCTCCGCCTCGAGGCTGAGCCGGATGCCGCGGCGAAAGAGCGGGTGGTCGTCGACGATCAGCACCTGGACTCGGTTCGTCGTGGAGCCGTTCCGACTCATCTCGGCGCTTCCCCTCCGCTCCGCCCGGCGTCGGTGCCCGGCGACGGCTCCTCCGGGCCACCGTCGAGCCCGTGTCCGTTCATGGGCGCCAATGATGACGGGTTCAGGGCAACCGTGCCACCGGAGTCGTCCGCGGTGACGCCGGCATGGTCATGGGCTCCGCCGCGGGGCGCGAGCCGCAAGGTCAGCGTGGTGCCGCGGCCGGGCGCGGAGGCGACGTGCAGATCCGCGCCGACGACGGCCGCCCGTTCCCGCATGCCGCGCAGGCCGGCCCCGCCGTCGGCGCGAGCCACCTGCCGGCCGGGAACGAACCCACGGCCGCGGTCGTCGATCTCAAGCACGACGTGCGGGCCTTCCTGACACAGGCGGACGGTCACCTCGTCCACGCCAGCATGGTCCCTGGCGTTGCGCAGACCCTCCTGGGCCGTCCGAAACACGGTCCGTTCCTCGGCGTCCGACAGGCGCGGCAGGGATGGGCCGATCGCGAGGGACACGCGCGTCCCGAACCGGCGGTTGTGGTCGTCGACGTAGCGGTGGAGGGTCCGCTCCAGGCCGAGTTCCTCGAGCGACTGTGGGGTGAGGTCGAACATGAACCGGCGGATCTCGTCGATCCCATCGCGCAGCAGTCGCTTGAGATCGGCGAGGTGCTCGGCGACGCGGTCGGGGGACCGCCGCGCGGCCTGCTCCGCGAACTCGACGATGTAGATGCCGTGGGCGAGGACATGGGCGGGGCCGTCGTGCACCTCCCGCGCGAGCCGGCGCCGTTCCTCTTCCCTGGCGGCGTCCATGGCGCGGAGGACATCGAGGTCGGTCGTCTCCGCGAGCGGCCGGCACGACCGACCGTCCTGGTACTGGGCGGCAAGGCCCCGGACGGAATCGATGGTGCCGCGCAATACCCCTCTCAGCGCGTCGGAGCGGCGCGCTTCGGCGTCCCGCTGGGCTGCCACCATGGTCAGCGATTCGAGGTCCGTGTGGGGGCGGTCACGGTCGACGGGGATCCCGGCCGAATCATCACCCGCGATCGGGGTCGCCCGGAGCCCGATATCGCAGAGCAGGTCATGGAGCGACGCCCGCTGGTGGGCGGCGTCGCGGGCGAGCGCGTCGGCCCGCTTGAGCAGAGCTCCCAGGGCCGCGCCGAGCTCGTCCAGGAGCCGGGCGGCTTCAAGAGCGATGGTGTCCGGAGTGTCGGCGGTGACGTCCAGCACGCGTTTGCCCCCCGGCCGTCGCCATCGGCGACCGATCCACGCGACACGGTCCAGCGGTGAGACAAGACAGGCTCGTCCGACGCCGTCGGGGTCGACGGGTGCTCGGCCGCGCCTGTTGTGGGCAAGGATGATCTGGCCGGCCGATTATAGGAAGAGGTGAAAATCCGCACAATTGGGGAGAAGGTCTCGACCGTAGCCCATCGGTACCGGGCCACGCCTTTTCGGGTTCCCGTCGCCGACGACGCGAGTCCTGGCGACGTCCGGAGGTGACTTACCGGTAGTGCCCCCGCCAGTCGTTGAGCCGGACCTT
>CADCWG010000240.1 GCA_902806335.1 uncultured Thermomicrobiales bacterium | reverse complement strand
CCGCTCGGACTTTGTCGGGGCCGACGCGGTGCACCAGCCCGGGCGCCATCGGTCGGCACTCCGGCCCGCCCGCGTTGTAACTTGCGGTTGAGTTCCGGCGGCCAACGTGCTAAATACGTTGGACATACTCCCCAGGGCACAGGATGGCGTGGCCCGCGCCGAGGACGGTAGCCCGGACGAAGACGGGAGCTAGGAGCCGAGGGGTCGGCGGAGGGATCGGGTCCCACCTCACGGGACGACCGAAAGATCGCTGCGCGGGGTCGCGCCCTCGCAGCACGGTCGCGGCCCTGGCTACAGCAAGGTCCGCGCTGAGTTCCCCCTTCCCGGGGAGACCGTCCTGAGCCGGAAGGCTGGGGGTTGACCGCCAGAGCCCGTCTCGCAGGACCACGGGCCGCCCCTCCGCGGGGCAGGGCGTGCTGTAGGCACCCGGCTCCGGAGGAAACACCCGACCGACTGCTACCGACCCTCTGCTCATCGTTCAAGGACGGTGGGCAGGGGGAATAAAGGCGTTCCCTTCCCGAGGAAAGCTGAAGGGCAGATCGAGCCATGGTTGCAACCATGGTTTCCTCCAGACCGCTGCGCGGGCAATGCCCGATCGGAGCGGAGGCCAGCGGCCGGAGCGAGATCGGGCTTGGCCGCAGCAGCAGGGTGACCGCGAAGCGAAGCGCAGCGGGCGCCCTCAAAGGAATCGCGCATGCACGAAGACCGATCCGTCCCCGCCCCTTCGCCGGAGGAGGTCACGGCGGCCAGCACGTCCGCCTCCGGCGCCTGGACGGCGAAGCAGTTGCGCCAGTGGGGCGTGCCCTGGCCGCCGCCGAAGGGCTGGCGCCAGGAGTTGGCCAGGAAGCACGCCTCCGGCGAGCGCGTGGTTCCCCTGCGGTGGTCCGACGTGGAGGCCGACCACATGGCGCGGCGGAAGGCGGACCGGGAAGCCAGCCGCGAGGAGGCGGCCGATCCCGAGCCCACGTCCGCACCGCCGCCGATGCGCGACCCCGTGATCTCGCCCGACGTGCCCGCCCCCGCCGTGGTGTTCGATGCGCCAGCGACCCCGCACACCTGCCGCTCCGGCGGGACCGTCTGGGTGCGCGACACGGGCCAGCCGCCCGACCCCGAGGACCCGCCGCCATGGCTCTGAACGACGCGCCGACACCGCCCCCGCCGCGCCTCCCTTTTCTAAACGCCGTCCTGGCGAGGACGGCGGGCCATCGGACCGAGCGCGTCGGCGAAGTCGAGGCGCGCATCGTCGACGAGGAGGACCACGCCGTGCTGGAGCGGCTGATCTCCGAGCGCCAGCCGATCGGGGGTCTGCCTGCTGGCCCGCATTCCTTCACCCATGCTTCGACCGGGCGGTCTGGTGCGCGGCGACGAGCCCGCGCCGCGGTCGACCACCGCATCAGCGCCAGCGCGCCCCCTTCTCGATCGAACGCACCGCCCGCGTGCCCAAATGCCCAGCGCAGTCGGCCAGCCAAGGCCCCCACGCCTCCCTGCTGGTCGTCAAAGCCGACCGGAAGGAGCCCTTTCGGCGGTGCCGCCGCTGGCGGCTTTCCCGCGGCTCCTGGCGGGCCGCTAAGCGGCGGCGCGAGGACGCGGGACCGCTATTCCTCTGTGCCTCGGTCGTCCGAGTCCAAGACGGCATCGGGCAACGGGTTGCCCTCAGCGTCGAGGAACATCTCCACCTCCAACTTCAGCGCGCCCAGGGCATCGTCGAGGGCGCGCCCCGCGGCTTCAACCCTTTCGAGGATTTGGTCGCGCGGCAGCCCGATGTTCAGTGAGGAAGTCAGGTCAGCGAACTCGAAAAGTTTGGCGCGGGCCTTCGTGCAGTTCTGCCCGGCCCTCGCCTCCACCAAGCCGACTGGGCCGGTGGCCTTCCTGACCCGGTAGACGAAGGAAGCGACCGCGAGGTGCCAATGGATGAGCACCATGTTGTCGCCGCTGGTCCACGGGGCGGGCGCCTCCACCTCCGTCTCGCCGAGGTCGGCGTAGTGGACGATCTGAATCCTGCGCTTCGCCAAACTCGCCAGCGGCACCATCAGGTCGTCGACCTGCTTCGGACAAACGCGCATCCGGTGTAGCGCCTGGACCAGATCGGACCGGCTGTTGAAGGTGAACCTCGCGGGCTGCTTCGGTAGGCTGCTCCTGATGAAGTCCTCCAGCGTGGCGTGGAGGAACACCACCGACGCGCGGATTACGTCCGCCCGCACGCCATCGTTCCCCACCAGGGCGGGAAGAGCTTTCGAGATCGCCCCGATCCTCCGCATGTTCGTCTCGAAGCGCCTCATGGTGGCGTCGCGGCTCCGTACCGGCGGGTGCATTCAGCCCGCCTCCGGCCCGGGCTTCACGGCCCGCGAGTGGTCGGGCGGGCGCCCTTCGTCGATCCAGATGTCGACCAGCCTGATGACGGTCCCCACCACCCCGGAGGTCATCCTGTCGGCCGGACCGGCGAGTGGCCCCGCGACCGGCTCGTCGTCGACTTGCCGGGGAACTGGCGCCGACGCGCGCCGCCGATGTTCGGGGCGCTGGCGGGAGAGCGCCCGATGGCGACGCAGGCCGCGTCCTCACCCGCCTGCATGTCGCCGGTGATCGTCGGGTTCCGCTCCTTGCGGCAAAGGCTCTGCACGTTGTCGTTTCTTCGAGGCGAGGAGTTGAGCCGGGCCATCGCCGACGTGGCCAAGGAGCACGAGGCCCGCTGCGCCGTGGCATTCTGGGGAAAAAGCGCGGCAGACATGTTCGGGGGCCTGCGCGGCCGGAGGCTTCGCAACACGTCTGTGTCGGCCAGCCAGCGGGACCACGGCGCGCGCAGCAACCCGCACCAGACCGCCAGCTAAGCGGGGTCGACGATCTTCCAGTACGAGTCCTTCCGGGCAACCTTCCCGCCGCGGAACTCGAAGAAGTCGCAGCCGCGGACCTCGATCGGCTGGCCCCTGCCCGCCGGGGTGCCCCGCAGCGTCCACTTCGACATGCCGGTGTCGCCCGCCACGTAATGCTGGTCGTCCCCGTAGCGCACGTCCGGGATGCCGTCGAACCTCGATTGGAGCGCCCTCCTCACGGCGGCGAAACCCTCGTGGCGACTGCCCCACGGGTGCGGGCCGCGCGGCATCTCCAACACGCAGTCCTCGTCGAAGAAGGCCATCACGGCGTCCACGTCGCGGCTGTTGAACGCGTCGAGGATGGATTTCAGCAGATCGACCGTCGGCATCATCTCCTCCTATCCCCAGCATCCTGCGACGACGCACTGGCGCGGGTTCGGGTAAAACACCTCGGCGAGGTTGGCCCCCAGGACCCGCCGCCCTGGCTGCGACGGACCACGGCCCGCATGGCCGCGCGCATCACATGAAGCCGGGATTGCTCGGGAGGTAGTGGCGCCAATCGCCGAACGGCTTGGCGGACAGCAGCACGAAGGGTTCGTCGATCCGGAAGCCAAGCCCCGACGCTGCGGCCAGAATCCTGTCCGCCTTCCCCGGCACGATCATCGACACCTGCTTCGGCCGCTCCCGCAGCGCGCACCGGACCGCGGCGTCCACCACGGCTGCCGGGTCGGCGCCCGGGACGACGGCGAGCGGGCCGATGTGGCCCTCCGCGGAGATGTAACCCC
>CADCWG010000239.1 GCA_902806335.1 uncultured Thermomicrobiales bacterium | reverse complement strand
CCGATGCGCTCGCCCTCCTCGCGCCCGGGTCTGCGCCGCTCACCTACCGCCGCCTGCGCGAGCAGGTCGAGGAGACGGCGAGGACGCTCGCCGCGCTCGGTCTGGGGCGCGGCGATCGGGTCGCGCTCGTCCTCCCCGATGGGCCGGAGCTGGCGGTCGCCTTCCTGGCGGCGACGACCGCGGCGACGGCGGCGCCGCTCAACCCGGCACTCACCGGCGCCGAGTTCGGTCGGCTACTCGGCGGACTGCGGGCGCGGGCACTGGTCGTCCTGGTCGGGCACGAATCGCCGGCACGGGCGGCGGCGGCGGCACGAGGCATCCCGACCATCGAACTGACGCCCACGCCGGGCGCAACGGGGTGCTTCACCCTGGGGAGTCCGCCCTCGGCGTCGTCGACCCCGGCCCCGGCCCCGGGGTCGAACGACGTGGCGGTCGTCCTGCACACCTCGGGGACAACCGGCGAGCCGAAGCGGGTGCCGCTGACCCACGGCAACGTCTGCGCCTCGGCGCTCGCCAACCGGGACGCCATGGCGCTGACCCCCGCCGACCGATGCCTGAACGTGACGCCGATGTTCCACGTCTCGCACCTGGGCAACATCGTCGCCTCGCTGGCGGCCGGGGCGAGCCTCGTCTGCGTGCCGGGCTTCGACGCGACCCGCTTCTTCGGGTGGTGGGACGCCTTCCGCCCGACCTGGTACGTGGCGGTGCCGGCGATGCACCGGTCGATCCTCGACCGAGCGCCGGCGGCGGTCGACACCATCGCGCGCTGCCGGCCGCGCTTCGTCCGCTCCGGCGCGGCCCCCCTCCCGTCCGGGATGGCGGCGCAACTCGAAGCCGCTTTCGCCGCGCCGGTCGTCGAGGGGTACGGGCTGACCGAGACGGCGCCGATCGTGACCAGCGTCCCGCTGCCGCCCCGGCCGATCAAGCCAGGGTCGGTCGGGGTGGCGACCGGCTGTGCCGTGGCCGTCGTCACCGAGGACGGCGTCCACCTGGGGGCGGGCGAACGCGGTGAGATCGCCGTCCGCGGCCCCAACGTGATGGGCGGCTACGAGGACGACCCCGCGGCCAACGCGGCCGCCTTTCTCCCCGGGGGCTGGTTCCGCACCGGCGACCTCGGCCATCTCGACGCCGACGGCTACCTCTTCCTCGACGGCCGGGTCAAGGAGCTGATCAACCGCGGCGGCGAGAAGGTGGCGCCGGGGGAGGTGGACGCGGTGCTGCTGGCCCACCCGAGGGTGGCGCGGGCGGCGGCGTTCGCGATGCCCGACGAGCGGCTCGGCGAGGAGGTGGCCGCCGCCGTGGTGCTGGGAGACGGCGCCAGGGTGGACGAGGCGGAGCTGCGCGCCTTCGCGGCCGAGCGGCTCGCCCCGTTCAAGGTGCCGCGGCGGGTGGTGGTCGTCGACGATCTGCCGACAGGGGCGACGGGCAAGGTGCGGCGGGCCGGGCTCGCGGCCGCCCTCGGCCTGGCGGCTCCGACCCGTCGCCCGGTAGCGGCGGACGAGCCGACTGCCCCCCGCACCGCCGCCGAGCGGCTGGTGGCCGGCATCTGGGCCGAGGTGCTGGGCCGGGAGCAGATCGGCGTTGCCGAGGACTTCCTGGATCTGGGGGGGGACTCGATCCTGGCCGCCCAGGTCGTCGCCCGGTTGCAGCGTGCGCTGCGGCTCGACCTGTCGCTGGAGGCGTTCTTCGACGCGCCGACGGTGGTCGCCATGGCCCGGGTGATCGAGCGGCTGCTCCTGGCCGAGCCGGAACCGGAGTCGCCTAAACCCTGCGCGCCGGCCGAGCCTTAACCACGCCGTTCACGGGGGAAGCCATGCCGACCGAAGAGGACCTCGCGGGAGGGTCGTCGTTGCTCTCGCCGGCGCCGGATACGTTGCTCACGAGGCGGCTGCGCGAGGCGGCGTCGCGCCACGATCCGGACGCCATCCTCCGCCGCCCGCGTCGGTCCTATACTAATTTGGGTACAGATTGGCCGCCGGTTCGCAGGCCAGGGACGCCGCCCGATGGATGTCCGCGAGCGGACGTTCCGGCTCGTCCGGTCGGCGCGGCGCCGGCGGCACCCGGGACGGGATGGACGTCGGCGACGGAGGGTTGGTGACGACCGCTGCGCCCCCCGGCGGGGACCCGACCGATGCCCGGTCCGTGGCGACGGTGCCCGGGCTGCTCGCGGCGTCGGCCGAGCGGGCGCCCGATGCGCTCGCCCTCCTCGCGCCCGGGTCTGCGCCGCTCACCTACCGCCGCCTGCGCGAGCAGGTCGAGGAGACGGCGAGGACGCTCGCCGCGCTCGGTCTGGGGCGCGGCGATCGGGTCGCGCTGGCGCTGCCAGACGGGCCGGAGACGGCGGTCGCCTTCCTGGCGGTGGCGAGCACGGCCGCCGCCGCTCCGCTCAACCCGGCCCTGACCGCGGCAGAGACGGGCGCTGCCCTCGACTCGCTCGGCGCGGCGGCACTGATTGTCCCGGCTGGGGACGAGTCGCCCGTGCGGAGCGCCGCGGTCGCCCGTGATCTGCCGGTGCTCGAGCTCTGGGTGGCAGGGGGGGCGGCGGGACTCTTCGCGCTCACCGGTCCGGCGGCGCGGGCGGCCTTCGGCCACGTCGAGTCCGGGCCCGCCGGCGTCGCTCTCCTGCTCCACACCTCCGGCACGACCGCGCGGCCGAAACTGGTGCCGTTGTCGCACGCGAACTTGATCGCCTCGGCCCGACACGTCACCCGCACTTTGAACCTCGGTCCCGACGACCGCTGCCTGAACGTTATGCCCCTGTTCCACATCCATGGTCTTGTCGCCGGCCTGCTCGCCTCGCTGGTGGCCGGGGCCGGCGTCGTCTGTCCACCGGGGTTCCGGGCGCCGGCGTTCTTCCCCTGGCTTTTCGATGCGGCCTGCCGCCCGACCTGGTACACGGCGGTGCCAACGATGCACCGGGCGATCCTCGATCGGGCGTCGGACCACGCGGAGGTGATCGCGACCCACTCCTTGCGCCTCATCCGCTCTTCCTCCGCGCCCCTCCCGTCGTCGACCCTGGCCGAGTTGGAAGCCACCTTCGGCGCCCCTGTGATCGAGGCGTACGGGATGACGGAGGCTGCCCATCAGATGGCGAGTAATCCGCTGCCGCCGCGCCCGCGCAAGCCCGGCTCGGTTGGGCTCCCCGCCGGCCCGGAGGTGGCAATCTCCGACGGCGGGAACGCGATGCTCCCGCCGGGAGCGACGGGCGAGGTGGTCGTGCGAGGTCCGAACGTGATCGCCGGCTACGAGGCCAACCCGACCGCGAACGCCGCCGCCTTCACCGACGCCGGTTGGTTCCGAACCGGGGACCAGGGGTATCT
Organism: uncultured Thermomicrobiales bacterium; assembly: GCA_902806335.1. Classification (GTDB taxonomy): domain Bacteria; phylum Chloroflexota; class Chloroflexia; order Thermomicrobiales; family UBA6265; genus CADCWG01. The sequence goes on along the minus strand of CADCWG010000239.1, from coordinate 302 downwards.
GGACGGAGACGGATACCTTTTCCTGACCGGGCGTCTCAAGGAGCTGATCAACCGCGGCGGCGAGAAGATCGCGCCGCGGGAGGTCGAGGAGGCTCTGCTCGCCCACCCGGCCGTCGCCGAGGCGGTCGCCTTCGCCCTGCCGGACGAACGGCTCGGCGAGGAGGTCGCGGCAGCGGTCGTGGCGCGGCCGGGATGGACCGTGGACGAGGGGGAGCTGCGGCGGTCGGTGGCCGCGCGGCTCGCGCCGTTCAAGGTGCCGCGGCGGGTGGCGTTCCTCGCCAAGCTGCCAACGGGGGCGACGG
>CADCWG010000238.1 GCA_902806335.1 uncultured Thermomicrobiales bacterium | reverse complement strand
CCCGGCCGACGTGCCCGCCGCCGCGGCGCGGCGGGCCGGCGCCCCGGCGTCGCGGACCGCCCGCGTCGGGGACACGGCCGAGGTCGGCACCGCCGGGGGCGACACCGCCCCGGGCGACGTCCGGCCGGGCGCTGCCGGCGGCGGCGTGCTCACCCGCTCGAACACGCTCAACCTGGTCGCCGTCGCCCGCTCTGCCGCCGAGGCCGCCCGGGTGGAGTCGGCGATCGTCCACCTCACGGACTTCCAGCCTTCCCGGGTGATCACCCTGGTCGCCGACCCGCGGCGCGGTGCCGAGCCCGGCCTCGACGTCCGGATGAAGCTCCTTCAGCAGCCGGCCCAGAACGGCCACCCGGCGGTGCGCTTCGAGTACATCGCCGTCGAGGCCGGCGCGGCGGCGATCGGCAACCTCGCCAGTGTCGCCTCGCCGCTGCTGGTGCCGGAGCTGCCTGACTTCCTCTGGTGGGCCGGTGACTCGGTCGGCCAGAGCACCTACTTCCGCGACCTCGCCGACATGGCCGACCGCCTGATCGTCGACAGCGCGACGCTGGTCGACCCGGCGGCCGGGCTGCGGACCCTGGCCGGCCTGCTGCGGCAGAACCGGGGCTGCCCCTTCTTGAGCGACTTCGCGTGGGCCCGCCTCGCGCCGTGGCGACAGCTCGTGGCCCTGTTCTTCGACAACCCCGAGTCGCGGCCGTCCCTCGCCACCATCGAGGACGTCACCATCGTCTACGCGCCGCGCTCGGATGGGCGCGAGTCCGGCTTCACCGGCGCCGCGCTGGCCGCCGGCTGGCTCGCCTCCCGGCTCGGCTGGCAGGCGGTCGATCGGCCCGAGCGCACCCGCACCGGCTACCGGGTCATCTTCCGCGGCGCGGCGGGGAACGGTTCCCCGGACCGCGGGATCGCGGTCCACCTCCGGCCCGTCTATGATCCGGCGTTCGCGAACGGGCTGGGCGCGATCTTTCTCACCGCCGGTGGGAACGCCCCGGGCACGTTCAAGGTCCAGCGCTCCACGGCCGGGGCCATGACCACGACCAGCGAGACCGGGAACCGGCCGCCCGTCGGACGGATGGTCTACGGCGCGCCGAAGGACGACGCCGAGTTGCTCGGAGCCGAGCTGCAGCAGTTCGGACGCGATCGGGTCTTCGAGGAGGCGCTCGCCTTCGCCGCCGCGCTCATGCCGGGCGAGGCCACGGCCGACCTGATCGGCCCGGTCCCGACTGGGACGGCCGCCCGCCCGGCCTGACGGCCGGATCCGTCCCGGGTCTCCAAATCCGCCCGGCCACCGCCAAGGAGGTTTCGCCGCGTGACCGAAGCGACCCCCGCCGCCGTCTCCCCCGGATCGGCCGGCGCGCCCCCGATGCCCGACCCGACCCGGACACTCGCCTACGGGCCGCGCGGGGAGGTCCTCGTCTACCCCGACGGCGAGGCGCTGGCGCGGGCGGCGGCGGCGACCTTCGTCCGCGCCGTGGGGGCCGCGACCGCGGCGCGTGGTCGGGCGTTCGTCGCCCTCTCCGGTGGGTCGACGCCGCGGCGGATGGGCGAGCTGCTGGCCGACAATCCGTATCGGGATGCCGTCCCCTGGGAGATGGTCGAGGTCTTCTGGGGCGACGAGCGGTGGGTGCCGGAGGCGAGCGACGAGAGCAACGCCGGCGTGGCCCGTCGGACGTTTCTCGACAGGGTGCCGGTCTCGCCGAGCCGGATCAACCCGTTCCCGACCTCTCTCCCCGACCCCGAACTCGCCGCGAGCATGTACGCCACCCAGATCAAGACCGTCTTCGGCGTGACCGACGGCCGGCCGGCGTTCGACCTGGTGCTGCTGGGGATGGGCGACGACGGACACACCGCATCGCTCTTCCCGGGCACCGCGGCGATCCAGGAGCGTGAGGCCCTGGTCGTCGCCCACCGCGTGCCGAAGCTCGATGCCTGGCGGCTGACGCTGACGCCGCCGGTGATCAACGCGGCGCGGGACGTCGCCTTCCTGGTCGGCGGCGCCGGCAAGGCGGCGACTCTCGCGCGCGTCCTCGAGGGGCCGGAGCACGTCGACGAGCTGCCGTCTCAGGTGGTGCGGCCGGGGGGCGGCAGGCTACGCTGGCTGGTGGACGAGGCCGCCGCGGCCGAGCTCAATGGGACCGCCCGGGACACCGATGCCTAGCGCCGGCGGCGGCGGCGCGGGTGAGACGGCGGGGGCCGACCGTGGATGACGGCGAGCGGCTGGCGGCGCTGGCGCGGCGGGCGGCGGACGAGGTCCGCTCCGGGATGACGCTCGGCCTCGGCTCCGGGTCGACCGCCGAGGCGGTGATCCGTGAGCTGGGACGGCGGGTCGGGGACGGGCTCACCGTCCGCGGCGTCCCCTCCTCCGAGCGCACGGCCACGCTCGCGCGTGACGTCGGCATCAACCTGATCGAGCTCGACGAGGTCGCCGCGTCGGGGCGGCCGCTCGATCTCGGGTTCGACGGCGCGGACGAGATCGACCCCCGGCTCAACCTGACGAAGGGGCGGGGCGGGGCGCTGGTCCGCGAGAAGCTGGTCGCGCTGTCCTGCGCTCGCTGGCTGATCGTCGCCGCCGAGGAGAAGCTGGTCGAGCGGCTGGGCACGCGCATGCCGCTCCCGGTTGAGGTGATCGCCTTCGGCTGGCGCACGACGGCGCTCCGCCTCACCGCCCAGGGCCTGGAGCCGACGCTGCGGATGGTCGCCGGCGGGGCGCGGGACGGCGCGCCGTTCACGACCGACGGCGGCAACGTGATCCTCGACTGCACCACGGGCAGCCCGATCGAGGACCCGGGCGACCTCGCCGCGGCGCTCAAGGCCACCACGGGCGTGGTCGACCACGGGCTCTTCGCCGGCATGGCCGACCGAGCACTCGTGGTCGACCACGCCGGTCACGTGCGGGCGCTGGACCGGTAGGTCTGCTCGCCGTCGCCGGTGCCCGGCCCAGCGACTCGGCCGGACGCGCGCACGCGGAGGCGACGGTGGCACGTGGTGCCGCCGTCCGGGTGCGCGTCCTCGGGACCTACGGGAGATCTGGACCTACGAGGTCGACCCGCCTCCGGGGCGACTGACGAGCCGCTGGATGGTCGCCCGAAGCTTCGCGACCAGTGCACGGACCTGTTCCATCCCAGCCTCCTCGTCTACCGACCTCCGCACGCGCCGCCGGCCCCGACCTCCCTGGTCGCGGGCCGCCGTTATTCGGTAGTACCTACATCATACGCGCTTTCCACGCTATCCGGGTGCGGCAGGGGGCTTGCTGCGTCCGGCGTATCGGGGCGCGGCGAACCGCGCCATCGCGGCCGGGGCACCCGGTCTCTCGCGAGGGACGCAGCGACATGGCGAAGGCGATCTGGAACGGCCAGGTGCTGGCCGAGAGCGACGCGACGGTCGCGGTCGAAGGCAACCGGTACTTCCCGCCGGAGTCCGTCAACAAGGCCTTCTTCCGGCCGAGCGACACCCACACCACCTGCGCGTGGAAGGGCATCGCGAGTTACTACACGATCGAGGTCGACGGTCGGACCAACGCCGACGCCGCCTGGTACTACCCGCAGCCGAAGGACGCGGTGAAGGGGATCGCCGACCACGTCGCGTTCTGGCGCGGCGTCGAGGTGCAGACGTAGGACCCGGTCCGGCGGGACCAGCCGCGCTGGGTCCCGTGACCCTGCCTC
>CADCWG010000237.1 GCA_902806335.1 uncultured Thermomicrobiales bacterium | reverse complement strand
CGGCTCCGGCGGCTTTCGGGTGGCGACCCCCGGCGCCGGCCCGGGCCGGTGACCCCGGCCGGCGGCGCGAACAGCCGCTCGGTCAGCCGTAGAAGAAGCCGCCGTCGGAGGCGATCACCTGGCCGGTGACCCAGCCGGCGTCGGGACCGGCCAGCCAGGCGACCAGGCGCGCGGCGTCCTCCGCCCGGCCGAGCCGCCCCGCCGGGAAGCGGGGCAGCAGGTCCCGCTTGAGGTCATCGTCCATCCAGCCGGTGTCGGTGGGGCCGGGGTTGACGGCGTTGACCGTGATGCCCTTCGGGGCGACCTCGGCGGCGAGGGTCCGGGTGAACGCGGAGATCGCGCCCTTGGTCGCCGCGTAGGCCAGCTCGCCGGGCATCGGCCCCCGGTCCTGGCCGGAGGTGAGGTTCACAATACGGCCGCCCGGGCGGCCCGAGCCGCCCGCGTAGGCTCGGGCGAAGCCGACCGAGAGGAGGGCGGTCCCGCGCAGGTTCACCGCGTAGTGCGCGTCGAGCGTGGCGGCGTCGAGCCGCTCGTAGCCGTCGCTGGTCGAGTAGGCGGCGTTGTTGACGAGGATCGACGGGTCGCCGAGCCGCTCCCGGGCGGCGGTGAGCACCGCCTCCGGCGTCTCCGGCCGCGCCAAGTCGGCCTCGACGCCCTCGGCGCGGACGCCCAGACCTCGCAGTTCGGCCGCGAGCCCCGTCGGCCCGTCGTCGTCCCGGCCCCACGGCATCGCGCCGTCGTAGGCGCCCCAGTGGGTGAAGAGGACGTCCGCCCCGGCGGCGGCGAGCGCGCGGCAGATCGCCGCGCCGATGCCCACCCGGCGGCTGGCGCCGGTCACGATCGCGACCTGCCCGGCGAGGACCCGGCCGCCCGTTGGTGACTGCTGCATCGTGTCGGTCTCCGCTCTCACCCCGCCCCAGGCCCCCGACACGCCGTCGGGGCACGAGAACGCCACAGGCACTGGGCGCGCGTGGCATCAAGGGGGACTGGAGGCAGAGACCGAGGGCGTCGATGGTGGCGCGTCTCTGACCGGGGGTGGGGCAACGACGGCGACGCGCGAGCCGGCATCTGCCGGCCCGCCGCACCCGTCTCGCCTCCAGCCGCCCGGTCTAGGGTGCCACCCCGGTGCCCTCCTCCTCATCGACGCTCGGTTCCGCTCGTCGGACTCTAGCAGGGGCCGACGATGGCGGGCAATCGACGCGGTCGCGTGCTCCACGAGTGGGTAAGACCTCTACCCGACCGGCATCAACCCTCGCCGGCGGGGATCGGCGCCCGGTCGAGGGCCTGCGCGAAGTCGGCCTCCAGGTCGGCGATGTCCTCCAGGCCGACCGAGAGGCGAACCAGCCCGGTGCCGTCCACCGGCCAGATCAGGCTGGCGCAGTCGCCGAGGCTGACGGCGATGGTCGGCAGCCGGAGCGCGTCGAGCACCGGTCCGACGGCGGCATTCCCCCCCGCGAGGCGGAACGCGAGCATCCCCCCGAAGCGGGTCTCGGGGGCGATGCCGGGCGCGTCGGCGCCGACCAGGTGGCGGGCGACCGCGTGGCCCGGGTCGTCGGGCAGCCCCGGGTAGTAGACGGCCGCCACCGCCGGGTGGGCCGCGAGCAGGCGGGCCAGCCGGGCCGCGTTGGTGCTGTGGCGCTCGACCCGCAGCGGCAGCGTCTTCGCCCCGGCCAGCAGCAGCCAGGCGGCGAACGACGGCATCGTCGCCCCGAGCGCCGAGAGCGTCCGCGTCACCCCGGCGACGAGGTCGCGGCGCCCGGCGACGACGCCGCCGAGGGTGTAGCCGTGCCCGGAGAGGTACTTGGTGGCGCTGTGGACCACGACGTCCGCGCCGTGCGCCAGCGGCCGCAGGAGGGCCGGCGAGAGGAACGTGTTGTCGACCACCAGCGTCGCGCCGGCCGCGCGGGCGACCTCCCCGGCGGCGGCGATGTCGGCGACCCGCAGGGTCGGGTTCGAGAACGCCTCGCAGAGGAGTGCCCGGGTCCGCGGCGTCACGGCCGCGGCGACGGCGACCGGATCCGCGAAGTCGGCGACGTCGACCGCGACGCCGTGGCTGGCGAGGGTGTCGCACAGGAACGACCGCGTCGTCGCGTAGAGGTGCGTCGAGGCCACCAGGTGGGCGCCGGCGGGCAGCAGGTGGAGCAGCGTCGCGCTCAGCGCGGCCATCCCGGTCGCGGTCCCAACCGCGGCCTCGGCGCCCTCGAGGTCGGCCACCTTGAGTTCCAGGCAGCGGACCGTCGGATTGCCCTCGCGGGCGTAGAGGAAGTGGGGAGCGCCGTCCCGCCAGGCCTCGACCTGGGCGTAGGAGCGGAAGCCGTAGGTGGCGTTCTGGTAGAGCGGCACGCCGACCGCGCCGGTGGACGGGTCGAGCGCCTCACCGGCGTGGATGCTCCGGGTCTGGATGCCCAGCGACGCGGGCTCGGCGGGCGGCGTGGCGGAGGCGGGGTCGAGCATCGGGTTCTCCTTGGGCGCGCCCAGGACCCGTGCCGGCGGCGCGGCGGCCACTATACCCCCGCGCTGCCGCCGGCCGCCGGGTTCGGCCCCCTCCGGCGTCGGGCGCGCGTGCCACCCTCGTCCCGGACGGGGGCCCTTGGCGGCTCGGCCAGAGCGTGGGGAGGCTGGCGGTGCCCGGTGCGACCGTCGGCCGTCCGGCTGGACCCGCAACCGGGGCCGGTGGCCGGTCCGCCGCGGAGGGTGAGCACGGTGGGTCGGCCGCGCCGACGTTGGCCATCTTCTCGCCCAGAAGGGTGTACCAGACCCGGCGGAGGCGGTACCGTGGCCGTGTCCAGGGTGGGACGGGAACGGGGCGGGCCGCGACCACGTCTCTGTCAGAGGCGCCGCCCGGGGTGCCGTTTCGGCGTGCCTGGTCAGGCCGGGCGTTATCCGACGACGGGGGAGACAGGCGAGACCATGGCGACGGTGCGGGGAGTGGGGGAGGGCAGACCGATGGCTCGAGGCGGCGGTTGGGGCGCGCGGGTCGCGGCGCTGCTGGTGGCGACGCTCGTCGGCTTCGCGGGGCTCGGCGCGGTACCTGCCGCCGCCCAGCTGGACGACGACCGCTACACCGACCCCGACTACGGCTGGTCGGTGGCGTGGGATCCCGAGGTCTGGGAGGCCGAGGAGGACGACGGAGCCCTGACGCTGTCCGGAGAGGCGAGCACCCTCTTCCTGGGCGTCAGCACCAGGTACGACGGCGACGCCGCGGACTGTGTGGCGGGCGGCATCGCGTCGATCGAGGGCGACGAGGACGTCGAGAGCTTCGAGCCCTACGAGGAGGACGGCGAGCCGGTCGCGGGCGATGAGGAGGGGCGGGCCTACGAGGCCATCGTGGTGACGGCGGCGCCCGATGCCGACGAGCCCGGCGAGTCCGTCGCCTACCTGGAGTGCCGCGCGCTCGTCGAGGGCGAGGCGAACCTGGCCATCGCCCTTGTCGCCCGCGCCGACGATTACGCCGACGAGGCGGAGCTTGCCGCGGAGGTCCTGGACACGCTGGAGCTGCCCGAGACCGAGCGCGGCGACGACGCGACACCCACGGGCGAGGCCGAGGAGACCGCGGAGGCCGAGGAGACCGCGGAGGCCGAGGAGACCGCGGAGGCCGAGGAGACCGCGGAGGCCGAGGAGACCGCGGAGGCCGAGGAGACCGCGGAGGCCGAGGAGACCCCGG
>CADCWG010000236.1 GCA_902806335.1 uncultured Thermomicrobiales bacterium | reverse complement strand
GGCCCGCCGGACCGGGGCGAGAGCCAACCCGCGAGACCCGCGACGAGCGCCGCACGTCGTTCTCCACCGACCCTGAGCGGCACGGCACCCGAAGCAACGAAGGCGTCGCGGGGCTCGTCGCGTCCCTGGCCGCGGTGGGACCGAATGCCGTGACGTCGGAGGCGGACCAGTCACTCGGGGAGGAGTCCCAGGTGGGCGTGTCGGCGGCGGCCGGGTCGCCATCCTCGTGGTGACCGACAATCCCCGCCGTGCCGCTGTGGGGAACGACGGAGAGCCCCGGCGTCTCGGGCTCGTCGGGCCGGAGGAGGCTCGGCGCAGACGGTCCTCGACGATCTGGTCGAAGATCCCGACGGCGCTCCCGACGGCGATCCCGACGGCCTGATCCCGGGCCACGGGGAGGAAGCAAGGACGGCGAGGCGGAAAACGCACCGGCGGTGCGGAAGCCCGCGGCGCCCCTCCCCTGCTCTTGCCGGCCAGGTGGCCCGAGCGTGGTTCGGTCCAGGAGCGGACGGCCTCCGCCTGGCCGAGATCCACGTCGGGGGAGTCCGCCTCCCCCGACGGTCGCCGCCGTCGCCGACCGCACGAGCGACGGGGTCTCCTGGGCGCGGCGTCGCCGACCACGCCAGACACTCGCCCGAACAGGCGACGGAGGAGCCACCGAGCCATGACTGTCCGAACGGCACCGCCGCTCCTCGAAGTCGCGCTCAACGGATCGCGCGCCCATCCCCTCGTGCCCAGAAGTCCGAGCGCGCTCGCGGAGGACGCCCGCGCGTGCGTGGCGGCCGGCGCCCGCGTCCTCCACCTGCACGCCCACGACGAGACGGGGCGCGACACGCTGGCGGCCGGGCCGTGCGCGGCGGCGCTGCTCGCGGTCCGGGCGGCCTGCCCGGGTGTCCCGGTCTCGCTGAGCACCTCGGCGGCGATCGAGCCGGACCCGTCGCGGCGGCGCGAGCTGGTGGCCGGCTGGACGGTCCTGCCCGAGCTGGTGACGGCGAACCAGGGCGAGGCGGGGATCGTCGCGTTGTGCGACCACCTGATGGGGCGCGGCGTGGGTATCGAGGCCGGCCTGCTCTCGTTGGCAGACGCCGAAGCGTTCGTGGGTTCGGGCCTGGCAGAGCGCTGCGTCCGGGTCCTGGTCGAACCGATGGACATTGACCCGCGGCGGGCGGTTGCCCAGGCGGCCGCGATAGATGCGGTCCTCGGGCGCGCCGGCGTGGCGCTCGAGCAGGTCCATCACGGCGAGGGGGTGGCCAGCTGGGCCGTCAACGAGCGGGCGCTGCGCCGTGGGCACGGGATCAGGACCGGCCTCGAGGACACGGCGGTCCTGCCGGACGGTCGGCCGGCACCCGACAACGCCGCCCTGACCCGCGCCGCCGCGGCGATGATGGCGAGGCTGGCAACCGGGGTCGCCGGCGCATAACGCTTCGCCGTCGCCCAGGGCTGGAGCATCCCGATGCGGGCCCTCCACCGGCGCCACGTCGACGCGTCTTTCAACCACTGGTCCGACCGGCGACACCCGCGGGGCCGGACGACTGTCCGCTCGTCGGCCCCAATCGGCAGGATCCCCGGCACCCGCGGGAGCCGTCGCGGCGGCTCGGTGCGTCGTCGGCGCATCGACAGCGGGCCGTGTCGGGAGGCGCGGTGCCCGCGCGGCGCCCCGGGTCGGCACTGCCCCGGAGCAGCGAGGCATCCGGGGGGGACGGGCACCAGACGGCACCCAGCGGGTGACGCGGTGGTCGCGTCCGGCACCGGCGCCGGGGGTCTCCGGGCGGTCCCGTCGCGCCGGTCGGGCCCGCGGCGCCACTTGACGGGTCGCATGCAGCGTGTATAACCGAGTCACCCTCATCACCCAGATCGGTCGTCCCGCCAGCGCGCACGACCGACCCGCAGCGAGGCGCCGATGTCCGACGCCGTGGTCGTCGCCCCGGTCCCCGGGCGGGCCTATCTCCTCCTCCCCTCTCCCCCGGCTCTCCACGCATGTCCGACGAGCGCCGCGGCGTGCCGGCGCGTGCGGGCGTGCCGCGGTCCGCGCGCGCCGTCGGTCACCCGGCACGCGGGCTGTTGACCCTCCCCAACGGTGGGGAGGACGTCGCGGAGACGAAGGAGTCGACGATGCCGAGCGACGACCGCCGACGCAGCCGACCGACGTGGCACGGCGCCGCGTCTTCCCGTCTGAACCGCCGCGATCTCCTGCGGCGCTCGGTGGCCGCCGGGGCCGGCGCGGCGGCGCTGCCGCTGCTGTCCCGGACGGACATCCGGGCCGCGATCCAGGACATCCCGCGCACCCCCTCGACCGTCAAGCTCGACGGCCCGCTCCGGGTGCTGCTCAAGGACGACTTCCACCCCGACCACAACACGTTCATGCGGGCCGAGCTCACCGCCTTCGCCGAGGCGAGCGGCTGGCAGATCGAGATCACCGATGTCGCCGGCTACCAGGGCAGCGGTGACCTCAACCAGAAGCTGCTCGGCGCGGTCCAGTCCGGCGATCCCCCCGACGTCCTGATCCACGAGCAGAGCGTCCGCAACTACCACACGCTCGGTCTGCTCCAGCCGATGACCGAGCTCGTCGACGAGATGGTCGCGCAGTACGGCGAGCCGATCCCGGGGGCTCGCAACGACTCCTCGCTCGAGGACCAGTGGCTGGCGGTCCCCTTCTTCACCCGGGTCAATGGCCTGTTCGTGCGCCAGGACATGTTCGCGGAGCATGGCCTCGACGTGCTCGCCGACACCGACACCTACGACAAGCTGCGCCAGGCGGCGCTGACGGTCTCCGACCCGGCCCAGAACCGATGGGGCTGGGGGATGACCGTCAACCGCTCGGGCGACGGCAACGGCCTGGTCCAGGGCGTGATCTTCCGCTTCGGCGGGCGCCTCCAGGACGAGAGCGGCCAGCGCGTCGCCTTCAACTCGCCCGAGACGATCGCCGCCCTGGAGTGGCTGAAGGAGACCTACACCGCCCCGCAGTACGAGCCGATGCTGCCGCCGGGCGTGCTCTCCTGGACCGACACCAACAACAACGAGGCATTCCTGGCCGGGCAGACGGCGATCACCCAGAACGCCGGCACGGTCTACGCCAAGGCGGTCCTCGACAAGGTCCCGTTCTGGGATCAGATCGCCTACATCCCGAACCCGGTGCGGACCTCCGACGGGGCGAGGCTCGACTTCCTCGAAGGTGGGATGAAGTTCTTCGTCATCAGCGGCAGCGAGAAGACGGCCGCGACGGCGGACCTGATCCGACACTTCCTGACGACCCCCGTCCAGGAGCGGATCTGGAGCATCTCGACCGCCTACGCCCTCCCGGCCTACGCCAACCGCTGGGACAGCCCGATCATCACCGAGAACGCCAACTCGATGCGGGCCAAGGAGATCGCCCTCACCGACACCGGGTTCACCGGCCTGGAGTGGCCGGGGACGGAGAACGAGGCGGTCGGCTCGATCGGGGCCGGCGTCTACTTCACCGACATGATGTCGGAGATCATCCAGGGCCGGGCCGTGGAGGAGGTCGTCGCCGACTTCCACCAGCAGTTCGTCACCATCTACCAGGACTTCGGTCTCGAAGGGGAATAGCGCGCCGGCGACCGTCTGGCTGGCCCACGGGAGGGGTCCCGCGCCGCGCGGGGCCCCTCCCCGGCCACCCGTAGCCGTCGTTAGCGGAAGGGGCGCGGGTGGCTACCCGGACCGTACCTCGCATCGTGCCGCCCGTCGCCGCCGGTCGATCCGCCGGCTTCTGGAAGCAGTCCCGCCGCGCCCTCGGGCGTGACTGGCAGGTCGCCTACCTCTTCGTCGCGCCGCTGGTGCTGCTGCTGTTCGGGCTGATCGCCTATCCGCTCGTCCGCGCGCTGATCCTGAGCTTCTACAACGTCACCGGGATCACGAACCGCGGCTTCGTGGGGCTCCAGAATTACGAGCGCCTCTGGGAGAACCGCCAGTTCGTCCAGTCGGTGATCACGACGATCCAGTACGCGACGATCTCGGTCTTCTTCAAGTTCTGGCTCGGCCTGCTCGCCGCCTCGGTGCTCCACTGGAAGGGGCTGCGCTTCCGCAGCGTGTTCACCGGGCTGATCCTGCTGCCGTGGATCATCCCCGACATCGTGGCCGCCCTGACCTGGCGCGGGATCTACGACCCGCTCTTCGGTGGCCTCAACGTGCTCCTGCTCCGCCTCGGCCTGATCGACCAGGGCGTCGCCTGGCTCGGCGACTACAACCTCGCCCTGCCCTCGGTGATCGCCGTCAACGTCTGGAAGGGGATCCCCTTCTTCACGATCGTGCTCCTCGCCGGGCTGAAGGCGATCGACAACGAGCTCTACGACGCGGCGGCCGTCGACGGCGCCAACGGCTGGCGGCGCTTCCTGGACATCACCCTGCCCAGCCTGCGCTACGTGATCATCGTCGGCTGCCTGCTCTCCCTGATCTGGACGCTGAACGCGTTCGGGCAGGTCTTCCTGCTGACCGGGGGCGGCCCGGGCGGGGCCACCCGCGTCTTCTCGATCCTGGCCTACGAGTACGCGATCGCCGGGCTGCGCTACAGCGCCGGGGTCGCGGTCGCGATGTCGGTCGTGCCGGCCCTCCTCGTGCTGATCGTCGTCCTCGGCCGGGCCATGCGCAGCCAGGACGAGACGGTCGAGCCCGGCCGCGGCCCGCTGGCCCGCCTCGTCACGCTGCTGGGCTGGCCGTTCGCGATGGTCTTCAAGGGGGTCGGGTTCGTCCTGGGGTTGGTCGGGGACGCGCTCGAGCGGGTCTTCGCGGCGGTCGGCGGGGCGGCGGCGTCCGCCTACACCCGGGGCGACCCCTCGCGCGAGGGCGCCTGGCGCCGGCTCACCCGGCGCCTCGGGGGCGTCGGCATCTACGCCCTGCTCGGCGTCCTGCTCTTCTTCCTGCTCTTCCCCTTCTACTGGGTCGTCGTCACCGCCTTCAAGACCGACGAGCAGATCCGGACCTCCGCGTCCGTCTTCTGGCCGTCCCCGTGGACCACCCAGCACTTCGGCTACATGCTGACCGAGACCGACTTCCCGCGCTGGTTCGGCAACACGGTCCAGGTTGCGCTCGTCTCCTGCGCGATCTCGGTCTCCGTCGGGGCGCTCGGGGCCTACGCGCTGGTCCGCCTGCGCTGGCGCGGCACGGGTTTCCTCTCGACGGCGATCCTGTTCGCCTACCTGATGCCGACCGTGATGATGTTCATCCCGCTCTACCGGATCTTCACGGAGCTGCACCTGATCGACAAGCTCGGCTCCCTGATGATCGCCTACCCGACCTTCGGCCTGCCGTTCGCGACCTGGCTGCTGATGGGCTACTACCGGTCCTTGCCGCGGGAGCTGGAAGAGGCGGCGATGATCGACGGCGCCAACCACTTCCAGGCCTTCTTCAAGATCATCCTGCCGCTGATGACGCCCGCGCTGATGGCGGTCGCCCTCTTCGCGATCACGGCGGCGTGGGACGAGTTCCTGTTCGCCTTCGTCTTCATCACCTCGGAGTCGAACCAGACGCTGCCGGTCGGGCTGGGCATGATGGTGATCGGCGACATCTTCCCCTGGGGCCAGATGTTCGCCGCCAGCATCATGACCTCGGTCCCGGTGGTGATCCTCTACTCCCTGGCCCAGCGCTTCATGATCTCGGGCCTCTCCGCCGGCTCGGTGAAGGGCTAAGCACCGCCAGCAACGCAGGGGCGGGCGCCGGCATCACCCCCGGCGCCCGCCCCTGCTCGCGGAACGGCGAGAATCTCCTGGGACCGAGCCCCGGAGCGCCGGCCGGCGGGGCGAGCGGCCGTGCGGGGACCGAAAGCCACGGCCGTCGCGTGGGGCGCCCGAACCGGGACGCCGCACTGGCCGAGTCTGTCCCCGGCCGTCCGTCTCCGACGTAGCAGCAACGCGCGGCCGACGCACGGCACCCCCGGAATCGGTCCGGACCGTCTATGCTCGGCGCCCCGCCGCGAGCACCGGCGCCACGGTGCCGGACGACAGCGGCGGGGCGAGCGGCGCGCCCGGTCAAGACCGGTCGAGACCGGCCGCCCGGTGACGGCACGGCGTCGCCGGCCAGCACAGACGGAGGAGCGCCGCCGATGTCCGACCTCTCCTGGGGCCCGGCCGAGGACGCCCGGCTCGCCGCGATCCGCGACGACCTGGCGCGGGTCAGCACCGCCAGCGCCTGCCAGATGCTGATCCGGCACGGCTGGCGCAACACCCACATGCTGGGCCTACGGCCGCTGGCACCCCTGGGGCTCGGCCACCGGCTCGTCGGCCGGGCGCGGACCTGCCGCTACCTGACCCGCCGCGGCCCGGAAGGCGGACACGACCCCGCCGCCCGGCTCCGCTCCGCCGAGATCGTGCTGATCGAGGCGATCGCGCCCGGCGACATCTTCTGCGTCGACGCCCTCGGCGTCCGCACCGCGGGCATCATTGGCGACATCCTGGCCACGCGGCTCAAGGCCCGCGGCGCGGCCGCGGCCGTGATCCACGGCGCGGTCCGCGACGCCCCCTACATCGAGGAGGTCGGCCTGCCGGTCTTCGCCGCGGCGACCCACCCCGCGCACAGCGGTCGCGACCTGGTGGCCGTCGACTTCGACCGGCCGATCGACATGGCGGGCGTCCAGGTGCTGCCCGGTGACATTCTGCTGGCGGACGACGAGGGCGTGGTCGCGATGCCGCTCGACCTCGCCGAGGACATCGCCGCCCACGGCCCGGAGAAAGAGCACCTGGAAGCGTGGATCCGGGCCAAGATCGCCGCCGGCGGCTCGGTTCCCGACTACTACCCGCCGAGCCCGGAGAAGGCGACGGAGTACGCCCGCGAGACGGGGCGGTCGGCGCCCGTGGAGTCGGCGGCGCCGGCCGCGCGCTGAGCCACGGCCCGGGCCCGACGAGGAGGCGCCGCGCGTGAAGATCACCGACGTCCGCACCGCCGAGATCAAGGGCCACGGCTACTCGACCTACGTCCGCGTCTACACCGACGAAGGGCTGATCGGCAACGGGGAGTGCATCCACGGCGGCGAGGGCTGCCCGGCGATGGTCCACGCCCTGGCGCGGTACATCCTCGGGGAGGACCCGCTCGACGTCGACATGCTGTTCGAGAAGATGCGCCGGGCCCGACTCTTCGACGGCGCGATGGCGGGGGCCACGGTGACGGCGATGACCGGCATCGAGATCGCGCTCTGGGACCTCGCCGGCAAGGCCCTCGGCGTCCCGGTCTACCGCCTGCTCGGCGGCAAGTTCCGCGACACGGTCCGCCTCTACTGCGACAGCCACGCCGGCAAGGACTTCTCGCCGGAGTCCTACGCCCGGCGGGCGCGGGAGGTGGTCGCGCTCGGCTTCGACGCGATCAAGTTCGACGTCGACGAGACGCGGGCCGGGTTCCGCAACGACCGCTGGAACTGGCACGCCTCGGCGGCGGAGATCGACTGGATGGTCGAGCGGGTCGCCGCCGTCCGGGAGGCGGTGGGGCCGACGGTCGACCTGGCGATCGACATGCACGGCCGCTACGACATCGGGAGCGGGATCGCCGTGGCGCGGGCGATGGAGCCCTTCCGGCTCCTGTGGCTGGAGGAGCCGGTGCCGCCCGAGAACGTGGCGGCGATGCGGGAGGTGAAGCGGGCCTCGCGGGTGCCGCTCTGCGCGGGCGAGAACCTCTACCTGCGGTGGGGCTTCCGCGATCTGCTCGAGCAGCAGGCGGTCGACTACATCATGCCGGACATCCCGAAGTGCGGCGGGCTGTCGGAGTGCCGCAAGATCGCCAACCTGGCCGAGATCTACTACGTCCCGCTCGCCCCGCACAACGTCTGCGGTCCGCTGGGGACGATGGCTTCAGCCCACGTCTGCGCCTCAATCCCCAACTTCCTGGTGATGGAGTGGCACTGGGTCGACTACCCCGGCTGGGACGACCTGACGATCCAGGACCAACCGGTGATCCAGGACGGGCACGTGGTCCTGACCGACAGGCCGGGGATCGGGCTGGAGGTCAACGACGAGGTCGCGCGCACCTACGTCCGCCCCGGCACCGCCTACTTCGGCGAGCGTCCGTAGCCCGGTCGCCATCCTCCCGGTCGTCCGACGCGAGCGATGCGGCCGGCCCGTCCGACCGCCCCCGCTGGCATCGGCGCCATCGGCCGAGCGGCGGCCGCCGAGGCCTGTCGGTGTCGTGCCCGACCCGGTGCGTCCGCGGGTGGGGCGGGCATGGCCGGGTCCCGGGTCGGCCGGGACCGGGCGGGGTGGCGCTCGGACGGACGGCCGGATACGGTACGACCCGATCGCGGGACGGAGCGACGGGAGGAGCGTGGATGGCGACGGTGAGCCGGGGCGTCGTGCTGCGGGCGTTCGGCCAGCCCCTGACCCTCGAAGAGGCGGAGGTCCCCCAGCCGGAGCCCGGTGCGCTCGTCGCCGAGGTCACCTACGGCGGCGTCTGCGGCACAGACGTCCACCTCCACCACGGCAACCTGCCGATCCCGACGCCGGTGATCCTCGGCCACGAGGCCGTGGGGCGCGTCTGGAAGCTCGGTCCCGGCGTGGAGCGCGACTTCACCGGCGCGCCCCTGCGCGAGGGCGACACGGTCGCCTGGGCCTCGGGGATCCCCTGCGGCCACTGCTACTGGTGCGTGATCGAGCGGGAGCGCACGCTCTGCGCCGACCGCAAGGTCTACGGAATCAACCAGCGGTTCGACGTCTGGCCGCACCTCTCCGGCGGCTGGGCGGATTACGTCTACCTGCAGCCGGGCTCGGCCGTCTTCCGGCTGCCCGACGGCGTGCCGCCCGAGCACGCGATCGCCCTCGGCTGCGCCGGGCCGACGGCGGTGCACGGGGTCCTGGAGCGGATCGGGGTCGGGGTCGGCGAGACGGTCGTCGTCCAGGGCAGCGGTCCGGTGGGGATGGCCGCCGCGATGTACGCGCACCTCGCGGGGGCGGCCAGGGTGATCCTGGTCGGCGGCCCGGCGAGCCGCCTCGACCTCGCGCGGGAGATCGGGGTCGGCGACGTCCACGTCGACATCTTCGCCACCCCCGACCCCGAGGAACGGATCCGGACGGTGCTCGACGAGACGCCAGGTCGGCGCGGCGCGGACGCGGTGCTCGAGTGCGCCGGGGTCCCGGCGGCCGTGGCGGAAGGGTTCGAGATGGCCCGCCGCAACGGCCGGTACCTGGTCCTCGGCCAGTACACCGACCGCGGGCCGACGGCGATCAACCCCCACGTCGTCACCCGCAAGCAGCTCACTGTCCTCGGCTCGTGGGCCTTCGCCGAGTCCCACTACGGGCGCTACCTGCGGTCCCTCCCCCAGCTCGCGTCCCGCTTCGCGCTCGACCGCCTGCTGACGACCTATCCGCTCGCCGATGCGAACCGTGCGCTGGCTGACGTCGCCGGCGGCCAGGTGATGAAGGCCGTCCTGCGGCCGGCCGGCGCCGCGCGATGACCCCCTCCTCTACAGAACGGCGGGCTTGGGGCGATCGGGAGCGCCAACAAGGGCCCGGTATCGAGCCCTGGCGCCCTGGCGCCCTGGCGGGTCATGGCGTCCCCGTCTCGGCGCGTCCCGCGACGGTCGCGGTCGCCCGGGCCTCCATCCTCGGCGCGCGCCAACCTCGGGCTGGTCTGGCGGCGGCCTCGGTTCCACCAGCCAGCGGTCTGTGACGACCGGGCCCGCTGGAGGCGCTCGACGCGGCGACGCTTCGCCGTCGAGCGGTTACCCGCTGGCGGCGAGCGAGGCGACCTATCCCTACCCCTACCCCGTCGCCTGAGGATCGGCCGGACCGGCGAGAGCGGGGAACCGTCGGCGACTTCCCCTGCCCGCGTCCTCGCCGTCGGTCCCGCCGCGCGACTCGGGGACGTGCGTCGCGGCGGGCACCGGGTGGCCACCGGCGGAATCCGGCTGCTCCGCGGCGGTAACGAGTGCGTGGGGTGGAGGGCTGTCCCTGGGCGGTCCCGAGGTCAGGCCGAATCCCGGTGATCGCTTGAGGGACCGGGACCCGGTCGTCCCGCGCCCGCCCAGGGCACGCCCCGGGTGCGAGCCCGAAGCCGGTCGATGCTGGCCGCGGACCGGCCGGGCGGGGCCCGGGTGTTCGCCCGGATCTCAGGTCAGGGCCTCGGGTACAGGGCCGGACCAGGCCGGCGGGGGCCCGCGCCGGCACGGGCCCGGCCACCACCCGGGTTCCCGTTCGGGCGGTGGCCGCCACGCTCTCGGTGTCCGTTCGGTGCGTTAGGGAGGACCACGCCGGGGTCCAGATCCCGGTAGAATCCGCGGCCCGGCGCTCGGGGAAGCACGCGCGCGTTGGCCCTGCGCCGCCATCGGAGGAGGCCCTCATGAGCACCGGAGCCGACCCGGGTGCCACCGTCACCCCCCTCGCCGACGCGTCGACCCCGACCGACCAGGCTCAGACGCAGGCGGACGCGCCGGACGCGCCGGCCCGCGCCGTCCCGATCGGGGCCCCCGAGACGGTGGCCACGGACGACCCGCCGCCCGATCCCGACTACCCGCGGTACCGGGTCGAGCCGGGGACGCGCCTCGACCTCTCCCGGGTGGACGCCGACGAGTCGGAGCACTACGGGCGCAAGAAGGACGTCAAGGACGAGCTGGACACGCAGCGGAAGCGGATCGAGCAGCTCCAGGCGCGACTGTACGGCGAGCGGCGCCAAAGCCTGCTGATCGTGCTGCAGGCGATGGACACCGGCGGCAAGGACGGCACCATCCGGGGCGTCTTCCAGGGCGTCAACCCGCAGGGCTGTCAGGTCTGGTCCTTCAAGGCGCCGAGCACGGAGGAGCTGGAGCACGACTTCCTCTGGCGCTACCACCAGAAGGCGCCCAGCCGCGGGATGATCACCATCTTCAACCGGTCCCACTACGAGGAGGTCCTGGTCGTCCGGGTCAAGGGGCTGATGCCGGAGGACGTCTGGCGGCACCGCTACGCGATGATCAACGAGTTCGAGCACGCGCTGACGCTGAACAACACGACGATCATCAAGTTCTACCTGCACATCTCCAAGGACGAGCAGAAGCGGCGCCTCCAGAGCCGGCTCGACGACCCGAGCAAGCACTGGAAGTTCTCGAGCAACGACCTCAAGGAGCGCGCCCACTGGGACGCCTACATGGCGGCCTTCGAGGACGCGGTCAGCAACTGCGCCACCGACTACGCGCCCTGGTACGTGGTGCCCGCCAACAACAAGTGGTACCGGAACCTGGTGATCGCCAGGACCATCGCCGACACGCTCGAGGCGATGAACCCCCAGTTTCCGCCGGCCGAGTCGGGGTTGGAGCGGATCACCATCGCCGACTGATCCGGACCCCGGGTGATCGCCGCAGTGTCCGCCCGGCGGGCCCTTGGCCAGCTTCGGCCGGCCTCGCGCCTGAGCCTCCGACGTCGGGGCTCGCCCCGGGCGGGCGAAGTCAGCGGCGCGCCCCCACACCACCCAACAGCCGGATCCCGGACGAACACCAACAGTCGCGACCGGAGGCGGCCCCCACCGGTTCGGATTCCGCGGCCACACGGCCCGGGCTCGCACTCGGCGCGAGCCCGCCGGCCGGCGGGACGACGAGGGCCGACGCCTACGCGGTGGGGATCCAGACCTGCATCGGGCCCGGCTCCCGGTTGGCCCAGACGTGGTAGGGGATGGCCGTGATCCGGGCGGGACGGACGGGCGGCGAGCCGTCGAGGGGCCGATAGAGGGGGGCGCCGGGGTCGCCGTCCGTCCGGGCATGGCCGTCGGTGCGGAGCGCCGTGACCCCGCCCAGCAGGTCCGGCTCCCAGGTCGCCGTCCACTCCGCCTCCGCGGGGACCGCGAGGTCCCAGACGTCGGCGTCGGGGTGGTCGGCCTGCTCCAGGCAATAGACGACCGGCCCGCGGGCGAGCGCCGCCCGGCCGTGGTTCTCGGCGACCCGGGGGTGACTGGCGAGGAGCCGCGGCGCCAGCGGCAGCTCCAGGCGGACAACGTCGCCGTCCCGCCAGGACCGGTGGACCTCGGCGTAGCTGCCCGGCGTGACCGGGCCGTCGAGCGGCGTCCCGTTCACCGCGACCGTCGCCCCGGCGGCCCAGGTCGGGACGCGGAGGAAGAGGGCGAACGGCGTCGCCGAGTCCGCCCGCACCTCCAGCTCGACCGCGCCGTCCCAGGGGTACTCGGTGCGCTGCGCGACCGCCACCCGCCCGCCGCCGGGGAGGGGAGCCGTGGCCGTGCCCGTGGCGTAGAGGTGGACCCAGAGCCCCTCGTCGGACGTCGCGAAGCCGTACCCCGGCAGGGAGGCGAGCAGGCGGGCGAGGTTCGGCGGGCAGCAGGCCGTGCCGTACCAGGGCAGGCGCCGGTGGTCCCCCCGGTCGGCCAGGGGGTTGACGTAGAAGTACTCCCGACCGTCGAGCGAGAGCCCCGAGAGCACGCCGTTGTAGAGCGCCGTCTCGAGCGCGTCGGCGAAGCGCACTTCCCCCGTCAGGAGCAGCATCCGCCAGGCCCACATCACGTGGGCGATCGCGGCGCAGGTCTCGGCGTAGGCCGTGGCGTTGGGCAGCTCGTAGGGCTCGCCGAACGCCTCGCCCTCGTGGCGGGCGCCCGCCCCGCCGGTGACGTAGGACTGCCGCCCCTGCAGGTCGTCCCAGAGCGCCCCGACCGTCTCCCGCAGCGCCGGCTCGCCGGTCTCGGCGTAGAGGTCGGTGACGCCACCGTAGAGGTAGAGGGCGCGGACGGCGTGGCCGGCGACCGTCCGCTGCTCGCGCACCGGGAGGTGGTCCTGGAAGTACTCCGGCCCGAAGCGGCCCGCGTGCCGGGAGCCCCCCCGGAGCGCGGTTGGACGCCGACCGCGCTGGTCGACGAAGAACCCGGCCTGGCGCACCCATCGCGGGTCGCCGGTGGTCCGGGCCAACTCGACCAGGGCCATCTCGATCTCGGGGTGGCCGCAGGTCCCCGGCCCGGCGTCTGGCCCGAAGACGGCGGCGATGTGCTCGGCGAGGCGAACGGCGACGTCGAGCAGACTGCGCTCCCCGGTCGCCCGGTGGTGGGCGACGGCGGCCTGGATCAGGTGACCGGCGCAGTAGAGCTCGTGGGCGTGCTCGAGGTCCGACCAGCGCTCGGCGGCGCGGTCGAAGGTGAAGTACGTGTTGAGGTAACCATCGGCGTCCTGGGCGGCGGCGACCAGCGCGACGGCCTCGTCGACCCGGGCCTTGAGCGCGGGGTCCGGCCCGGTCGCCAGCGTCCAGGACGCCGCCTCGAGCCACTTGTAGATGTCCGAGTCGTTGAACACGCGACCCTGGAACGGCCCGTCGTGTCGCCCCGCGGCGCGGCGGAAGTTGTCGAGCCGGCCCGTCTCTTCGCACTGGGCCCACTGCGACGGCAGGGTGACCGTCCGGTTGCGCTCCCGGCGGGGCGCCCAGAACCGGTCCTCGAGCCGGGCATCGCCGACGCCGAGCGGCCGCAGGCGGGCGTAGGGACTCCGGGAGGTGTCGACGACCGGGGCGTCCAGCGCCGCCTCCACCGATCCCGCCGTGAGACTGACCATGGCGACCGATACCCCCATCGGCGGGCGGTCCGACGCCGCCCCGCCCGGATCCGCGCCACCGGCGAGGCGAACCGGGGCAGTCCCGCCTGCCGCGAGCAGCCAGTCGGCTCCCGGCGGCGAGACGTCCGGAAGCCTACCCGCTCCGGCACCGGCCCGCCCCGGGGGCTCCCCAGGGGAGACGTGCCCTGTCGCTAGGCCGCGCCGACGCCCGCGGCGAGATCGCGCATCCCCGCCCACTCCAGCCACATGTCGGTCATCGACTCCCAGCCCCGCGCCTCGTGGTCGACGTGGCTAAGGCGGAAGAAGATGGCGTAGCGGATGTGCGGCGCGGCGTTGCCGGCGATGCCGTGGGCGAGCAGGTAGTGGACGAGCACGGCGTCGCCCGCCTTGCCGGTGATCTGCTTCGGCGCGCCGAGGTCGACCTCGGGCATGCCGTCGAGGAGCGACCGCGGCCCCCGCTCCTGAAAGTACCGCTCGTGGAGGCGGTGCGACCCTGGCCAGACGGTGAAGTTGCCGGCGTCGCCGGTGGGCAGGTCGCTGAGCAGGACGCCGATCAGCGCCGTGAAGTTGCGGATGGTGCCTTCTGGCACGCCGTTGGTCGGCGTGTACATGCCGTCGATGTGGGGGTGCGGCTCGGCGGCCGGTCCCGGCCCGGGGAACCGAAGGGCGATCTGGCCGCCAGTGATCGGCTGGACCTGCCCGGCGCCGATCGCCTCCTCGGCGGTGGCCCAGAGCGGCGTCCCGGTCAGAAGGCCGGTGATCTCCGCCGCCCCCTGCAACTCCGGGCAGTAGGACCGGGCGCGAAGCGTCGGCAACTGGGCCGGGTCGATCCCCCGCTCACCGAGCGAGCCGTTGATCGCCCGCAGCGCGGCATTGACCCGATCCCGCGGCACGATGCCGGGCAGGTGAACGTAGCCGTCGTCGAACAGCGCGCGCTTCCGCGCCTCGTCGAGCGCCACCCCATCCATCCACGGTGCCCTTTCGCTCCTGCGGTGTCCGACCGACGCCTCGTGGTCGGCGACCTCGTGACGGGTCCGTGACCGCCACCGCGATGTGCCCACGCCGAAGCAGGCGTGGCGACCGGATCTCTCGATTCGCCGCCCGACCGTCATGCCCCGCCGTGGTCCACCGCGTCGGCGGGCCAGCCTGGTGCCGGGATCGGCACCCGGTCCTCGAGTTCAGCCCGGCCACTGCTCATGACCACTGCCTGGTCGCGAACAGTCCGTGCAGCGGCGCCGAAGCAGCGCGGCGCCACTCGCCGTCGCGTTCAACGCCTTGCCTGCCCTGGCCGAGGACGAGGCGGATCGCTCCTTGAGACGGACCGGCGCCGGGAGACCAATGCCCCGGCATCGGAGCGGATGGCCCGCCGCCCATCGGCGTGGGCAACGCGGTCGGCGAGAAGGCCACCGCCGAGCCAGATGGGACGCGGTTCGGCCGCGCGCCAACGTCAGCGATGCGGCCCGTCCAACGGCCGGGCAACCTTGAAAGCAAGGTCGATCCGACTACCGTCCGCGCATCGGTCGGCCGACCGCGGGCGCCGACCTCCGGGCGACCTCCTAGGACTGGTCCCCGCGGAGCGCGTCGCGTGCTCGCTCGATCAGACCCTTATGGGGCCCCTGGTCTCCGCCCGACCCGGACGCGTCGGGCCGCTCGCCGCTGACGTAGTCGGCGCCCTCGACGATCGGTCCGGTGCCGGCGGTGGCGTCCTCGACGTAGACCTCCTCGCGGCGGACGGTGCCGGAGACCTCCTCGACCCGCTCGACGGCTTCCTTCTCGATCTCGATCTCCTCGGCCACCCGGACGCGCGTGGCGAGGTCGACCGTCTCGCCCATCAGCGTCACTTCCAGCGTTCCCTCGGTGAACGCATCGGGGTCGTCGGTGGCGTCCCGGTCCACCGCGCGGCGCTGCACGCGCAGCCGCTCGTCGATGACCGGCACCTCGAGCACCTGCTCCTCGGTCACGACTTCCTTCGTGATCCGGACCTCACCGAGCTCGACCGGCCGTGTCGACGCCGAGAGCTCCTCCTCGCGGACGGGAACCCGGATCCGGTCGGCGTCGTTGGTGTGGGTCTGGGGGGTGTCCTGGTAGTGGTCGAACGGGGCGGCGTCGACGTCCATCCCCGCGCCGACGCCGGCCCCGGTGGCGGCCGACCCCGTCGCGCCGGCCGCCGCGAACGCGCCCGCACCATCGGAATCGGTCGAGAAGTCCTCGTCGACGGCGTAGGTGCCGCCCTCGGGCTCCTGGTCCCAACCCTGCTGCAGCGCCTCGTCCCGGTCGAGCGTCAGCACCGCCTGCCCGCCCTCGTAGCGCTCGATCGCGCCGGTGGGGATGTAGTAGTCCTCGGGGAAGAACGTGCCCTTCTGGACGACCACATAACCGCGGCGGACGGCGACGACCTCGCCCAGCTTGTGGCCGTCGGCGCCGACGACGTCCGTGCCCAGGGCGATCTGCTCTTCGTTGCCGGTCCGGTCCATGGTGTTCCTCCGCTGGCGGCGGTTCCCGCTCATCGGGCACGTGGGCCGACGGCGCGGGTCCGATCCCGGCGACACGGCGGCTTGCCGGAGTCACCGTTGCACACCCGATGCCAGGCCCACCGGGGGTAGGCCGGCGTCAGACGGGTGACGTCGGCGGAGCCGGCCTGCCCTCCGGCCGATCGGAGATGGCGGGCCGTGGGCGGCGGCTCGAACCGCGGGGCGCGCTACCGCGACGCCGCCCGGTAGTAGGCGGCGGGGGCATCGCTCGGCGGGCGCCGCGCCGCGCGCGACAACTCGGCCGGCCCACTCCCCTGGGGCCCGTCGCTCGCCGCGGGCGCCGCGTGGCGCCCGACCGACTTCGGCTGCGGCTCCTGGGGGGCGAGGGCCGCAAGGGCCGCGTCCACCGTCACGAGGAGCTCGTCGAGGTCGAACGGCTTGGCGAGAAAGGCAACGTCGGTCATCTGATGCGGCCAGCGGACCGCGCTCATCAGGACGACGGGGATGGATCGCTGGCGGAGCCGCGCGGCCAACCCGATGCCGTCGAGCCGCGGCATCTGCACGTCGCTGAGGACAAGTGCCGGCCGCTCCCGCTCCACCATCGCGAGCGCGGCGAGACCGTCGCCGGCACCGCTGGCGTCGTACCCGGCATCGGTCAGGATCTCGACCAGTATGTCGACCAGTGCTGGCTCGTCGTCGACGACGAGCACCCTCGGCGCCATGGGCTGTCCCTCCGCGCGGGGGCGAGCGATCGCGTCGCCCCGTCGTCGCGTCGGTAGCGGCATTGCAACAGGGGTGCCGCGGTTCTCCAGGCTACAGCCCGCGACGGCGATCTCGACGCGGAGGTCCCCGACCGTGGGTGCCGTCAGGCGAGGTCGAGGTCGCGCGGGAGTCTCACCGTGAACGTGCTGCCGTGTCGCTCCGTGCTCTCGACCGTGATCGTGCCGCCCTGCTGCTCGACGATCCGCCGCGCGCCCGCCAACCCGATCCCGGCGCCGGAGATCCCACCGACGTTGGCCCCGCGGCGGAAGCGCTCGAAGACGTGCGGCAGGTCGGCGGCCGGGATGCCGACCCCATGGTCCTGGACGGCGAGGTTCGCCCAGCCGCCGTTCGGCCCGTCGTCGACCGTGATCCGGACGTCGATCTCGCCGCCGTCCGGGCTGTACTTGATCGCGTTGGTGAGCAGGTTGGCGAGCACCCGATCCATCCGCCGCCGGTCCCAGACGCCGATCAGCGCCGCCACCGGTGCCTCGATCCGGATCGGGTGGCGGGTCGACGTCCGGCGGTACTCGTCGACGACCTGGCGGGTAAGCGCGACCAGATCGAACGGCTCCCGCTCGATGTCGACCGGCTGCCCCGCCCGGAGCCGGGCGACGTCGACCAGCTCGTCGATCAGCTCGGCGATCTTGTCCGCCTGGGTCTCGACTCGTCCGACGCCCTCCGCGAACCGCGCGGGGTCGACCGGACCGCCGCCCCGGAGCCGGCGGCGGAGCAGCTGGGCCTGGGTCTTGATCACGCCGAGCGGGTTCCGCAGGTCGTGGGACGCCGAGGCCAGGAAGTCCTCCTGGAGCTGGGCGAGGGCCCGCCGGGCGGTCACGTCGCGGTTGGCCTCGATGACGTAGGCGCGGTCCCCTTCCCGCACCAGCACGTGGCGGGTCTCGACCACGATCGGCGTCCCGTCGCGCCGTACCTGCTCCAGTTCACCCTCCCAGGTGCCGTCCCGGGCGAGGGTGGCGAGGAACCGCTCCCGCCCGTCCGGGTGTCGCGTCTGGAGCAGGTCGTGGCTGAGGCGCCCGACCGCCGCCTCGCGGGGGAAGCCGTAGAGCGTCTCGGCGCCCTGGTTCCAGAAGGTGACCGTCCCGTCCCAGTCCCAGGCGAAGATGGCGTCGCCGGCGTGGTCCAACAGGACCGCCTGGCGGCGCAGCGCGTCCTCGGTCTGGCGCCGCTCCGCCACGTCGCGGAGCGCCGTCCAGTGGACGGTCCCGCCGGGTGCGTCGAGCACCGCGGCCCGCGCCTCGACCTCGACCAGCGACCCGTCGCCGCGCCGCACCACCTGCACCCCGGCCCGGGCGGCGGGGCTCTCAGCGGCGGCCTCCCCGGCCGGTCCGTCCAGCGTCGGGGGATCGACCACCAAGTCCGCGCCGTCGGCCGCGACCAGCACGTCGGCCACGGACCGGCCGAGCAGCGCGTCGCGCGGGTAGCCGAGCAGGGCGAGCGCCGCCGGGTTGGCATCGATGTATCGTCCGGCGCCGTCGGCGACCAGGATCGCGTCGGCCGCGCCGTCGAACAGGCCGCGATAGCGGGCCTCGGCCCCCTCGGCGGCGGCGCTGGCCTCGCGGGCCACGTCGTAGAGGCGCGCCCGCTCCAGCGCCTGGGCGCCCAGGGCGGCGATCGTCCGCGCCGCGTCCCGGTCCTCGTCGGTGAACGTCCGGTCGCCCGCGAAACCCAACCCGAGCGCGCCGATCAGCCGGCCGTCGACCAGCAGCGGCGCCGCCGCCGCCGCCCCCGCCGTCGCCCGCGAGGGGTACCGGGCGGCCCGCTCGGCTCCCGTCTCGACGAAGACCGGCTCGCCGCGCCGAACCGCCTCGCTCATCACCAGCGGCCTGGCCACCGGGATCCGCCTGAGATCGGCGGCGACCTCGGGCGGATACCCGGTCATCCGCAAAGTGACGAACTCCCGCCCGTCTCCGCTGAGCCTGGCGAGGACGGCGATCTCCGCGCCGAGCAGGGCGCCCCCCCGCTCGACGATCACCGCCCCCACCTGCTCGGCGGTCACCGCCCCGGCGAGCGCGGCGGTCAGCGCCTGGAGCCCGGCGATTCGCTCCTCACGCCGCCGCCGGTCGGTGATGTCCTCGGCGATCCCGGCGATCCGATGGGCCGGCCCCGCGCCGACGAGGGTAGGAAAACCGCGGTCGCGCAGCCAGTGGACCGCCCCGGTCGGGGTGACGATCCGGTACTCCTCGTCGAACCGCCCGGCCTGGGCATCCCGCTGGAAGGCGGCCGCGACGCGGGCGCGATCCTCCGGGTGCACCACGTCGGCCCAGGCACGGTAGTCGGCGAGGAGCGCCTGGCGGTCGAGGCCCCAGAGCCGTTCGTAGGCGGGGCTGAGGTAGACGACCCGGCCGTCGCGGAGGTCGGTGAGCCAGAACACGGCGCCGATGTTCTCCGCCAGCTGGCGGAATCGCTCCTCGCTGCGCCGCAGGAACGGGCGGGTCCGTTGCCGGGCCTCGGGGTTGCCGGCGGCACGCGCGGCGGCCGACCGCCGCAGGGCGGGTCGGTTGGGCGTGCGTCCAGCCCGGGGACGCGGCGGGGTCGTTGACACGGCGCCATTCTAGCCCCACCGCCGACCGGGGACGGCCGCTCAAGGCGCGACGCCACCTGGACAACCAGGCGACGTGCATTGTCCAGGCTACGCCTGACCCTTCATGGCGCCTTCCGGACCCGTTCATGGGGCGGCTCCCGCCGCCAACAGGACGAGTGGTCCTCGGTCCGGGCGCCCCACCGGGCGTCCGCGGATCCGGCTATCTCCGGTCGAGACGAGCCGGCCAGGGGGTCCCGGAAGTCGCGGGCGGCGGCGGGAGAGTATGCTCGCGGGGCCGGCGGCGGTCGCCGGGTGATCGGGCGCCCTTTCCGGGGCGACGGAGAGGGAGACGCGATGACCCTGGCAACGATGATCGACGGGCAGCGACGGGTCGGCCTGAGCGAGGTCGACCCGGCCGCGGACGGCGGGCTGACGGAGCGCGAGGGCGAGCGCCAGCTGGCGGTGCTCCAGGGCGAGCTGCGCGAGCTGCAGGAGTTGGCCTTCGCCGCCGAGACCCACGGGGTCCTGGTGGTGCTCCAGGGGATGGACGCCAGCGGCAAGGACGTGACCATCCAGCAGACGTTCGCCACGGCCACCGCCGAGGCGACCCGCGTCAAGCACTTCAAGAGCATGACCGAGGAGGAGGCCGGGCACGACTTCCTCTGGCGGGCGCACGCGGCGACGCCCGCGAAGGGCGAGTGGGTCATCTTCGACCGGTCTTACTACGAGCAGGCCGTGATGCCGCAGGTCCTCGGGGAGGCGAGCGAGGGGGAGTCGCGCGACCGGTGCGAGGACATCGTCGCCTTCGAGCGGATCCTTGGTCGCGGCGGCACGATCCTGGTCAAGGTCTTCCTCAACGTCGGCAACGCGGAGCAGGAGCGACGCCTGGCCGAGCGGGAGGCCGACGACGGATCGGCCTGGAAGATCTCCGCCCGCGACTGGGAGGCGCGGGAGCGCTGGGACGCCTACATGGCCGCCTACGACTCCACGCTCAACGGCACCGCGACCCCCGAGGCGCCGTGGCACGTCGTGCCCGCGGACAAGCCGTGGGTCCACACCCTAGCGGTCGCTGAGGTGCTTGTCGGCACGCTCCGACCCTACCGTGAGGCGTGGCTGGCCGAGCGCACCCGCATCGGCGAGGAGAAGCGCGCCGAGGCGCGAGCGGCGAGGGGCGAGAGAGGCAACGGCGAGCAGTGATCGCCGCGCGACGTCGGGGCGGCGTGCCGCCCCGACGTCGCGCGGTCTCCCCCGGGTCCCGGTACGGCACCGGAGCCGGTCCTGCCCAGGAGGGTCCTGAGGCTCGGCGCACCGGCAGGGGAAGCCGGCCGTGTCACGCGGCGGCGAGACCCGGTCCACCCTCTCTGCGGGATGGTGATCCGGAATCCGGCTGGTGGGTGATGGCAGCGGGGCGGCCGCCGGCGGCCTTGCCCGGGGCAGGCGCTGGGCTCAGGGGCGAAGCCGGCTGTGGACGCGCGAGGCGAATTCCCGGGCGATCGCCCTCATCCCGCGTGATCCGCATGAGCGCCCGCCGGTAGTCGGCTGTCGGCCAGGGCCAGCTTGGCCAGGTACTGCATGGCCTGGGCGAGCGGCATTTCGGGGGAGTACTGCCCCGTCGCCGCGTCCACCGCGCCGCCGGGCTCGAGCCCAACCAGGGCGAGGCCCGTCTCCTCCAGCAGCAGTCGGAGGTCGGCGGGCGCGTAGCAGCGGAGCGACTGTGTCACGCGGTTCCCCGCGTCGTCCGGGTCCCACCAGGTGTCGAGCATCCGGTTCCCGTCCGCGTCGTACCCGTAGCGCCGCACCGCGCCGGGGAAGCGTCGCTCCTGCCCGGCGGCGGCGGCCCAGTACCAGGGCGTGTTGACGTCTAGTAGGGCGCAGCCGTCGGGGACGAGCCATCCGGCCACCCTACGGAGGAGACGGCGCTGATCGGCGTCGTCCCCGACCCCGAACCCGTCCCAGTAACAGACGACATCGAACGACCCGCCTGGCTCGACCTCGAAGAAGTCGCCCTCGACGACCGTCATCGCCGCCTCTGGTCGGGAGGCGGCGAGCTCCCGAGCGTGCCCGGCGGCGGACGGCACGAGTTCGACCGCGACGACCTCATGCCCCGCGGCGGCCGCCGCGGCTGCGGTCTGGCCCCCTCCGGCACCAAGCTCCAGGATCCGCTTCTGGCCGGGACCGGCCAGCCGAGCGATCGCGGCGACCCGTGCCAGGTCGGCGTCCGACGGTTCGCCCGAATAGACGCCGCTCAACTCATCCTGGCGGGCGTAGAACGGAACCACCCAGTCAGTCATGGCCGCCACCTCCGATACCGGCCAATGGCCTCCCGTCGCCGGGCCCGAGCACGCGTCCTCATGAGAGGGAGCAACCATGCCGCTGAGTGCGATGCGGCGTGCTCCGTCGCGGGTCACCGGCCAACCGCCGGACCGCCACGGCCCGAGGCTGCGCGACGACGAGGTTCCACATCCGAACGACGGTCGCAGCGGGGGCACGCCGGCCGAGTCGTCGTCGCGCCAGGCAGATAACGGGGCGGGCCCACGGAGACCCGGGCACTGGTGGCCCGGACCGCCATGGGCCCGCTCGTAGGTATGAGTATGACCTCAACACTTTGCCAAGGAGCTCGGCGCCGACTAGGTCGCGGAGCTAGGACTGGCCGCCGTCGGTCTCGGAGACCACCGTCGTCCGGCGCACCTCCTCGACGGCCGGGGCCGGGGCGGGCGCCGGCGCCGGGGCCGGGGCGGCCGCCCCCTCGACCTCCTGCACCCGGACCTCCTCCCGCCGCACCGTCCCGGCCACCTGCTCGGTCCGCTGCACCGCCTCCTTGGAGACCTCCACCTCCTCGGCGACGCGGGCGGTCCTCGTCAGCTCGACCTCCTCGCCCCGCACCGGCACGTCGATCGTGCCCTCCA
>CADCWG010000235.1 GCA_902806335.1 uncultured Thermomicrobiales bacterium | reverse complement strand
GACGCGACCGGCGCGACCGGCGCGACCGACGCGACGCACGGAGAGCCGGCGCGGACCGCGGTCGGCGGGAGGGCAGCGATGACGCGACGACTCGCCCGTTGCGGCCTCGCCGGCCTGGTCGCCACGCTGCCGATGACCCTGATGATCCTCGCCGCGCGTTCCCTCGGGCTGTTCCGGACCCCGCCCCCCGCCGAGATCACGCGCAACGCCGTGGCGGCGGTCGGTGACGCGGCCTCCGCCAGCGGGGCGACCAGCGGGGCGACCAGCGGGGCAACCGGCGGGATCACGCGCGGTGCGGCCAGCGGCGCGGGCAGCGGCGCGACCGGCCGTCTCACCTGGCTCGCCACCCACGCCGGCGTCGGCGCGGCCTTCGGGGTCGGCTACACCGTCGCCCGTCCCCTCCTCCCGTCGTCGCGCCTCGCCGCCGGGCTCGTCTACGGCGGTGCCGCCTGGGCGCTGGCCTACCTCGGCGTCGTGCCGGCCCTCGGCCTCTATCCCTGGCCTGACGAGGACCGCCCCGCGCGCCGCACCGTCATGGTGGTCGCCCATGCGGTCTTCGGGGTGGCGCTCGCCGAGGCCGACCACCGCCTCGCCGGGGCGGTCGGCACACGGCGTGCGCGCTGACCAGAGACGATCCCATTCCCGGCCTCGAGGCCCGCCAAGAGCACCGGGCACGGCTCGCGGCATCCTGCCTGCGTCCTCGGGCCGCGGAGGCCCCCCGGCGGGGTCCGAGGAGGCGCCCGACCCATGGCCCAGATCCCGACGCCCGATCTCGACGACACCGGCTTGAACGCCCTGAACCACGACCTGCAGAACGCCCTGACCGCCATCAAGGGACAGGCGCAGCTGGCCCACCGGCGGGTCCAGCGTGACGAGGTTCTCGACCGCGAGCGCCTCGGCTTTCGCCTCGGCGTGATCGAGGACGTCGCGATGCGGATCTCGAGCGTCCTCGGCAACCTGGCCGCGGAGAAGCCGTACTACCGCTCCGAGCCCGGTCGCCCCCCACCGATGAGGGACAGCACGCCCGTCGACGACTGACCCGGCACCTTCCCCCTCGGCCTTACAACGCAGTAGGCTGGCAGGATCCTCGGTCGCGCCGCGGCCCTGTGGTGTTGAAGACCATCCGCTCCCGGAGGGACCGTCGTCACCCCGCCACGTCCGCCGTCCTCGGGGTGACGGACGCTGGGTCATGATGCGCGTCGGCATGTGCGCCCGCGTTGTCGCCGGACAGGTGGGGGTTCCTGGGCAAGCCGCACGGCTCCCGAGAGCCGCCTCTCGCTGAGTGCGGGAACCTCGCTGCGGACGCTGTGCCCCGGCTAATCGCCCCCAGCGCGGTCGCTACTCCCCGGCATGCCCGCCGCCCCCGCGAACGCCGGGAGCACCGTCTCCGCGAAGACCCGCACCGGTTCCTCGTCGGCCGCGTCGAGGAGCTTGACGATCGCCATGTCGGTCCCGGCGGCCTCGTACGCCCGCAGCTGCGCGATGGCTTCCGCCGCGGTCATCACCTGGGCGTCCGGCTGCCGCGCGAGCCTGGCGTCGCGCGCGGCCTCGTCGCGGACCACCACCGCCCAGTAATTGATGGTTCGGGTGATCGCCTCGTACGGGCGTCCCACATCCTCGCAGTGCCGCCGCAGCACGGCGAACTTGTGCGCGACCTCCTCGACGGTGCCGTAGACGTTGCAGAGGTCGGCGTACTGCGCGACCAGGCGCAGGGTGCGCCGCTCGCCGTTCCCGGCGATCAGGATCGGCGGGCGGGGTCGCTGGACCGGCGGCGGGTCGTTGAGCGCGCGGTCGATCATCGCCTGTCGCCCGGTGTATGTCGCCAGCCGCTCGGTCATCATCATGTCGACGATCCGCGCCGTGTCCTCGAGCAGGTCCATCCGCTCGCGGAGGGTCGGGAACGGCCAGCCGTAGGCGCGAAACTCCTGCTCGTGCCACCCCGCCCCGAGCCCGACGATCGCCCGGCCGTGGGAGACGATGTCGAGCGTGGTCCACATCTTGGCGAGCAGCGCCGGGTTACGGTACGGCACGCCCACCACGAGCGCGCCGATGCCGACCCGCTCGGTCGCCGCGGCGAGGGCCGCCAGCGCGACGAAGCACTCGAGCCGGTCCGACGGCGTCTCGGGGCGCTCGTCGTCGCGCCACATGAAGTGGTCCTCGTACCAGATCGACTCGAAGCCGGCGGCCTCGGCCGCACGGGCCACCGCGAGCATCACATCGAAGTGGTTCCGCCCGTCGGCCACCGGGTGGGTGTCGAGCTGGAGACCGAAGCGCATGGGTGACCCCCCGCGGGTTGGACAGGTGCCGCGCGGTCGCGACGCGTCATCATCGCGGCAATCCGACGCCACGTCACCCGGCCCTGGGGAGCGCCGTGGCCGCCGGGGCGCTCAATCTCCTGCGCGTGGAGGCGCCGGAGGCAGTGCCGGTGGCGTCGCCTGTTATCAGTCGGCGAAAGTCAAATACCAAAGACGCCGCGTCGACGGCCGACACAACGGGCGCCGCGCCGGCCTCCGCGTTCCGCGAGTCGGGGATGCCCTCGTCTCCGGACCCGCCGACGTCGCGCGCCGTGCGGATAGGGACGCTATGATCCCGGCGCGTCCTTTCCCGCCGAGAGCAGGAGCAGCGCGTGGCCGCCATCCGCGTCGGGATCCAGATCCAGCAGCAGCACGCCACCTACGGGCAGATCCGGCGGGCGTGGCGGGCGGTGGACGCCAGCGGCGCCGACACCCTGTTCAACTGGGACCACTTCTTCCCGCTCTCCGGCGACCCGGACGGCGCGCACCTCGACAACTGGACCGCCCTGGGGGCGATGGCCGAGGCCACCGCGCGGGTCGAGATCGGGTGCCTCGTGGCGGCGGTCGGCTACCGCAACCCCCACCTGCTCGCCGACATGGCGCGGACGCTCGACCACGTCTCCGGCGGCCGCTTCATCCTGGGGATCGGAAGCGGCTGGAACCAACGCGACTACGAGGAGTACGGGTACCCGTTCGGGACCGCGGCCTCGCGGCTCCGGGACCTCGACCGCGCCATGCCGGCGATCGTCGACCGGCTCGCGCGGCTGAACCCGGGTCCGGTCCGCGGGTCCCTGCCGATCCTGATCGGCGGCGGCGGGGAGAAGGTGACCCTCCGCATCGTCGCCCGGCACGCCACGATCTGGAACGGCCAGGGGGACCCGGAAGTCCTCGCGCACAAGAACCGGGTCCTCGACGAATGGTGCGGCGAGGTGGGCCGGGACCCGGCGGAGATCGAGCGCTCGGCGCAGATCTTCGGGCCGCAGCTCGACCGGCTCGACGAGTATGTTGCGGCGGGGATCACGCACCTGATCTGCGACGCGAGCGGGCCGGACTACGACCTCGCGCCGCTCCGGAAGCTCGTGGCGTGGCGGGACCGCCAGGCGGGAAGGACGGCCTAGGGCGGGGGGACCGACGCCCGCCGCCGGATGCCGGGTACCCGGGAACACCGGATCGGTGGCCGCGCGGTCCCCGGCGGGCGGCGCGGGCGGGCGGGTCCCGCTCGGGCCCGATGGAGCTCCGGCCGGTCACGATCGGCCATGCCGGCCGATCGGCGGGGCCACGACGTCCCGGGCGGGGCTCCCCCAGCCCGGGGCCCCGCTTCCGGGGCACCGCCGGCCGGGCCGGGGCGGCGGGGCGCCCGACCCGGCGGGCCCGACGCAC
>CADCWG010000234.1 GCA_902806335.1 uncultured Thermomicrobiales bacterium | reverse complement strand
CTTGGTGCGGCTGCCTTGGTGCGGCTGCCCCGGGCGGGGCTCCGGTCGCGGCGCGTCGGCTCGCGGGCCGGTCCGAGTGTGGGCGCGGCCGGCCGCCGGTCCGCTTCCCGCACTCGCGAACCTGCCCGCGGCGTCCCCGTCTGGGCGGCCGACATACGCGCGACGGGAAATCGATGGGAACGTGCCGTGCCCGTCCTCCGACGTCGCTCGGCCGGCATGGTCCCACTGCCCGGGGCTCGCCGCGGGCGGACGGGCTGCCGGCCCTGGCCCACAGCGTCGCGGGCCCACGGGGTAGCGAGGGAGCGCCGTCCACACGAGGTCGTGCCACGCGGGAACCTTTCATCCGTCAAGGCTGCCTCGTTTGCCGCGCGCGGCGCGGTCCTATGGGACGCGCCGGCCGGCACCGGGCAGGTCCGCTCTCCTTACGCCCGACGCTTCCCGGTGGTCTCGGTCTCCGGTGGCCCGGCGGTTGGCAGCCAGACCGACGCCACGGTGCCCTGCCCCTCCCCGGGACTGGCGAGCGTGATCCGGCCGCGGTGCTGGGTGACGATCGCGTGGCAGATGGCCAGCCCGAGACCCATCCCGGGCAGGTGGGCGGTGGTCGCGTTCGTGGCCCGGCTACCCGGGGCGAACAGCGACCTGGCCGCTCCCGTCGGCAGTCCGATCCCCTCGTCGGCGACCTCCAACCGCGTCCCGATGCCGTCAGCCATCGCCCGAACCCGGATCTCGCCGCCGGCCGGCGAGAACTTGGCCGCGTTGTCGAGCAGGTTCAGGAGCACGTGCTTGAGCCGGTCGGGGTCGACCCGCGCCACCAGGGGCACCTCGGCTGTCGCCACCGTCAGGCGGTGACGCTCCCCGAGCCGTGCCCCGACCTCGTCGGCCGCGTCCCGGATCAGGGCAGCAAGGTCGATCATCTGAAGTCGCAGCGGCACCCCGGTCCGGAGGCGGCTGATGTCGAGCAGGTCTTCGACCAACCCCGCGAGGCGACCGCTGGTCGCCGAGATCCGGCGCAGCCCCGCCACCATCCGCTCTGGCGTCAGCGTGCCCCGGGCGTGGACGGCCAGCAGCAGGTCGGCGCTCCCCTTGAGCGTGGTCACCGGGGTCCGCAGTTCGTGGGCGGCCGTCGCCAGAAAGGCGTCGCGGTCGCGCACGGCCGTCTCAGCGACCAGCCGTGCCACCCGGAGCGACTGGATCACCCAGACGATGAACCCCGCGACCGCCACGAAGCCGCCGATCTGGGCCGCCGTCAGAAAGGACTCCACCCGCAGGGAGTAGAGCGGGGTCAGGAAGAAGTAGGTCACCGAGACCGTGCCGAGGCCGAGCGCCACCAGCGCCGGCGCCATCCCCGACCGCCAGGCGGTCAGAGCGATCGCCGCGGTGAAGGGGAGGGTCGGGATCGTCACGAAGACGGGGCGGAGCACCTCGGCGACCACGGTAGCGGCCACCGTGGTCGCGACGGCGAGGCCGTAGCCCGCCAACCCGCTCGCCCCACGGGCAACGTTGTCGGTGGCGGGGGGGCGTTCGGCCATGCCGCTAGCATCGCCCGCTCCCCCGCCGTGGCGCAAGGTCGCGCCGACCGCTCGGCCGGAGCCGAGCGCGGCGCTTGCGGGCGGCCACGCCGTCCGGCTCCATCGCCACACGGGCGCGGTAGCCGCGTGCGAATCCCCGCGCCGCCCGACCCAAGGTGGCCAGCCTCACCGCTCGTGGCCCACCGCACGGGGACGCGACCGGCGGTGTCTACCGCCGCGCAGCACGACGTTGCCGACGCGCTCCCGAGATAGGGACGCTGCCCCCCGGCCAGGTCAGTCTGCGGTCGGCTGTGCGGAGACGGGGTGAGGACCGGCTGGGGCGATCGGCGGGGACGACGCGGGACGCCCCGGCGCGGGTCGAGACGGCCGGCTAGGCGTCGATGGTGTGCGGGCGGGGTGGGACTGGGGCGACGCCCGGACGACGCGATCCCCTGAGGGGGCCGGACCGGCGGCGACCGGACGGGCAACCTCCACGGCTCGCCCCGCTCGGCCCGGCGGGGCGAGGTGGCGGCGTGTCCGCCACGTCAGCGGCCGTTCCGCCAGGCGCGGTCGCGGCCACCGCGGCGCCGAGCCCGCGGCTGGCCGTATCCAGTCACCAGTCGGGGCTACCGGGCGACGTCCCCGGTGCCGGCGCGCAGCCCGGTGAACGCGCGGGCGACGGCCGCCCCGTCGACGCCGGTCTCGATCCCGTGCCGCCCGAGAAAGGCGACGAGCGCCTCCGTGCCGAGGTTCCCCGGGGCGCCGGGCGCGAAGGGGCAGCCGCCGAGGCCCCCCGCGGCGCTGTCGTAGGTCGCGATGCCGTGGTTGAGGCCGGCCGCCACGTTCGCCAGCGCCCGTCCCCGGGTGTCGTGGAAGTGGAGCGCGAGCCGGTCGGCCGGGAGGTGCCCCAGCGCGACGTCGAGCACCGCCGCGACCTCGTCCGGGCTCGCCGCTCCGATCGTGTCGGCGATCGCGACCTCGTCGCATCCCAGGTCGGCCAGGCGCCGCGCGACGTCGACCGCCGCCGCCGGGTCGACGGGGCCGCTGTAGGGGCAGCCGAAGGCGACCGAGACGTAGCCCCGGACCCAGAGCCCCTCGGCGCGGGCGCGGGCGACCACGGGCCGGAAGCGGGCGAAGGTCTCGGCGATCGTGCCGCGGACGTTGGCCTGGCTGAAAGTCTCGGTCGCGGCGGTGAAGAGGGCGATCGCGTCGACGCCGGCCGTCAGGGCCCGGTCCAGCCCGCGCTCGTTCGGGACGAGGACCGGGTAGCGGACCCCCGGCCGCCGCGCGATGGCGCGCGCGACCTCGTCGGCGTCCGCGAGCTGCGGGATCGCCGTCGGGCTGACGAAGCTCGTGGTCTCGACCACCGGCAGGCCCGCCGCGGCGAGCGCCTCGACGAACGCCACCTTCGCCGCCGTCGGCACGGTTTCGGGCTCGTTCTGCAACCCGTCGCGCGGCCCGACCTCGACCACCGTGACCCGGCGAGGCCACGCCGCTCCCCCGGCCGTCATGCTCCCCCGTCCTCGGTCGCGCCCCCGGCGGCCGGGGTGGCGGCGGCCGGGGTGGCGGCGGCCGGGGGCGGGGCGGCATCGTCCTGCCCGTCCCGCTCGAGCGCCAACTCGACCAGCACCGCCCCGGCCGTGACCTGCTGGTCCGGCCGGCAGTGGACGGCGCGGACCTCGCCGGCCGCTGGGGCCTCGCAGGCCAACTCGATCTTCATCGCCGTCAGCGTGACGAGCGGCGCGCCGGCCGCGACCCGGTCCCCGACCGCCACCTCGACCCGGAGCACCTTTCCCGGCAGGGGGGCGCGGACGCGACCGTCCGCCGGCCCTCTGCCCCGCCGGCCGGCCGACGATGGCCTCGCGCCCTCGCGGACCACCCACCGACCCCCGCCGCCCGCGATCTCCAGCCCGTCCGAACGCTCGACGAACCCTACGCGGGCCACCTCGTCGCCGAAGGCGACCGTCCAGACGCCCCCCACGTCGCGCCACCATCGCAGCGGCCGCTCGTCGTCGCCTATCCGGACCAGCCAATCCCCCCGGTCCCGCCGCGCGACCGCGCGCTCCTCCCAGTCGTCGCCGTGGAACGCCAGCGTCGCCGCGCCGCCGACGCGGAAGGGCCCGATCGCGGCCCAGGGGTCGGCGGAGGGCGGGCGGTCGAGCGCGCGCGCGACCGCCG
>CADCWG010000233.1 GCA_902806335.1 uncultured Thermomicrobiales bacterium | reverse complement strand
CCGGGCCGGGCCGGGCCGGGACGGGCCGGGCCGGGACGGGCCGGGCCGGGACGGGACGGGACGGCCGCCGGTTGTCGCCCCTCGCGGCGGGGTGGCACAATGATCGCCCTGGATTCGCAGCGATTTCGGCGGTCCGCGGCTGCCCGAGACGGGTCGGCCGCCGCCCGCCGATGGAACCGAGGACCCGATCGAGATGGCGACGAACCCGACGACCGCCCAACCGCTGGACGCGACGCCCCCGGTGGCGCCCGCGGCCGCCGGCGTGGTCGACGGGTCGGCCGCCGGGCCGAGCGCGGTCGAGATCCGGCGCCGGTTCGTCGACTTCTTCCGCGCCCGGGACCACCGCGAGGTGCTCAGCTCGTCGCTGGTGCCCCACGACGACCCGACGGTGCTGCTGACCACCGCCGGCATGCAGCAGATGACGCCGTACTTCCTGGGCCTGGAGACGCCGCCCGCGCCGCGGATGGTCTCCGTCCAGAAGTGCTTCCGCACCGTCGACATCGAAGAGGTCGGCGACGAGTCGCACTGCACGTTCTTCTTCATGCTCGGCAACTTCTCGGTCGGCGACTACTTCAAGCGCGAGTCGCTGCGCTGGTCCTGGGAGTTCCTGACCGTGGAGTGCGGGCTGGACCCGGCGCGGCTCTGGCCGACGGTCCACCCGGACGACCAGGACTCCTACGCGACCTGGCGCGACGAGATCGGCGTCCCCGAGGACACGATCGGCAAACTCGCCGACAACTGGTGGGGCCCGGTCGGGGCGAGCGGGCCGAACGGCCCCGACTCGGAGATCTACTACGACCTCGGTGAGGCGCACGACGACGGCTCCGGCGCCGGACCGGGCGACAACCCCCGCTACCTCGAGGTCTGGAACAACGTCTTCATGGAGTTCTTCCAGAACGCCGACGGTAGCCGCCAGCCGCTGCCGCGCAAGAACGTCGACACCGGGATGGGGCTCGAGCGCCTCGTGATGGTGATGCAGGGGGCCGACTCGATCTACGGGACCGACCTCTACCAGCCCATCATCCGGCGGGCGGCGTCGCTGGCGGGGGTGACCTACGGCGAGGACCGGGAGGTCGACAGCGCGCTGCGGGTGATCGCCGACCACGCCCGCGGCGGCGCCTTCCTGATCGCCGACGGGGTGCTGCCCGGCAACGAGGGGCGCGCCTACGTGCTGCGCCGCGTGCTGCGGCGGGCGGTCCGCGGCGGCCGCAAGATCGGCCTCGACCGGCCCTTCCTGGCCGAGATGGCCGGGATGGTCGTCGACCAGTTCGGGGGCGACTACCCCGAGCTCGTCGACCGCCGGCGCCAGATCGAGCGCGTCCTGACGCACGAGGAGGAGTCGTTCGGGCGCACGCTGACGGCGGGCATCGGGCGGTTCCAGGCGCTCGCGGCCGGGCTGACGGGCGGCGGCGCGGCGCCTCCCTCCGCGCAGGGCAGCGACGGCCCTGCCGAGCGCGACGGCACGACGCCGATCCTGCCGGGGGAGGAGGCGTTCCGCCTCTACGATACCTACGGCTTCCCGTACGACCTGACCGTCGAGCTTGCCCGCGAGCAGGGCATCGGCGTCGACCAGGCCGGCTTCGAGCGGGCGATGGCCGCCCAGCGCGAGACGAGCCGCGGCGGCGCGGCCTTCAAGGACGACTCGCGCGGCCGGGCGGAGCTCTACGTCGCGCTCGCCGCCGGTCGGAAGACGACCTTCCTCGGCTACGACCCGACCGCGACGAGCGCCGAGGCGACGATCCTCGCCCTGGTCGGGCCAGACGGCGCGCTCGAAGAGGCATCGGCCGGGCAGGCCGTCGAGGTGATCCTTGATCGGACCCCGTTCTACGCCGAGTCCGGTGGCCAGGTCGGGGACACGGGGACGATCCGGACCGAGACCGGGCTGATCCGGGTCGACGACACGCGGCGGGCGGCGGCCAACGTCTCCGTGCACCGGGGGGTGGTCGAAGAGGGCTTCGTGCGCTCGGGCGAGGCCGCCGTGGCGGCGATCGACGCCGAGCGGCGCCAGGCGATCCGGCGCAACCACACGGCGACCCACCTCCTCCACCGCGCGCTGCGCGACGTGCTCGGCCCCGAGGTCCGCCAGGCCGGGTCGCTGGTCGCGCCCGACCGGCTGCGGTTCGACTTCACCAGCCTCGACGCGCCGACGCCCGAGCAGCTGACGCGGGTGGTGGAGCGGGTCAACGGCGAGGTGTTCCGCTCGAGCCCGGTCGCGACCCGCGTCGAGCCCTACGCCGCGGCCGTCGCGGCGGGCGCGATGGCGCTCTTCGGCGAGAAGTACGGCGACGAGGTCCGGGTGGTCGAAATCCCCGGCTACTCGAAGGAGCTCTGCGGCGGCACCCACGTCGGCCAGACGGGCGAGATCGGCCCGTTCCTGGTCACCGCCGAGGGCAGCGTCGCCGCCGGCGTGCGCCGGGTCGAGGCGCTGACCGGCGCGCCGGCGGTCGACCGGCTCCTCGCGCAGCAGCGGCTGGTCGAGGAGACGGCGCGCGGGCTGCGGACGTCCTGGGAGGGGCTGCCGGCCGGGGTCGCGAGCCTCCAGGACCGCGTGCGGGCCCAGGAGCGGGAGCTGGAGCGGCTCCGGGGCGAGCTCGCCGGGGCCCGGGTCGGCGAGCTCCTCTCCCAGGCGGTCGCCGTCGACGGGACGCAGGTGCTCGCCGCCCGGGTCGAGGTCGACGCCAAGGACGGGCTGCGCCTGCTCGGCGACCGGCTGCGGGACCGGGTCAACTCGGGCGTGGTCGTCCTGGGAGCGGTGCTCGACGGCCAACCGCGGCTCCTCGCGACGGTGACGCCCGACCTGGTCGGCCGGGGCGTCCGGGCCGGCGACGTGCTGCGCGAGGCGGCGGCCCTGATCGGCGGGCGCGGGGGCGGGCGGCCGGACCTGGCGGAGGCCGGCGGCAAGGACCCGGCGCGCCTCGACGAGGCCCTCGGCGCGATCCCGGCGATCGTGCGGCGCGGCCTCGGGGCCGACGCGTAGGTGCGCCCCGACGCCGAACCGACCCACCCCGGCACCCGCGGCCGCGTCGCGGACGGAGGATCCCGTTGATGGTCCGGTTGCCGCGCACCGAGCCCGAGACCACGATCGTCGTGACGGTCTTCGAAGGGCTGCCGGACGTGCTCGGTCGGCTCCGGGCCGCCGCGAACCAGCCCGTGCGGCTCGAGATTCCCGCCGGCAGTCCGCTCTTCCTGACGGCGGCCGAGTTCCGCGCCCTGCGCGAGGTGGCGCAGGACCGCCGGATCGGCCTGACGGTGGTCACCGACGACCCGCTGCGCCGCCAGCTCGCCGGCGTCTTCGCGCTGCCTGTCGAGGGCCAGGACGGCCCCCGCGGCGCCCCGGCGGCCGCGCCGACCCGACCGGCGGTCGCCGACCGGGTCCCGCGCCACGAGCGGACCGGCCTCCCCGACCTCCCGAGCGGACAGCCCGTGGAGCGACGGCCGCGCCCGGAAAGCGGCTCCACCGCTGTCCCGGCCGAGAGCACCCGGGACACCCGCCGTCGGGAGGACCTGGGCTCCCTCCCCCCGCTCCCGGGTGGTGGGGCGCGCGAGGGCGATGCCGAGGTCCAGCCGCCGCGGCGGGCAGGGTCGACGATCACCTGGCCCGCGTCGAGCGGCGGGCCGTCCAACGGCGCCGCCACCGGGTCGGGCGACCGGACGCCAATCGTGGCCGGCGGGGGACGGCGGAGGCGGGGCGCGGTATCCGCCGGTGCCGCCGCGGGGTCCGGTGCCGTCGTCGCCGGACCCGCCGCCGACTGGGCGGACGACGATGCCCATGGCCACGACCGCGACCGAGCGGGCGGTGGGTGGCGCGACCTGGCGCTTACCCGACGGACGGCCGCCCTCGGTGCCGTGGCCGCGGTGATCGCGCTGGCGCTGTTCGTCGGGGCCACCCTGCTGTTCTTCTCCCGGGCGACGGTGACGGTGCGCCGCGCCGAGCAGGCCGTCGAGGCCGAGCTGCGGTACCAGCTCGGCGGCGGGAACGCCGCGGCCGCGGCCGGTGAGATGGCCGGCGGCGAGTCGCTTGGCCAGCCGCTGGGGACGGGCGGTCCGCGGGCCGCCGCGCGGGGCGAGCAACCGACCCCCGAGCTGACCATCCCCGTCGCTCCGCTCGACCTCGAGCTGACCTGGGAGGGGAGCATCGCGACCACCGGAACGCGCGCCGAGCCGGACAAGCCGGCCCGCGGTCGGGTCCGGCTCGCCAACCCGGGCACCGAGTCGGTGACCGTCAAGGCCGGCACCGAGATCACCAGCGACGCAAAGGTGAAGTACCGCTTCGTCGACGATGTCACGGTCCGCGGCGGGGACCCCGGCCTGGGCGAGTATGGTGGGGCGGAGGCGGAGGTCGAGGCCGTCACGCCCGGCACCGCGGGCAACCTGGGGGTCGGCGAGCTCTGGGGCCAACTGAAGAACAAGGTCTACTACAGCAACCGCGACGCGGCGATCGAGGGCGGCACGGACAAGGTAGTCAAGACCGTGGCGCCGGCCGACGTCGCGGCCCTGCGGCGGCAAGCGGAGACGGAGCTCGCCCGCCAGAGCGAGGGCGACCTGGCGTCCCGCCTCGAGCCGGGCACCGCGGTCGTCCCCGGCTCGGTGAAGCTCGGGGAGCTGGAGGTCACCTTCAGCCGCCAAGCCGGAGACGACGCCGAGACATTGCGACTGACCGCGAAGGCAGCGGCGACCGGCTCCACCTACGAGACGGCCGAGGTCAACGCCCAGGCGACCGCGTCGCTGCAGGGCAAGCTGGCGGCGTCGACGCCGGCCGGCTTCGCGATGGACCCGGGATCGCTGGTGCTCGGCGAGCCCGAGCCGGTGGCGGGCGAGCCTGGTGTCTTCCGGGTGACGGCGCGGGGCCGGGCACTGGCCGAGCTCCCGGAGCAGGCCCGCGCGGACCTGGCCGAGGACCTCGCCGGCAAGAGCGTCGACGAGGTCGCCGCGATCGTGCGCGCCAACCCGGCGGTCGCGGGGTTCGACGTCGACTACAGCCCCGGCTGGCTCCCCGACCGGATGCCGATCTCGGACGACCGGATCGAGATCGAGGTCGCGCCGTGAGCCGATCCGCCCGTCCCCGGCGGTGGCCCGCTCGTCCGGGTGGGTCGCCCGAGCCCCGGCGGTGAGCCGGCGCCGAGGGCGCGGCAGCCAGGCCCCCGCGCCGACGGCTCCGCCAGACGGCGACGGCAGGTTGGCCGACCTAGCTGAAGGGCGGACCCTGACCCAGGCGCGTCCCGAGGGCCGCGTGATGGCCCTCGATGTCGGGGGCCGGCGGACGGGGGTCGCCGTCAGCGACGAGACGTGGCTGATCGCCACCCCGGTCGGCGCCGTCCCCCGCGACCGGCACGACCGGGCCGCGTTCCGCCGCCTCGCCGACGAATGGTCCGTCGGCCGTCTCGTCGTCGGGCTGCCGACGGGGATGTCGGGGCGGGAAGGGCCGCAGGCAGCGGAGGTCCGCGCCTACGCCGACCCCCTGGCGGCGGCGCTGGCGCTGCCGCTGGACTACTGGGACGAGCGGCTGACCACCACGATCGCGGAGAAGAGCCTGATCGCCGCCGGGGCGCGGCGGGCGGAGCGCCGCGAGCGGATCGACGCCGTCGCCGCGGCGGTCATCCTCCAGGGGTACCTCGACGCCGCCCGGGCGCGGCGACGGCGGGAGCGACCGCGACTCGTCGAAGGCGACGACGCGATCGGCTGACGGCGGGCCGGCCCAACTCCGGGGACACGGTCCCCGTCGGCCCACGCGTCGGGCGTCGAGGAGGCCAACCCCGAGGAACCCGACGGCGTCACTCGACGGGGTCGGGGACCGGTGAGCCAGGGGGTCCCTGGGTGGGGTGGCGCCAGTCTCCCGCCATCCCGCGCGGTTGGCCGGTGCCGGCACGGCCCGGAGGGATGAGCTGGCGAACCGGCATGGGCGGGGTGGCTGGGGTCGGCATCGGATCAGACTTCGGGATGATCGGTTGGTGAATCGGGGGGCCGGTGGTCCCGCGACCACACGGAGCAAGCCCCGAGGTCAGCGGCTCGGGGACGTAGCCGGCCGAACCCCGATGCAGATCGTCAGGGCGACGGCCCGGCGATCGCCCGGACCCCGCATGAGGTCGCGCCCGGGCTGGTCACCAAAGCGATTCCGTTCTGATCTCGAACGCGGGTGACCGGCGGGGGGTCCGGAGCGCCCGGACGGCCGGTCTCGTCCGG
This sequence comes from uncultured Thermomicrobiales bacterium, assembly GCA_902806335.1. Lineage (GTDB taxonomy): Bacteria > Chloroflexota > Chloroflexia > Thermomicrobiales > UBA6265 > CADCWG01. The sequence continues at coordinate 15,993 of CADCWG010000233.1, read as the reverse complement.
GGTGAGCCCCGAGGTCGGCAGCTCTGGGGCGACGCCGGCCCAGGCCGGCTAGGGGCGGCCGGCACGGCGGCCACGGCAGCACACCCCAGAGTCCGCGGCGGTCGGCACGGGGGAGCCTCCGAGACCTTGACGGCCTCGGCCGCGGGGGCGGCGAGCGCGACTCGACCCGGGGCGGGTGGCGTCCTTCCGGCGGCCCCGCCGACCCGGCCTCGTGCTTTGTGCCGACGTCGCCGGTCGTCGGGTGCCGGGCTGGCAAGCACCGGCCGCCGACCCTGGGCTCGGTGGCGAGGGTGCCCGTGAACCGGGTCCGAGACCATGATCCGCTCGGTCTCGTTGCTCGTCGTGTCGTTCCCTCGCCCGGTCTCCCGTCCGCCCGCCCGATCGGCCAGGGGTCGAAGGTGGCTCCCGGCCGGCGGCGGTGGGCAACGGTGGTGCTCAGGCTGGGGTACAGTCCGCGCGGTGGAGAGGCGCGGCTCGATCCCGCCACCGCGGGGCCGGTCCGCGGCGTGCCAGGGGGGCGACGACGTCACCGCGAGGGAACCGACGGGCGGCAGTCGCCGGTCGGCGCGGGGAATGCGGCGGGAGGACGATGAAGAAGCTCATCATCGCGGTGGTCCAGAACGAGGACGCCGACGGCGTGGTCGACGCGCTGCTCGAGGACGAGTTCCGGGCGACCCGGCTGGCCAGCACGGGCGGGTTCCTGCGTCGCGGCAACACGACCCTGATGGTGGGTGCCGACGAGGACCAGGTTGACCGCGTGCTCGACCTGATCCGCCAGCACGCCCGCTCGGGGGCCGCCCCGGCCGAGGCGACGGAGATCCAGCCCGCCGCGGCGACGGTCTTTGTGCTCGACCTCGAGGAGTACCAGCGCCTCTAGGGGTCGGGCTGGCGTGCGGCGGGGCCCGCGGCGGGTTGGAGGAGGAGCGCGGGCAGAACCGTCCCTCCCCTACCCCACCCTACCCTCGCGCTACTCTCGCGCGTGGTCGACGCCGTCCGGGTCGGCACGGCCCGGGTCGGCGCCGTCGGGCGGCGTGGTCCCGACCAGCGCCGCCGCGAGCGCGGCGAGGGTCGGCCCGGCCTCGCCGAGCACCCGCACGTCGGCCAGGGCGTCGAGGGGCGTCGGGGTCCGGTTGACGATCGCGACGACCGCGCCGGCGCGCTTGGCGAGGCCCGGCAGCCGCGCTGCCGGGTTGACCACGAGCGAGCTGCCGACGACGAGGAACAGGTCGCAGGACCGCGCCGCGGCGGCGGCGAGCCGGAGCGCTGCGTCGGGTAGCGCCTCCCCGAAGAGGACCGTGGCCGCCCTAAGCGGCCCGCCGCAGTGCAGGCAGGTCGGCACGCTCTCGCCCGCCGCCAGCCGGGCCTGGACGACCGGGGCCGCCCAGCGGCGCCCGCAGTCGAGGCAGCGCACGGTGTGGGTCGAGCCGTGCAACTCGATCACCCGGTCCGGGTCGGAGCCGGCCTTCTGGTGGAGCCCGTCGATGTTCTGGGTGATGATGGCCTGGAGCCGGCCCGCCCGCTCGAGCTCCACAAGCGCCCGGTGGCCGGCGTTCGGCGCGACCGCGAGCATGGCGGGATAGCGTTCCCGACGACCGTCCCAGTAGGCGCGGCGGACCGCGGGGTCGCCTCGGAACCCCTCGAGGGTCGGGATCGCGTTGCGCTCCCAGACGCCGCCCGGCCCCCGGTAGTCGGGGATCCCCGACTCGGTGCTGATGCCCGCGCCGGTGAAGGCGACCAGGCGCCGCCTGGACCGCGCGAGGGCGATCAGGTCGGCTACGTGGGCGGGCCCGGCGGGGCCGTTGTTCCTCACGCGATGACTCCTCTCGCCGCGCGACACCCGACCGGGAGCCGGCTACGGCCGGGTCAGGTCTGCCCCCGACGGGCCGGCGTGACGGCGCCGCCGTGCCGCCCCGTCCGCGGCACGCGATGGAAACGCCAGGGCCTTATGGTGCGTCCCGTCGGGTTGGGACAACCGGCGCGGCTGCGACGTTCCTGCGATCGGTTCGACCGGCGGGCGCCGGCCGGGCGTCAGGCCGCCCCGAGGGTAGCGGCGCGGGCGCGGACGGCGGCGGCGACGGCGTCGACCCGGGCCGCGTCGATCGCGTAGTACTTCATGCCGCCGCGCGGCCGGACGGACACCAGCCCAGCCCGCTCAAGCTGGGAGAGGTGGCGTGAGACCGCCGACTGGGCGATCCCGAGCCGGCCGACGATCTCCTGGGCGTAGAGCTCCCCGGCCCCGAGCAGGTCCAGGATGCGGAGCCGGTTCGGGTCGGCCATCGCTCGCAGGCCCTCGAGGAGGTCCGCGTCGGGCAACGCCCGGGCGGCGGGCATCAGCTGGACGGGCACGCGGCCGTCGCCCGGGTCCCCGTCGGGGGACGTCGGGCTCGCCGCGGCACCGTTCGAGGCGCCGGTCTCCGCGGGGGCAGGCGTCCCGTTGGGGGAGCGCGTGGCGACCGCCCGGCCGGACCGCGCGAGCAGCGCCGGGGCGCCGAAGAAGACCACCAGGTCGGGCGGGTAGAGGATGTAGCTGACGAACGAGCCGAGATGGGCCGACGGGCAGAAGGCGACGCGGGCGACCTCGTTGAGGCCGGGGACGAGGGTCGACGGCAGGCGGCTCCCGGTCAGGTCGGCGAAGGCCATCGCGAACCCGCGGTCCGCGGCGCCCGAGGCGACGTCGGCGGCGGCCGTCAGCTCCGGCAGCCGACGCTCCCACTCGTCGCGGTAGACGGTCTCCCAGAGCCCCCGGAAGAGGCCGAGGGTGCGGGCCCGGAGGTGGGCCGGGTCGAGCAGCAGCGGCAGCACCTGGTCGGCGTCGGCGGTCGTGAGCCCCGGGGCCAGGAAGCGACGCCAGGCGGACTCGTCGTCGGCCCCGTCCGGGGTGGGCCGCGGGGCGTCGATGTCGCGCCCGTCGTCGTGGTGGACGCGGCGGAGGGCATGGATCGCCATCGAGCGATATGACTCCGCCGGCTCTGCCTCGAGGAAGGCCAGGAGCTCGGCGAAGGTGGCGTCGCGGCGGTCGTCGCCGAGCGGCTCGAACCGCATGATCGGCTCTTCGAGGTAGTAGAGGAGGCGGCCGGAGAAGCCGTGGAGCAGGTCGAGGTCGGCCCGCAGGGCGGGCGGGAGGGCCCGCCGGGTGGCGATCAGCCAGGGGTCGAGGCCGCTGCCGGGCACGGCGCGGTAGAGGAGCGAGGCGACCGACCCGAGGTCGAGGGGCAGGGAGACCGGGAAGTCGAGACGAAGGGCGGGCCTTGCGGCGACGAGTTCTCCCATCGGGGCTCCCGGGGGGATGCGACGGCGCCGAGACGGGCACGCGCCCGCGTGACGACCTGTGCACGATAGCCTAATGCCGGTATCGCGATCGGACAAGACGGGCCGCCGGCGGGCCGGCGGGCGGCGCGACCGGTGCCCCGCACCGCCGGGACCGCACCACGCGCGTTGCCCGACGACGCACGCATGACCGGACCGCGCGCTTCGGCTGTCGGCACGGGGCGGCCGACCCGGCATGGCGAGCCACCGGAGGCGGGCTTTCCCCGCGCCCGCCGATGCCGAAGACACGGGCCCCCGGGACGCCACGGTGGCCACCGATCGCCGCCGGTTGGCCCGGAGCGTCCTACACTGGGCAGCGTGGCAGACGTTGATCGGGGGGAGACGTACCGGTGAGCCAGCGGTCCGGGACGACCGGGGGGGTCGACGCCCTCCGCGCCGTGGGGCTGGCGCGGTTCGAGGCGGACGACCTCGACGGGGCCCGGACCTCCCTGGCGGCCGCCTACGCCGCGGGCGCCGCCGATCCGGTCACCGTCGACATGCTCCACGGGCTCCACGTCGACGCCGGGGACCGGGTGGCCGCCGATGCCCTGCTGGACGACTTCCTCGACCGGGTCGACCCCGACCTCGCGCCGCTGGAGCGGGCCCGCTGGGCGGTCCGCCGGTTCGACGCCCACCTCGGCGGCGACCCGGCGAAGCGCAAGGAGGCGGCGCTCGACCTGCTCACCGCCGCGGCGGCGGCCGGGGACGCGGGCTGGGGTCTGGTCCAGGACCCGCGGCGGCGGGCGGCGATCGACGCGGCCTTCGCCGACCCCCTGGCCGAGCTCGAGCTGCGGGAACAGGAGGCCTACGCGCCCCCGGGCTCCGGTCTCCCGGCCCTCGCCGTCGACCGCCTCGTCGTCCTGGGCCACCTCCACGCCGCCGAGCCGGCGGTGGCGCGGGGGGCAGAGCGGCTGCTCCACGCCCTGGGTGAGCGCGACCTCGCCTACGGCGTCGAGCGGGCGCGGCGCGGCGCGGCGGGGCGGCTCCCCTTCGGCGCGCGGCGGCCGGGTGGAGCCGACGACGGGGGAGCGGACGCCGGCGCCCCCGACGCCCTGGCGGACCTCGGCGTGCGGGTGGTGGTCCTGGTCGGCGGGCACCCGGCGCTGCGGCGCCTGGCGCGGACGGACCTCCTCGGCCGCGGCGCGGGCGAGGTGCGCGAGGTGCCGTCGGCCTGGGAGGCGAGCCGCCAGGGGCGGGCGGTGCGCGACGTGCTCGCCCAGGCCGACCTCGCCGTGCTGATCTGGCGACAACTGGCCCACAGCACGGCCGACCAGGTCACGACCGCCGCCCGGGGCGAGGGTGTGGGGGTCGTCCGGGCGCGGACCCCGAGCGTGGGGGCGATCCGGCGGGCGGTGGCCGACTACGGCGCGGAGCCCTGACCTGGAGGGCCGCCGATCTGGGACCGTGGGTCGCCGTGACGGCGCCAGGGCGGCCCGGCGGCCCGGGGCACGGACGCGGTTCAGATCGGGCGCCGACCGAGGCCGCCCCGTTCCCACGATCCCCGACGCCTGCCGCCACGATGGGGAGACACCCGCCCCGATCGGCCCCTCGGTCCCACACGGCGCCGTCTTATGCGGGACCTGGCTGATCGGTGGGATATCGGGGCGCATTGGCGGCCCGCACCGTCCAGGCGAGCCCCGCGGTCGGAGGGCCGGTCGTCCCCGCCCCCGCCCGGGGCGGGCCCCGAGGTGAGTGGCTCAGGGCCGAAGCCGGCCGAAGCCGGCGAGGGTGGCGGCTACCTCAGCCACCCGGGGTCAGTATCGGAGGCCCGGGCTGCTACCCGGATTCCGTCCTGGCCCCAGCGGTCACCCCGATACCGACGAGTACGGCGTCCGGTTGGTCACCGGGGCCTCGACCGGCGGGCTACGGCCGGATCCAGCGGGCACTGTCCGTGAGCCCGGGGCTCGGCCGCGGGCGGGCTGACCCGTCGTCACGCCCCGAGTCCACCAACGAGCGGGCGGATCCCGCAAGACCCGAGCGGTGCTCATGGCGGACGGCCCGGAGTCAGGCGGGCGGCGCCACCGTCCCGTGGGAGATGACGACACGCCCGCCAACCACCACGGTGTGGTCCGCCCAGCCGCGTCTGTGGTGCGACGTGTCCCGGTCAGGGCGACGCCCGGGCCGACCGGTCGCCCAGAGGGGCATGGCAGGCCGTGCCCCCACCAGCGACACACGGTCGACGGGCTACTGGGTGCATTCGCAATGCTGGCCCGCGGTATCCGCCTGGGCGTCGCGTCGCCGTGCGCGTACAAAGCATTCGTCCCGGGCGAACTGGGGTTGACAGCGGGACGGGTGCCGCCTAGCCTGCGAAAGGACGTTCGCGGGCTCACGCGATACCAGGCGGGACACGAGGTCGACCATGGCGACAGCACGGCGAGCGACCGCCGATGGGGAACGCCGGGAGATCCCAGTCCCGCCGTTGCCGGTCGGGACGGCCGGCGCGGCGGACGGACCCAGCCGGGTGCGCGGCCGAGGGGCGGTCGCGGGCGATCCGGAGCCGACCGGGGGACCACGGCGGCGCTCAACCAGGGGCCGCAACGCCGTCACCGCCGCCGAGCGGGACGGGCCGCCGACCGGAGATCCCGAGCTGGCGCGGCTGGAGGCCGCGGCGGCGGACGCCCGGCCGGACCAGCTCTCCCTCTTCGCGCCGGGACCCAGGGGCCGGCTGACGCCCCTGCTCGGCGGCCTGGGCGCCATCGAGCACGGCAGCAGCCTGGAGCTCGCCCGGTCCTGGTACCGGCGGGAGCTCGAGCAGGGCCGGCGGCCGCGCAACACCGTCGAGTCCTACTGCTACGACCTCAAGGTCCTCGACGACCTCGTCGGCCCCAAGGCGATCGACCAGGTCGACCGGCGGGACATCGCGCGCTTCCTCGGCGACGCCACCAGCCGGGTCACCCGCAAGCGGCGGCTGACCTCGGCGCGGCGCTTCTTCCGCTTCCTGATCGACGATGCTCGGGTCCTCACCGTCGACCCGACGGACGGCTTCTACCCGCACGAGATCCCGCTCCAGATGCCGGTGCCGCTCTTCGCCGACGAGCAGAAGGCGATGCTGGACGCGGCCGCGGACGACGCGCCGTGGGCTCTGCCGGCCGTCTGGCTGATGCTCCGGCTCGGCCTGAACCGGGGGGAGCTGCTCGCGCTGCGACGCGACGAGGTCGACCTGACCGACCCCGAGCGCCCGGTCGTCTGGGTCGTCCACGAGCCCGGTGCGAAGCGGGGGCGGGAGCGCAGGCTGGCGGCCGACGCCGAGTTCGCGGCGATTTACGCGGCCTACCTGGAGGACCAGGAGCCGGTCGACCGCCTCTTCCCGTACGGCCCGCCGGCCGTCAACGTGATGGTCGATCGGGTGCGGGAGGCGGCGGGCATCGCCAAGGAAGTGACGCCCGCCACGCTCCGCCACACGTTCGCCGTGGAGAAGGCGAAGGCGGGGGCCGACGAGGACCAGCTGGTTGCCCTGCTTGGCCTCGCGGACGACCCGCGTAGCCGCCGCAGCGTCGAGCGCTACGTCAGGCTGGCGGCGCCGCCCCTCGCCTGAGCGCCGCCCCTCGCCTGAGCGCCGCCCCTCGCCTGAGCGCCGGGCCGTGGCCCGCGGCCGGGAGGGTCATTACCGGCCCGGCGGGGTCCGGTCAGCCGCCGACCGGCGTCGCGCTGACGCCGAACCAGGCGTCCCGCCAGGCGGCCATCTCGGCGAGCTCGGCGGTCTGCGCGGTGACGATCGTCAGCGCCAGGGGCAGCAGCTCGGCGTGCTCGACGCGGTCGACCGCGATCTCCGCCATCCCGATCGCGGTCTGGTGGTGGGGGACCATCCGGTCGATGAAGGCGAGGTCGAACGGCGTCTCGCCGCTGGCGACGACCTGGCAGAGCACCTGGACGTCGTCGCTCGCCGCCATCGCCATGCCGCCCCCCATCCCGGCGTCCGCCATCCCGCCCGTGAGGGCCGTGGCCTCGTCCATCAGGGCCTGGGTGAGCGGGGCTGGGGTGGGCGGCGCGCCGGGGTACCACGCGTCCCGCCAGCCCAGCAACTGCGTGACCTCGGCGCCCTGGCTGGCGATGACCGACGCCGCGAGGTCGGCGACCTCCGGGTGGGCGGCCCGACCGGGGACGAGCGCGACCTCGGCCATCGCGATCGCGCCCTCGTGGTGGGCCACCATCGCGTCGATGAAGACGAGGTCGAAGGGCGGGGGGTCGCCCGTGGCCGACGTCGGCGCCGCGGCCTCGCCTGTCCCATGGTCGTGTGCGGCCGGCGTCCCGAACGCAGTCGAGCACGGGTCGTCCGCGGCGGCCGGGCTGCCCGCCGGCGTCGCCTGCCGCGCGGCGTCGATCCCGACCCCCAGGGCGCCGACAGGAGACGCGGCGAGCACGAGCACGACGCCGAGCAGCGCCACCAGGGCCGCCAGGACGGGTGCCCTTCGGCGGGCGCGACGGGTGACGACCGGCGGTGGAAAAACTGGCACGACAGCTCCTCTCGAATCTGGATCTGGCACGGGCGGCGAGACGACGGGGCCGGGCACGAGGGCCGTTCGGACAGCGCTGCCCCCCTGTCCTACGGCCGGCCCCCGCCCACGGATGCACGGCCGGTCCGGGCCGGCGCCAGCGGCACCGCGGGCGGCGATGGGCGGGGCGGGTCGCCGGGGCGACCCGCGGGGCCGCACGGCGCAGGGCCGCGCAAGGTTCGGTCCGACACCGGAGATCGAACCGGCACGGTCGTCCCCGGGCGGCAGCCCGCGTGCTGGCCGGCATCTCGGCGGCATCGCGGCGCCATCGCGGATGCGGCCCGGCGTCGCCGCGGTGCCCGGCAGGGGCGTCGCGGGACCGACCGCATCTCCAACCCGGGCCAGGGTGGTCCGGGGCGGCACAGCAACCTACGGAACCTCCGAGGGTCGCCGACGGCCCTCTGACCGGTCGCCCGCCGGGCGCGACACCTGTCCCTGGCACCGGTCGGTGTCAGGCGACGGTGTTGCGGAGGCGCCCGAGGCGCTCGATCTCCAGCTCGACCTCGTCACCCGGCTCGAGCCAGGGGTGGTGCTCCTCCCCCGCGGTGGCCCGCAGCTCGAGGAGGCAGCCGCCGCCGACGGTGCCGGACCCGAGGATGTCGCCCGGGACCAGCTCGGCGTCCCGAGAGGCGTGGGCGATGAGTTCGGCGAAGGACCACCGCATCGTGGCCGCGTCCGCGCGACAGACCTCCTCGCCGTTGACCCGCGCGACCATCGCCACGGCGTAGCGGCCGTCGACGAGGCGGTCCTCCAGCTCGTCGGGGGTGACCACGGCCGGCCCCAGCGATGTCGCGAAGTCCTTCGCCTTGGCGGGGCCGAGGCCGACGCTCATCTCCCGCCGCTGCACGTCGCGGGCGCTCCAGTCGTTGAGGACGAGGAACCCGGCGATGTGTTCGGCGGCCCGCTCGACCGGGATGTCGCGCCCGCCGACCCCGATCACGCAGGCCATCTCGAGCTCGAAGTCGAGCTCCGCCGTACCTTCCGGACGCCGAACCTCGGCGTCAGGGCCGACGACCGAGCCCGGGTGGCCGAAGGAGAAGACCGGGGCCTCGTACCAGGCCGGCGGCACGGGTCGACCACGGGCGCCCCACGTCGCGGCCACGTGCGCTTCGAAGGCCATGAAGTCGCGCAGGCCGCGCGGTCGGGGTAGCGGGGCGAGGAGGCGCGCCTCCCAGGCCGGGACGGCGATCTCCCGCGGGAGGTGGAGCACGTCGCGGTGCTCGGCGGAGAAGCGGTCGGCGGCGGCCGCGAGGGCGACGACCGCGTCCGGGCCGCGGTCGATCAGCGCCAGCACGTCGGGCAGCGGGCCGGACCGGGGCAGGAGCGCGGCCGCATCGAGCAGGCGATCGCCCTGAGCGACCCCGGCGCGGGGTTCCTCGCCGTGCTGGCGGTGGGTGTAGGTGATGAGGCGCATGGGGCTGGGCTCCGGCGGCGATCGGGACGGCGCGGCGTGCGCGGACGGTCGCGGATTCTACCCGCAAGCCCATCCGCGGGCCCGCCGCTCGCGACCGGAGACCTCCGCCGTGGCGACGGCGACGCTCGGGTGGGGCAGCGCCGCGCCGAAGGCCGGGGGGAGCGCGGGTGCGTGACGCGGCTACCCGCCGCGAACAGGCCCTCCGGTGACGGCGGGCTGTTCGTCGCGCAGTGGGCCCGAGCGAGCGCCACGTCGCATCGTCGTGGTGGGATGGGATTCTCGGGAGGCGTGGTCCGCCGCGACGGCGCGCGCTCGGCGGGGCCGGGTAGCCGCGCGGTCGCCCCACCGACCCCACGGCTACCCGGTGCCGACTGGAACGTCCGATCCCCGGAACCCGTTTCGCGGGGCGCCCTCCGGGTCCCTCTGGCCGCCGGGGATGTGTAGTCTCGGAGGCGATCGGGTTCCGGCGGCGATGCCGCCGTGCCGGGTCGTCCCTCGTCCCCCCGCGCGGGCGGTGGTACGCTTCGGGTCCAGACGCGACAGGCGACGTCCCCGCTCCCCGCTCCGATCACGCCGGCCCTGCCCGGCCCGACGGCACGCCGTCCCCCGACCGCGACCCGGTGGTGCCGTCCGCGTTGTCGCCCTCGGCGCCGTCCCCCTCCCACTCTCGCCCTAGCCGCTGGAGGCGTCGCGCATCCGATGGTCCGTCCCCCTCGTGAGCCGCTGAGCCGTAGCTCCCGCGCGACCCTCCTCGTCTTCCTCGCGATGATCCTCGTCACGGGAGCCATCGCGTATTACGTCACGTTCTTCAGCGACATCGACGACACCGCCCAGGGCGCCGCCGCCAGCGAGACTGCGGCGGCCGTGCGCGATGCCGAGGCCTACCAGACGGTCCGGGCCGCGACCGTGACCGCGATCGCCGTCCCGGCCAGCCCCGACGTCTCCGCGCTCCGGCCGACCGCGACCGCGACCGCGACCGCGACCGCCGCCCCTCGGCCGGCGTTGGCGGCCGCGGTGTCCCCCCTCGCCCTCGGGTGGGCTCCGCCGGCGCTCGCCTCGCCGGCCCCGCCAACCGCTCTCGCCTCGCCGGCCGTTCCCGCGCTGCCGGCCGCCCCGTCCACGCCGGCGGCGATCGCCTCGCCGGGGGCGACGCGGTGGCCCGTCGACGACGGGACGTCGATCTCGGGTGACCTGCCGCCGGTGGCCCCGTCGCCGGCCGCCGCGCCGCTTCCCACGGCCACCCCAGCGCTGCCCCCGGCGCGGTGCGATGGCCGGTGTCTGGTCCGGCTCCCGGACGAGGACGCCACGCGAGCCGCGCTCGAAGCGTCGGAACTGCCGGTCGCCTACGCCTCCGGTGGGCAACTCTGGACCGGGGCCGAGGCGGCCACGGTCGACGGGCTCCGTCGGGACGGGCTCGCGGTCCACGTCTCGGCGCCGTCGGTGGACACGCTTCCCCTCTACGTCGTCCGTGCCACGCCTGGTGGCGGCGACGCCGCCGTGCCGCTCGTCGAGGGGCTCGGCGCCGTGATCGACCGCGTGGGCGACGAGTTCGTCGTCCGGGTGGGGCAGGTCCCACCGGTGGTGACCGGGCTGACCGGCGCCGGCCTGGCGGTGGCGAAGTTCCCGCCGGTCGTGGCGCCGGCCAGGGACGCGGCGGCTGCCGACCGGAGCGCCCTGCCGCCGATCGGCGACGCGGACCTCGGCGACCTCGCCTCGGCGGTCGACATCGACCGTCTCGCGGCGACGATCGGCGACCTCGAGGCGTCGAGCTCGACCGACGGGACGGGGATCGGGACCCGGCACTACACCACCACCGGCAACGTGGTCGCGGCCGAGTACCTCTACCAGCGATTCGCCGAGTTCGGGGCGGCGCCCCGCTTCGAGGATTTCCTGACCGACGACGGGCTGCTGGCCTTGAACGTGGTCGGCGAGCTGCCGGGGGACGACCCGAGCCAGGTCTTCCTCGTCCTCGCCCACTTCGACAGCATCAACGACGACACGATCGACCAGTCGGTCGCGCCGGGGGCGGACGACAACGCCTCCGGCGTTGCCGCGATGCTGGAGATCGGCCGGATCCTCTCCGAGCGGCGGCTCGCCCACCCGGTCCGCTTTTTCGCCACGAACGTTGAGGAGGTCGGTCTCCAGGGGGTGCAGGCGTTCACCGCCCAGGCCCAGGCCGAGGGCGTGACCATCATGGGCGCCTACAACATCGACGCGGTCGGCTCCTACCAGCACGGCACCCAGCTGGTGCTGAACGGCGACGCCAACTCCGCCTACCTGCAGGACCTCCTGATCCGGCTCAACGACGAGTTTGGGCTCGGCCAGGCGCTGCTGGTGCGCCAGAACTCGGAGATCGTGGCCGACGATTCCATCCTGCGCGACGCTGGCTTCCCGACGATCCTGGTGGCCCGCGAGCTGTTCGGCTGGTCACCCACCCTGCACACCGCCGACGACACCCTCGCCAACATGGACCTCGCCAACGTGGAGTCCTGCACCCAGCTGATCCTGCTCGCCGTGGGCGCCTTCGTCGGCACCGGCTGACGCCCAGCGCCTGATCACGGATCCGGGGATCGGCGGCGCGGCGACGGCCCAGCCCATCAGAGGCTAGCCCCGAGGGACGAAGCCGGCTCAAGCCGGTCGGGGCCCGCCGGCGCGGGTGCGACGCTGATCGCCTCGAGTCCGCGTGGACCGGGGGCGAGGCGTTCGCGCCTACTCGGATCGGTCCGCCGACCACTGGGAACCGGTTTCGCGGCGACGCCGCCTACCGGTCGCCGCGCCACCGGGCGAGACCGCGCGGCGACCGCACCGCATCGGTGAATCGCCAGGCGGCGGGGTCCGTCAGCGACGCCGGGCGGGCCGACGAGCGGGGGTTCGCCGGCGGTCCGTGGCCCGTACTACCGGGGCCAGATCCTGACCCCGACGCGACTGCCGGGAGAATCGCGCCGAGCGGCGGATCCGCCCCTGGCGGCGGCGTAAGCACCCAAGTGGCGCGATCACCCTATCGGAAGGCGGCGGTCAGCGACGATGCGCCTCGCCCCCTGGCCAGGGTGACTCCCGGGCGGGGCTCGGACGCCACCAGGATGGTGTGTCGAGTCGCATGAGGCGGCGCCTGGCCGGCGGACCAATCCCGCGCACCGATGACTCGGCGCGCCCACAGAGCGGCCGTCGGGGTCCTCCCCGTCGCCGCGACACCGGGCAGGCGGCGGTTCACGTCTGCTCGCCCGAGGCTGGATCCGCGGTCAGCGCGTGGGCCGAAAGAGCCTCGCGGGTGCCGCCCAACCAGTGGAAGGCCGGTTCCGACCGTCCAACGGCTTCGAGGCCACCGCCCCTACGACCCGGGCGGGGGACCTGCCGGGCGGGCGGGGGGCCTGGCTTCGCCGTCCCGCTCGGTGGTGACCCGGGCGGGCGTCGGCAGGGGCGGTCGGGGCTCGAGCGGGCCGAGGGCGACCCCGGGGCGGTCCGCCGACCGCCCGAGCAGGTCGCGACCCATCGGCCGGCGAACACCGTCGGCCGACGCCGCGGGTGGCCTCCCGACGGCCGGCGACGCGGCAGTCGGGGTCCGACGATCCTGCGGTGTGGGCAGTGTGGGCGGCGTGGGCGATGTGCCCGCGCCCCGGTTGGACACCGGTCGCTCGTCGACCCGCGAGTCGCCACCGCGCCCCCAGCCTCCGGCCGGGCGAGCACCCCACGCCGGCCCCGCGTCGCCCGGCGGGACCACCGTCGCCGACTCCGCCTCTGGGGAGCGCTCGCTCGTCTCTACACCCCCGGACCCGTTCGGGGCGGCGATGGGTCGACGGCGTGACGGGGTGATCGGACCGATCGGGTCGTCGGTGACGATCGCCGGGTTGGACGGCGCGAGGTCGGGAAGCAGCCCTCGTCGCGGACGGTCCGCGGTCACGGCGGGGGGCGAACCGTGGACCGGCGACGACGGCGCCACCCGCCCTTCGCCGTCCGCCGCGGTTGTGCTCGCGGCGGGGGGAACCGCGCCGCGGTCGCGGATCTCGCCACGGAACGGACGACCACCGACCGGGGCGGTCGCCGGACGGGCGGGCCAGCCCGAGACCGTACCGCCCGGGGCACGAGCCGCCGTGCCGACGACGGTGGGCGCGGTCGGCGCCGCCGGGGAGGCGGTGCCCGTCTCGGGCACGTCCTGGCGCGGCTCGACCCCGCGAGAGACGGCTCCGGCGACCGGTCGTGCCGGCGCGGGCGGGGTCAACCCCAACGTCGCCGAGGTCGCCATGGCAGTCGCGGCGACACTCGCTTGCGCCGGCGAACGGTCGGCGTCCACGGTCGCCGCCCGGCCGGGTCGGGCGGCGGGGAATTCCCGTCCCAGGGAGGGCGTGGCCCCGTCGGAGCCAGGACCGGAGGGCGCCACCACGCGGTCCCGCGCGACGTCGCGATCGTCGCGCTCCGGCGTGGCGTCCTGGGCCCGCTCAAGCCGACGGTCGAAGGTGTCGAGACGGCGCTGCTGGGCGTGGGCCGGCCGCTGGCGGCGGAACTGGACGGCCCACCAGGCGGCCCGGAGCGTGACCACGGCGAGGACAACCGACACCGTGCGGAGCCCGGCCGCGTCGCCCGCGCCGACCACGAGCAGCAGCAGGGTCGCCACGCAGACCAGGCCGCCGGCGCTGGCCAGCACCCGGCCAATCGCCCTGCACGTCCGGCCACGGTCGACCGCGACCGCGACCGAGTCCCAGGACCGCTCGGGGTCGTCCCGGACCTTGAAACGCCTTGTCCCGATGCTCCCGAGCGCGAGCCCGATCACGACCGCCAGGGCTCCGAGCCCGAACCCGAGGACGACGAAGTCCAACGCCTGCCCCCCCGCCGACCGCCGCAGGACCGGATCGCCCGCGTCGCGAGACCCCGAAGGGTCGAGCGTCACCGCGGGCGGGAGTCCTTCCGGTTGTCGTGGTTGTGATTGTGTCCGTTCGCGTCGCCCGCATTCTAGCGGTTGGCGGTCGCGGAGACGAGCACCCCAGCGCCCCTGTTTCGTGCCGACGCCCGCCGTGGCGGCAGACCGTGGTGGCAGACCGTGCGCCCTCCCCGATGCGGCGTTCGGCGCTGTTCGCCCGGCGGGCGCTTCCCGGTCGCCCTGGCACCGCGACGCGCGGTCGCCGCCGTCAACGACGGCGCGAATCGACCCGTCGCCGCCCGGCGACCGTGGCGGCTCGGAGGGCTCGTCCCGCTCGTCCAGCGCCTCCGGCCGGACCGTCGCCGCCGGCCGGACCGTCGCCTCAGCGGGGGGACGCGCTCGCGAGCCTAGGGCGCGGCGTCGGGGAGCAAGGCGATCCGGTAGATGCGGCGGCGGTGGACCAGGCCGAAGCCGGCACGACGGAAGTTGCGGGGCGAGGCGTTCTCCTCGACGGTCTCCGCGGCGGCGAGGTCGGCGCCGGACGCCGCGCCGTCCTTCAGCCGGCGCGCAATCAGCATCGCCTGGAGGCCACGCCCGCGGAACGTCCGGTCGGTGGTGGCGACCATGCAGAGCGCCACGCCGTCGCTCAGACAGAGTGCCCCCGCGGCGGCGGGGATCCCCGCGACGCGCATCAGGTAGTGGGTCCATCCCGACGCGCCCAGCGCCGCCGCGTAAAGGTGGCCCCGGGCATGGTCTTCCGGCAGCTCCCAGCCGCGGTTCAGGGTGCGGGCGAAGGTCTCCGGCCCGAACCCGCCGGTCGCGACGGTGACGGCCGGGTCGGACGCGGAGGGGATGGGCGCCGCTTCGGTCGGGCGCACGCCACGGTCCGGGAGACGCCGGGCCCAGACCGCCTCCTCGTACTCCTCGTCGAGACCGAGCGCGGCGAGCCGGTCGGCGGTCGCCCAGGGCGCGAGCTCGGGCGGGACGACCAACCCGAACCGGCGGGCTCCGCCCCCGCGGGCCGCGACGAGCGCCTCCGCCCAGACGGCATCGCGGTCGGTCGGCTCGACCTCCTCCAAGCCCGAGAGGTTGCTGTAGCCGGCGCTCTCGTCGGCGGGGTTCCACATCGCGAGGGCGCTGCCCAGCCGAACCGCGCCGCTGCCGGCGGTCGGGCCGGCCGCGCGGTAGAGCGACAGGTAGGCCGTCCGGGTGGCGCGGTGCAGGCGGTGGAGATCCGCCACATCGAGGTCAACCAGCCCCGAAGTCCCTGTGTCCATCGTTGCCGAGACCTCACCTGTCCGCATCCCCGACCCGCTCAAGCTGCTCCTCCTGTCGCTAATCGCTCAGCTTCTGACCCTCGGGATGGCCGGCCGGGCGGACACCTCCCGGCCGTGCCCTCGGAGGCCCAGGCGCGCATCCGGGCCCTGTCCTCCCGCGGCAGGGCGCACCGAGCGTGGCCGACCCGCTCGCCGCCAACGACGAAGGAGGCACGGGCGACACCCCGACGGCGGCCCCCTTTCTCACGGACCCACCGCGAGGCCGCGTTCTCGACCGCCGCGATCGCCTGGAGTCGCGCCTGGTCCGCACCGTCACCGCGGAAGGCGAGCGACGCGAGGCCCGCGTCGCGGCGGTCGCGATGCACCGCCCACGGCCGCGCCCGACGACGGTATACCCGACGTTGGCGAGCCCGTGCTCGCGCGCGACGACGGCGCGCGTGACCGAGCCCGCCGCGCCGTCCGCGTCGATGACCTTCCGCTCGGCGCCGTCGAGGGTTGAGGCAACGGCCCGCGCGGCCAGCCGCGCCGGGTCGTCCCGGATCTCGGCCGGGCCGAGCGGGCGGAGCGGCTTATGGCGCCGCGCTGGGCCCGGCACCACCAGGAGGCGGTCAGCCCGGTGTCGTCCTGAGACGCCCCGCGCAGCCCGCCCGC
>CADCWG010000232.1 GCA_902806335.1 uncultured Thermomicrobiales bacterium | reverse complement strand
GCGACGCGCTCGACGCCCCCGGGGCCGGCGGCGACCACGGCCGCGAGCGGCGACGCGGCGCCGAGGAGCGGGACGGCGATGCCCGCCAGCGCGGCGCGGCGCAGGAACCGCCGCCGCGAGAGGCGAACGTCGGTCAGGTCGGCGACCAGGGCATCGAACCGTTCCCCTCCCCCGTGCCCGTCGCCGACCATACCCGCCACCCTCGCCCTCCGCCAGCACGCGACCCCAGGCGGGACCGCTGGCCCGAGTCTAGGGACCGCCCACAGGGCCGTCAATATTATGGCTACTAGGATCTGGTCCGGATGCACAACAGGGGCGGCACACGCCGGCACGGCCCGATCACCGGGCGCGGTTTCGGCATGGGCCGCCGGCCGGGCCGCGACGGGTCGGTGGCGCGAGACTCCTCCGGCGTCCGGTTGAACGGCGGTATCGGGGGAGGCCGGCGGTAGAGCCCACGCGGGGCTTGCCCCAAGCCCGGGCACGAAGCCGGCCGTTGCCCCTCCCGGCGTCACCCCCGGTGATGACCCAGACTCCGTGTCAGGCGGTGGTCCCGCCCGATCTCGACCGTGGCGAGTGCTCTGGGCAAGAGGGCCAGGACGCCGCATCAAATCGCCGTCGGGGTCGGTCGAGGGAGGGCCGCGGGCTGCCCCCTACCCCTTGACGGCGCCGAGGGTGAAGCCGGCGATGAAGCGGTCGAGGAAGAGGTTGTAGAGGAGCGCGACGGGGATCGCGACCAGCACCGCCGCCGCCATCAGCTGCTGCCAGAAGAAGACGTCGCCGCGCACCAGCTCGGTGGTGACGCCGACGCTGAGGGTCTTCTGCGACGAGGCGGTCACGAACGCCAGGGCGTAGACGAACTCGTGCATGGTGAGCGCGACGCTGAAGGCGACCACGGTCAGGATCCCGGGCAGGGAGACCGGCAGCACCGCGCGGACGATCGCGCCCAGGCGGCTGTAGCCGTCGATCATCGCCTGCTCCTCGATGTCCCAGGGGATCGACTTGAAGAACCCCATCAGCAGCCAGGTGCAGAACGGGATCGTGAACGAGGGGTAGACCAGCACCAGCGACCAGATCGAGTTCTTGGCGTCGGCGAACGAGACGACGCGGGTCAGGGGGATGAAGAGCAGCGTCGGCGGAACGAGGTAGACGAGGAAGATCGCGATCCCCAGCCCCTCGCCCCAACGCCCGGCGAGGCGCGTCAGGCTGTAGGCGGCGGGGACCGTGGCGAGGACCGTGATCACCACGACCATCGCCGCGACGAGCAGGGTGTTGCCGACGAAGGTCAGGAACGAGGTGTTGGCGAAGAGGGCGTCGAGGTTGCCGAGCGTGGGCGGCTCGTTGAAGAGGAACGGGTTGTTGATCGGCTTGTAGAGGTCGCCATCGGTCTTGAAGACGGTCAGCACCATCCAGGCGAACGGCAGCGCCGCGAAGACGGCGAACAGGCTCGCCACCGCGTAGAGCCCGCCGCGGGCGCCGGCGCGCCGGACGCGCGCCCGCCCTGAGCCGGGCGCGACGATGATGGGTTCGACCGGGACGCGGATCGGCGCGTCGGCCGTGCCTCCGGGATAGGTGGGCGCCGCCATCAGCTCGTCTCCGTGCGGCGGGCGATCCGGAGCATCAGCGCCGCGATGCCGGCCAGGGCCGGGAAGAGGAAGAGCGCGACCGCCGCGCCCTGGCCGAGGTTGCCGCCGTCGATACCCCGGAAGTAGGCCCAGGTCGCGAGCACCTGGGTGTCGGCGTTGCCGCGGGTCAGGATGTAGACGACGGTCATGTCGGTCGAGGTGAAGACCATCCCGAACAGCACCGCGACGGCCATGATCGGCAGCAGCAGCGGCAGGCGGATCCAGAAGAGCTGGCGCCAGAAGCCGGCGCCGTCGACGCGGGCCGCCTCGCGCACGTCCTGCGGGATCGAGGTCAGCCCCGCGAGCAGGATCACCGTCGAGAGCGGCAGCATCCGCCAGACGTGGACGAGCAGCACCGAGAGCTGGGCGCGCTGCGGCTCGGCGAGCCAGTACATGTTGCGCCGCGGGCCGAGCGGGGTGCCGCGGCCGAGCAGGCCGACCTCGCGCAGCGCCCAGTCGATCGGGCTGTAGACCGAATCGAGCATCCAGAGCCAGCCGATCACGCCGAGCGCGACGGGGGTCGTCCACGGCAGCAGGACCAGGAAGCGGACGAGCCGCTTGCCGTGGAAGTCCGCCGAGAGGACCAGCGCCAGGATGTTGGCGAGGATCACGACCACGATCTGGGAGACGAGGGTGAAGACGACCGTGTTGCGCAGCGCCTGACGGAACCCGCTGTCGCCCCAGGCGTCGGCGAAGTTGTCGAGCCCGACGAGGTCGATGCTCTGGTCGCCGATGGTCGCGTCGCTGACGCTATAGAGGAGGGCGAGGACGAGCGGGAAGCCGACCAGCGCCAGGATGTAGACGACGGCCGGGAGCAGCAGCAGCGGCCCAAGCAGGCTCGTCCGGTCGAGGAGGTAGCGCCCGCGGTCCCGACTGTCGTCGGCCGCGCCCAGGGGGGCACCGGTAGCAGGGGCGCTCACGCGACCCCCGCGACGGCCCGACCGGCGGCGACGCGCGGCGGCAACTCCTGGCGGCGAACGCCGGACTCGGCGTCGAACCGGCGCAGGTCGGCGCGGCGGACGGCGAAGTCGTGGGTCTGGCCGGCCGGGGCGCTGACCGGGCTGGTCACCGGGAAGCGGGCAACGGCCCGCGCGCCGTGGACCTCACCATAGAGGAGGCGCTCGGAGCCGAGGTACTCCTCCCGGGTGACGGCGAAGGGGAACGCCAGGAGGTCGTCGCCGGACGTCCCGGCGGCGAGGTCGTTCCGGGGGGCGAAGTGCTCCGGGCGGAAGCCGAGCAGGTCGGGTCCCTCGGGGATCAGGTTCATCGGCGGCGAGCCGAGGAAGGTGGCGACGAAGGTGTCGGCCGGATCGTCGTAGATCTCCCGGGGCGTGCCGAGCTGGCGGAGCCGACCCTGGTTGATGACCGCGATCCGATCGCCCATGCCCATCGCCTCGACCTGGTCGTGGGTGACGTAGATGGTGGTCGTGCCGACGCGGCGCTGGAACTGCTGGAGCTCGTCGCGGGCGCTGGCGCGACGCTGGGCGTCGAGGTTCGAGAGCGGCTCGTCGAGCAGGAAGACGTTCGGCTCGCGGACCAGCGCCCGGGCGAGGGCGACCCGCTGCCGCTGGCCGCCGGAGAGCTGGCGCGGCTTGCGGTGGAGCAGGTGGTCGATGCCGAGGATCCCGGCCGCCCAGTCGACCCGTCGCCGCTGCTCGGCCCTGGGGAGCTTAGCGGCCTTGAGCGGGAAGGCGATGTTGTTCTGGACCGAGAGGTGGGGGTAGAGCGCGTAGCTCTGGAACACCATCGCGATCTGGCGGGCCCGCGGCGGCAGGTCGTTGACGACGTGGCCGCCGATCAGGATCTGGCCGGCGGTGGGCTGCTCGAGGCCGCCGACCATCCGGAGCAGGGTGGTCTTGCCGCAGCCCGACGGGCCGAGCAGGACCAGGAACTCGCCGTCGCCGCAGGCCAGGTCGATCCCGTCGACGGCGGCGGCGCCGCTGTCGAAGTGCTTGGAGAGCGCGCGCGTCTCGACCGTCGCCATGCGTCGTGTCCCTTACGTCTGCGGGGGTGGCGGGTAGGCGGGTCCGTGGCGGGTGGGTGGCCCCCTCCCCCAAGGTTGGGGGAGGGGGG
>CADCWG010000231.1 GCA_902806335.1 uncultured Thermomicrobiales bacterium | reverse complement strand
GGACCCAGGAGGCGATCGACGCCGGTTACCGCTCGCGGCTGATCGACGAGTTCCAGATCCTCGGCCTGGCCTCCCAGGGCCACATTACCGGCCCCGACGGCGCGGCCGACGGCTCGACCGGGATCATCGTCAACTGCCCGATCGTCGCCCGGCTCCTCTATGGCCTGGACCCGGCACCTAGAGACCGACGACCCACGCTGGCCGGCCGGCGCGGACACCCCGCGGCCGACCGCCGCGGGGTGTCCCAATGGTCGGTCGGGCCCCGGCGTGCCGCCCGTCCCCCGGCGTGCCGAACGTCCCGCCGTTCCCCGTCGCCCGCCCCCCGAGTCTCGACTGGCTCGCGACGCCGTGCTCGCCTCTTGAGGCGAGCACGGCCGTGTCACCGGCGGACGGTGATAGTCAGGACGAGCGGGTCGTGCGGCGAGTCCTCCCGCGCGGGGGCCGTCGATCCGAGCGGCGGAGTCGGCCAGGACGGCGAGTAGCGCGGCCGGGTCGGCGGCGGCGACCCGGAGGGTCGCCGTGTCGCGTTCGTCCTCCACGTCGCCGCCCGGGAAGCGACTGACGTGCAGGTCGGCACCGACCGCCACGCCCGGCGTCGGCTCCCGGTCGGGGGCGACCGGCAGACGGACGATCGGGGCCGGCCCCCGGTGGGGGGAGGGCCGTTTCGACGCCGGTTGCCCCCACGGGGCGGAGTCCGCGACGGTGCCGCCGCCGATCACCGGCAGGCGAGCGGCACTGCCGTCACGGTTCCGGTTGTCGGGCCCGGGGTGCCAACCCTTCATCGCGAGTCGCATGGGGACTGTCTCCGGGGCGATGATCGCCGCACTGCGCGGTCACGTTGGCGAGCGACAGGAGCGCGGGAGACCTTCGTGCTCCGGATCGCGCCCCCGGTCCTCGCCGCTCGTCCTACGCCGGACGCCGGGTCAGCCACCAGTAGGCGAGGGCGAACAGCGCGGCGGCCAGGCCGAGGTAGATCGCGGCCTCGATGAGTTGGAACTGGCCGACGCGATCCGTCGGGTGGTAGGCCCGGAAGTACCGCAGGTCGTTGCTCACCAGACACTGCTGGTAGTAGGCCTCGATGTCTTGCTCGTTGACACCCGGCGAACAGAGCGTGTTGACGCGCTCCCAGGGGATGCGCTCGCCTGTGCCGGTCAGCCAGGACTCGTCGAGGACCCAGCGGTCCTCATACGCGGTGAACGGGCCGGTGTCGCTCGCGGCGGCAACCGTCTCCTCGATCGGACTGCGGTACCGCGGACGCAGGGCGAACGTCGTGCCGATGCGCGTGCCGATGAATCCCACGGCGACCAGGGCCAGCACCGGGATCACGCGGCGGATGATGACGCCCGCGGCGAGCGCCAGGGTGACGGCGAAGAGGACGTAGGCAAACAGGACCGCCGGCGAGAGTTCGAACGTGTCTCGGCCGAAGCCCCCGTCATCGCGCAGGACCGATGAACGCCAACCGACTGCCGCCGCCGCCCAGGCGGCCGCGACCAGCACGGCGATGCCGGCCGCGAAGCCGCCGCGGGAGAGCGACCAGCGCCGCCGGGAGATGCTCTGGGTCCAGGCCAGGCGGTGGGTGCCCCGCTCCAGTTCCTGCAAGGTCGGGATCGTCAGCAGCGCCGCGACCACGAGCGGCACGCCGTGCAGCAACGTGGTGAGGTTAGCCCAGCGGGAGACGCGTTCGAAATAGTTGCCCAACCGTTCGCCGCAGAGGGGATCATCACTTCCGTTGAAGCAGCCCCCGCCCCGCGCGGCGTCGTACGCGGCGTCGACGCTCTGGGCTGCCAGGAACATGATCACGAGCAGGCCGGCGAAGAGGAGGATGCCGATCGCCGCTTCCGATCGGTGCAAGCGCCAGGTCAGCCAGTTCATCGCGTCGTCTCCACTGCTTCCTCGCGACGCGCCAGGTAGGCGAGGACGATCTCCTCGAAGCCCGGATCACGGACGTCCCACCGCGGGTCGTACCCCTGGCCGTTAGACTTGACCAGGAGCGAGGTCTGGCGGTCGGTGTTGGTCGAATGGATGACGTGGTGGACCCGGGCGACCTCCTCGGGCGCGGCCCGCAGCCCGACCAGCAGCCGATGACCCTCCGCGAACGTCTCGAGGTCGCCGGCGAATTGCACCCTGCCGGCGTTGAGGATCACCAGGTAGTCGCAGACGCGCTCCAGTTCCCCCACCAGATGGGAGGAGAGGAGAACGGTCATCCCCGTCTCCACCGTCGCGTCCATGAGGACCTGCAAGAACTCCCGGCGGGCCAGGGGGTCGAGGGCGGCCACCGGCTCGTCGAGCACGATCAGCTCGGGCCGTTTCGCCAGGGCGAGGACGAGCGCGACCTGCGATTGCTGCCCACCGGAGAGCTTGTTCACCTTCTGCCCGAGCGGGATGTTCAGGCGCCCCAACCGCGCCCGCGCCAGTTCGTCGTCCCACCGCGGGTTGAGCTTGGCCCCGAAGCGCAGCATCTCCGCGACGGTGAAGCCGCGATAGAGCGGCTTGTCCTGGGCGACGTAGCCGATCCGGCTCAGCGCCGCGGGGTCGTCGGCGGGCGCGGCCCCGAAGACCCGGACCTCCCCCGCGGTCGGCGTGAGGAGCCCGACCGCCAGGTTGAGCAAGGTGGTCTTGCCCGCCCCGTTCGGTCCGATCAGGGCGGCGATCCGTCCTGCCGGGATCTCCAGCGAACAGCTCTGCAGCGCCCAGGTCCGGCGGTAGCGTTTGCCGAGATCGATCGCCTCCAGCGCGGTGGTCATGCCGCCCCCTCCTCGCCGCTCGCGCGGCTCTTGATCTGCTCCCGGAGCGTGGTCGCCACCAGGGCGGCGATGCTTTCGTCGTCCATCCCGGCCGTCCAGGCGCGCTGCAGCCAGTCGACCAACTCCGCCCGCAACTCCGCGTGGTCGGCCAGCGCGGGCCCGGCCAGGCTCTTGAGGACAAAGGTGCCCTGGCCCTGCCGCCCGGCGACGAGGCCTTCCAGCTCAAGCTCGCGGTAGGCCTTGAGCACGGTGTTCGGGTTGATCGCCAGGGCCGCCACCACGTCGCGCACCGTCGGCAGTTGGTTGCCGGGCCGCAGCATCCCGAGGCGCAGCGCCTGTTTGACCTGTTGCACGACCTGCATGTAGGCGGAGACGCCGCTGCCCCCATCGAGATGGAACTCGATCATCCCTCCTCCGTTCGTCGCACCATTGTCTTACTCATGTAGATATATAGACTTATAGTGGTCTCTGTCAAGAGGGGACACCGGGCGGTGGCTGCCGGGGTGAGGGATCGACGTCGTACCAGGCGGGCAAGGGCGATCGGCGGCCGCACCCCGGCCCCGGTTGCGACGCCTCGACCCGACGGTCGCGCGCCGAGCCCGGCAGCGGCGTGCCGACCGCGATGGCAGCGCGTCCGGTGCCGCCCGGACCGCCGCGTCGTCGGGGCCAGGTGGCGGCGCGCGTCCGAAGCGCGATCGCCCCCCATCTGCCCTGATGCGTTGAGCAGGAGCGGTGCTGCGAAGATCGGGGGTCCGGTAACGGACGAAGCGGCGACGACGACCACGGCGACCACGGCGGGCACGACACCGGGGCGGCGGGCGGACGAGACGTGTCGGTCGGCCACCGGCGGACGGTCGGGACCGCCCGCGGCGGGCCGTTGGCCGTGGGACGCGCCTGCCGTACCATCCCGAGTGCCCGGGGGTGTCCGGGGCGGTTACGAAGGCGCGGCCGGCGGCCGCGGGAGAGCGCGCGGGTGCCCCTCTGTCTG
>CADCWG010000230.1 GCA_902806335.1 uncultured Thermomicrobiales bacterium | reverse complement strand
CCTGCCTGTCTGGCGGGCGCTCGGAGCCGTGACCCTCGATGCCGGGCTGGCCGCGACCGGCAGCCGGGTCGCGGTCGCCGGCGCCCTGGTCGCCGCCGGCCTCGCCCGCCCAGCCGCCCAGTTGGTCTGCTCTGAGGCGGCGGCGCTGGCGGCCGCCGACGCCTTCGGGTATCCGGCCACGCTGCTGCCGCTGTCCCCCGGCGGCGCCCCGGTGACGCTCTGGGACCGCGACGCGGCGGAGGCGGTGCTCGAGCACCGGGCGGTGCTCGGCACGCCGGGTGACGCCCTCGCGCTGCTCCAGGCCGGCGCCCCCGACGCCGCCCGGCGGGCGGTGGTCACCGTGGTCGACGGCACGGCCGTGGCCGTCGACGGCGCCGGCGCCGACCTGGCGCTGGCGGACGGACGGGTGACCACGCTGGCGGCCGCCGCCGCGATCGCCCTCGGCGCGACCCTCGCCGCGGTCGAGGTGGCGATGCTCGTCGAGGGGCCGGTCGTCTGGGACGTGCTGCCTGTGGCCGACTTTCGGGCGGCGCGTGCGGTCGGTGAGGCGTCGGTGGGTGCGGCGATCGCCGCCCTCGTCGTCGAGCGGCTGGCGCCGCCCGCGGTGCCCCTCGGCATCGGGGCTGCGATCGGCGAGACGATCCGCGAGGCGCTCGGCGCCGAGCCCGGGGCGACCCCGGGCCGGAGGTGGCTTCCGGGCCGCCACCGAGAACGGGGGATCGCCGGTGGCGTCGGCGCGACGGCCTGAGACCGAGCCCGCGAACGGGACCCGGACCGAGATTGGGGCCGGTCCCGGCGGCGCGGCGGGGCGGGACCTGACGCCGGCACCGACGAACGGGGCCGGCCCGGTGGCGGTGAACGGCCACCCCGGTAGCGGAGGGGGCAGGCACTCCGCCGGTGCCGCGATGTCGCCCTCACTCACGCGGGCCACGCTGGCCGCCGACGCGGGCTTGGACGGACTGGCCCTCAGCGGCCCCGACCGCGCCGATGTCGCGCTGCTGCGCGACCTGGTCGCGACCGAGAGCCTCTCCGGGGGCGAGGCGGAGGCGGTCGATCTGCTCGTCGGCGCGATGGCGGCACGCGGTTTCCGCGCCGAGCGGGACGTGGCCGGCAACGCCGTCGGGACAATCGGCGACGGCCCGCGCCGGGTCGTCCTGCTCGGACACATCGACACCGTCCCGGGGCGCATCCCCGTCCGCATGGAGGACGGGGTGCTGCACGGCCGGGGCGCGGTCGACGCCAAGGGGCCGCTCGCGACGTTCGTCGCCGCGGCCACCCGGGCCGCCGCCGACCTCTCCGCGACCGTGACGGTCGTTGGCGCGGTCGGGGAGGAGACGATCGGGTCGCCCGGGGCGACCGCCGTCGCCGCCTGGCCGGCCCCCGACCTCTGCGTGATCGGCGAGCCGAGCGGCTGGGACGCCGTCTGCCTGGGCTACCGTGGCACGCTCTCGCTCCACTACGCGCTGCGCCGGGCGGGACGACACTCGGCCGGCCCCGGAGAGTCGATCGGCGAGGAGGCGGTCGCGTTCTGGAACGCGACCGTGGCCGAGGTGGCATCCCGCAACGTCGGTGCGCCGGGCGGCGCGTTCAACACGATCGGCACGTCCCTGCGCGCCTTCAACACGTCCAGCGACGGGCTCCACGACGAGGCCCGGCTGTCGGTCGGTCTCCGGCTGCCGCCGGGCGTCGACGTCGCCGGGCTGCTCGCCCGCCTGCGGGAACTGGCGGGGGACGCGGACCTGGTGGCCGACGGCTGCCAGGAGGGGTACAGGACGGACAAGCGATCGGCGCTGGTCCCGCCGTTCCTGCGGGCGATCCGCGGCGAGGGGGGGACGCCCCGCTTCACCCTCAAGCTGGGTACCTCCGACATGACGATCGTCGGGCCGGCGTGGGGCTGCCCGATCGTGGCCTACGGTCCCGGTGACGCGGCGTTAGACCACACCCCGGAGGAACGGGTCGAGGTTGCCGAGTACCTGCGGGCGGTGCTGGTCCTCCGAGAAGTACTGGTGGCGCTATGACCGGGTTCCCTGACACTCTTCCGCCGGTGGATGCCACCGTGCCGACCGCCACCGGTCCCCGGCTGGGCGTGCTCGTCTCGCATCTCCGCCCGGAGGAGAAGCTGATCCTCGCGGCGGCGCGGTCCCGCGGGATCGCCGTCGCCCCGCTGTTCGACCGCGACCTTGTCCTTGACCTCGCCAAGCCCGCCCCGTCGGCGAGCGGGCTGGCCGTCGATGTCGTGCTCGACCGCTGCGTCGCCCACCAGCGCGGGCTCTACGCGCTGCGGGCGCTCGAGCGGTGGGGGGTGCCGACGCTGAACACGGCCGCCGCGGTCGCGGTCTGCGACGACAAGGCGCAGACCAGCATCGCGCTCGAGGCCGCCGGGGTCCCCACGCCGCGGACGCTGCTCGCCTTCGACACGGGGTCGGCCCTCGCCGCCTGCGAGGCGGTCGGCTACCCGGCCGTCCTCAAGCCCATCACCGGGTCCTGGGGACGGCTGCTGGCGAAGGTGAACGGGCCGGAGCAGGCGCGGGCGGTCCTCGCCCAGAAGGCGGAGCACGGTTCCTTCCACCACGAGGTGATCTACGTCCAGGAGTTCGTCGCCAAGCCGGGGCGCGACATCCGAGCCTACGTCGTCGGTGACCGCGTCCTGGCCGCGAGCTACCGGTCGGCGCCGCACTGGGTGACGAACTCGGCGCGCGGGGCGGTCTCGACGCCGTGCCCGGTGACCCCGGAGATCGAGGCGCTGGCGTTGCGGGCCTGCGCGGCGGTCGGCGCGCGCCTCGCCGGGGTGGACCTGTTCGAGGTCGGCGACGGCTTCCAGGTGGTCGAGGTCAACAGCGGCGGCGAGTTCAAGGGGCTGATGACAACGACCGACGTCGACATCGCGGCCGAGATCGTCGCCGAGGCGCTGCGGGTCGCCGCCCGCCGCACCCCGGCGCCGACCCCCGCGTAGGGGCGCGATTCATCGCGCCCCCGCCCGATTCACCGCGCCCCCGTCTGACACCCGCGCCCCCGCCTGACACCCGCGCCCCGCCTCCCGTCCCGCCGCATGCCCCCGTCGTGGTCGACCGCTCCGACACGCGGCCCGAGGGCGACCCATCCCGTATCGTTCCCAGGACCCGCAATGAGGAGCGTCGCGCCGTGGCCGACCTGATGCCCACCAACCCCGACGGCCACGGCCCCCCGCCGACCGTCGGCATGCTCCTCTCTCGGGTGCGCGTCGAGGAGAAGCTGCTGCTGGCCGCCTTCGAGTCGCGCGGCGTCCGCGTCGAGCGGTTCGACGACCGCCGGCTCGCGCTCGACCTCACCACCCCGCACCCGGGCCTGCTGGCCTGCGACGTGGTCGTCGAGCGCTGCATCAACCACCTCCGCGCGCTCTACGCCCTCAGGCTGCTCGGCGACTGGGGGGTGCCGTCGGTGAATACCGACGCCGTGGCGAACACCTGCGGCGACAAGCTGCTCACCTCGGCGGCCCTCGCCGCCGCGGACCGTGCTCGCCTTCACTCCGGAGTCGGCCCTGGCGGCGATCGAGGGGATGGGCTACCCGGTGGTGCTCAAGCCGGCCGTCGGTTCCTGGGGGCGCCTGCTGGCGCGGGTCAACGACCGCGACGCGGCCGAGGCGCTGCTGGAGCACAAGGTCGTCCTCGGCTCCTTCCAGCACGGCGCCTTCTACGTCCAGGAGTACGTCCGCAAGCCCGGCCGCGACATCCGCTCGTTCGTCGTTGGCGACCGGACGATCTGCGCGATCTATCGCGAGTCGCCACACTGGATCACCAACACCGCCCGCGGCGGTGAGGCCAACGACTGCCCGGTTACGCCGGAGCTTGACCGCCTCTCGCGGGCGGCGGCGGCGGCGGTCGGGGGCGGCGTGGTGGCCGTCGACCTGCTCGAGGGTGAGCGGGGCCTGCTCGTCAACGAGGTCAACTACACCATGGAGTTCCGCAACAGCATCCACACCACCGGCGTCGACATCCCGGGCCTGATCGCCGACCACGTCATCGCCGTCGGTCGGGCCGGCCGGGCGGCCCGGGCCGCCCACCGGGTCGATCCGGCCGCGCTGGTCGCCGGCCCGCGGGCGGCACGGTGATCGCCGGCCTGGGCGCGGCGTCGCTCGGACGCCAGGTCGTCGTCACGCCCGACGACCTTCGCGCGACGTTCCTGTTCGAGGACTGCACGGACGAGCAGCTCCTCTGGCTGGTGGACAACGGGAAGGCAGTCGGGCTCCCGGCCGGCGCCGAGCTCCTGCGTCAGGGCGAAGTCACCAACGACTTCTGGGTGCTGGTCGAGGGCGAGCTGCGCTTCTCCCGCTCCGCCGGCGGGCGCGACCTGATCATCAACGCGGTGGACCGGCCCGGGAGTTGGGGCGGCTGGCTGCCCGTCTCGGACGACCGCTCGCCGGTCAGCATCCGGCTGCTCCGGGAGAGCCGCCTGCTCCTCCTCTCGCGGGGCGCCATGGAGCACGTGCTGCGGAAGGGGTTTCCGATCGCCCTGCACCTCATCAACGGGCTCAACTGGGGTGTCCGAAACTTCGAGGCGGTGGCCCGCCAGCAGGAGAAGATGGTCGCCGTCGGTGGTCTCGCGGCCGGTCTGGCCCACGAGCTCAACAACCCCGCCGCCGCCGCGGTCCGCGCCGCCAGCCGCCTCCCCGAGGTCAGCCGCGAGCGGGACGCCTGGGCGCTGGCGCTCGGCGCGCACGTGACCGCGAGCCAGGCGACCGCGGTCCTGACCACGGCGCTCGAGGGCGGCACGCGCCTGCCACCGACCGACCCGCTCGCCCGCAGCGACCGGGAGGACACGGTCACTGCCTGGCTCGAACGGCACGAGGTGGTTGACCCCCACCGTCTGGCGCCGGCGCTGGTCGACGCCGGCCTGACCGCCAGGGACCTGGAGCGCGTCGCGGCCGAGGTGGACGGGGAGGCGCTGCCGGCGGCGCTCGGCTGGCTGGCGGCATCCCTCGCCGTCGATGCGCTCGCCGCCGAGGTCGCCCGGAGCGCCTCCCGCGTCTCCCGCCTGGTCACCGCGATCACCGACTACGCCGACCTCGACCGCGCCGCCGAGCGCGAGATCGACGTCCGGATGGGGATCTCGGACACCCTGGCGGTGCTCGCCCAGCGCCTGGACGGTGTCATCGTCAGCCGCGACGACGATCCGGCGCTGCCGAGGATCTGGGGGGGCGCCGCCGAGCTCAACCAGGTCTGGACACACCTGATCGAGAACGCGGCGGACGCCGTCAGGGCGCTGCCGCCGGGCGAGCGCCGGGTGGCGATCCGGACGGCGACGGACGGCGACGGGGTGGTGATCGAGGTGGCCGACAACGGGCCTGGCATCCCCCCGGAGATCCAGGGCCGGATCTTCGAGCCGTTCTTCACGACCAAGCCGGTCGGTGGGGGAACGGGCCTGGGGCTCGACACCGCCTACCGGGTGGTCGTCCGGCTCTACGGCGGCGACCTTCGGGTCGCCTCGGAGCCCGGCGACACCCGGTTCACGGTTCGGCTCCCGGTGGGGATGCCGCCGGAGGACGATCGCGGCGGGGAAGCCGGCGACCCCCGAGCGGGATTGCCATGATCACCCCCGATGCCGGGACCCGCTGACCCGACGGGTGGCGCCGCCGCCGCCGACCGCCACGACGGCCGACGACCGATGAGTAGCGCGTGCTGATAACCGAGGGCCGGGGGGCCGCGGGCCCGCTCCCGGCCGGGACCACCAGGAGGACACCCATGGCAGACGTCTCCGTCGTCGGAGGATCCGGCTACGCCGGGGGGGAGCTTGTGCGGCTCCTCCTCGACCACCCGGCGGTGGCCGTGAAGCAGGTCACGTCCGAGCGCCACGCCGGCAAGTTCGTGCGCTCGGTGCACCCCAACCTGCGCAAGCGGACCGACCTCAAGTTCGTCTCGATCGACAAGCTCGTCCCCTGCGACGTGCTCTTCGTGGCGCTGCCACACGGCGTGGCGATGGGCAGGATGGCCACGCTGCGCGGGCTCGCGAAGACGATCGTCGACCTCAGCGCCGACTACCGGCTGCGGGACCCCGCGGCGTACCCCAAGTGGTACGGGGCCCCCCACGGCGAGCCGGAGCGCCTAGCCGAGTTCGTCTACGGCATCCCCGAACTGCACCGCGACGAGATCCGCGGGGCCGACGCCATCTCCAGCGCCGGCTGCATGGCGACGACCGCGATCCTCGGCCTCTACCCGCTCTACCGGGCCGGCGTGGTCGACACGTCGGTGCCGGTCTTCATCGAGGCCAAGACCGGCTCGTCCGGCTCGGGCGGGGCGCCCGGACTCGGCTCCCACCACCCCGAGCGCAGCGGCGTCGTCCGCTCCTTCAAGCCGACCGGGCACCGCCACAGCGCCGAGATCGCCCAGGAGCTCACCGTCGACGGTGTCGCCCCGCCGGTCGCCTTCAGCGCGACGGCGATCGACGCGGTGCGGGGCATCCTGACCACCTCGCACGTCACGCTCAGGGATCCGCTCACCGACAAGGAGGTCTGGGCGATCTACCGGGCCGCCTACAAGGACGAGCCGTTCATGCGGATCGTCAAGGAGGCCGGCGGCATCCACCGCTACCCCGAGCCGAAGATCCTCTCGGGCAGCAACTGGTGCGACGTCGGCTTCGAGCGCGACCCCGACAGCAAGCGCCTGGTGGTGATGGCCGCGCTCGACAACCTGATGAAGGGCGCCGCGGGCCAGGCCGTCCAGGCCTTCAACATCCGCTGCGGTCTGGACGAGACGACCGGTCTCACCTTCCCCGGCCTGCACCCGATCTAACGGACGGAGGGGGGTAGCCGTCAGCCGTCAGCCGTCAGCCGTCAGCCGTCGGGCGGGCTTCGGATGAGCGGTAGGGGGCGCCTGGGTCGGTCCGCCGGGTGGGCTCGATCGGGGCAAGCTCGGATTGCGGGGCGAAGCCGGCTCACGTTGGCTGGTCGCCACGGCGGCGGCGCGGCGGCCCCGTGCGGGGGTCAGCCACCTGAGGTCGGCTGTGTTGACCGCCGTTCGGCGACGCCGTCGCCGCGACGCCAGACACCCGTTCTCCGGCTACCACCCGCCGCCGCGTTGAGACTGATCGCTGACGGCTGACGGCTGAC
Source organism: uncultured Thermomicrobiales bacterium (assembly GCA_902806335.1). GTDB lineage: Bacteria > Chloroflexota > Chloroflexia > Thermomicrobiales > UBA6265 > CADCWG01. Next base: position 15,383 of record CADCWG010000230.1, on the reverse strand, counting down.
GGCTGACGGCTGACGGCTGACGGCTGACGGCTGACGGCTGACGGCTGACGGTTTCCAGGAGACCATGATGCTCGTAGTCAAGATCGGCGGTGGGGCGGCGATCGGGGCGGAGGCGTTCGCGCGGTTCGCGGCCGACCTGGCGACGCTGACCGCCGAGGGCCAGCAGGTCGTCGTCGTCCACGGCGGCAACGCCGAGTTCTCGGCGCTGAGCGCCGCGCTGGGGATGCCACCGAGGATGGTCACCTCGGCGAGCGGCCGCGTCACCCGGTACACCGATCGGGCGACGATGGACGCGATGCTGATGGCCTACTGCGGCAAAGTCAACAAGACCCTGGTCGGTGCCCTCCAGGCCGCCGGCGTCAACGCCGTGGGTCTGAGCGGGCTGGACGGGGCACTCGCCAGCGGCCGCCGCAAGGCGGTACTGCGCGGCACGGAGGACGGCAAGCCGAAGGTCCTCCGCGACGACCACGCCGGGACCATCGAGCGGCTCAACTTAGATCTCCTCCGGCTCCTGCTCGGTGGCGGCTATCTGCCCGTGCTCACGCCGCCGGCCCTGGGCGAGGGGGGCGTGCCGATCAACGTCGACGGCGACAAGCTGGCGCTCGAGCTGGCGGTCGCGCTCGGTGCCGACGGGCTGCTCTTCTTCTCGGACACCCCGGGGCTGCTGCGCGACATAACCGACGAGGGCTCGCTGGTGCGGGAGATCGACGCGGCCGCCCCCGAGGCGGCGCTGGCGGCCGCGTCTGGCCGGATGGTGGTCAAGGTCGAAGCGGCGCTCGGCGCCGTCGGCCGCGGGGTCGGGCGGGTCGTCTTCGCCGACGGGCGGGCCGAGCGGCCGGTGCGGCGGGCGCTGGACGGGGAGGGCACGGTCGTGCGCGCGGCCGGGGTCGCCGCGGAGACGGCCCCCTGATCCGGGATCCGGCTGTTCGGTGGTGGCACGGGGGCGCGCCGGAGGCTGCGCCCGCCCGAGGCCGATCCCCGAGGCCGGAGATTCCGGCGCCTCGCCGGCGGAGGGCTCGCGGGCCGTGGGCTCGGTGCCGCGAGCCCGCCAGCGGAAGCCCCAGTGATCACCAGATTCCCCCTGCGCCGTCGCGGGGGAGCACCCCGCAGGCCGCCCTTGGGGGACGAGGAGGCGACCTGGGGTGACTCCCGGCGTCGGTCGGGTCAGCCGGCGGGGCCCTCAGGCGCGAGGAGGATGGCGACCGCATGACGGATCGCGCGGACCGAGGAGCCGATCGGGTGGTCGAGCACGGCACCGGGGAGCGCGGGGAGCGCGTGGACCGTGGGGTGCACGGGGAGCGCCGGGTGCGGGCGGTGGTGTTCGATGTCGGGGAGACGCTGGTCGACGAGACCCGGCTCTGGGCGGCGTGGGCCGACTGGCTCGGCGTGCCGGCGCTGACCCTGTTCGGGGTGCTCGGCGGGGTGATAGAGCGCGGCGAGCACCACCGGCGGGCCTTCCAGATCCTCCGACCCGGCTTCGACCATGACCGCGAGTCCGCGGCGCGCGCGGCGGCCGGCCGGGCGACGAGCGTCGAGCGGCGTGACTTCTACCCCGACGCCGTGCCGTGCCTGGCCGCCCTCCGCGCCGAGGGATACCGGATCGGGCTCGCCGGCAACCAGCCGGTCGACGCCGAGGCGACCCTCCGCTCGCTCGGACTGCCGGTCGACGTCGTCGCCTCGTCGGCCGGCTGGGGCGTCGAGAAGCCGGACCCGGCCTTCTTCGCCCGGGTCGCCGACGCGGTCGGCCTGCCGCCCGCGGCGATCGCGTACGTGGGCGACCGGGTCGACAACGACGTGGTGCCCGCCGCCGAGGCCGGGATGCTCGCCGTCTTCCTCCGCCGCGGGCCGTGGGGCTACACCCATGCTGAGCTGCCCGGGGTCGCCCGCGCCGACATCCGGCTGGACACGCTCGCCGCGCTCCCCGAGGCGCTGCGGCCGTTCGCGGCGGCCGGTCTCGGACCGGGTGGCGCGGCCGCGGCCGCCCCGGCGGGTGACCGGTGAGCACGCCGGATACCCCGCCGCCGGGGGGCGCGTCCAACGGGGGCGTCGAGGACACACCGCCACGCCTCGTGGTGCTGTGCGGGTTGCCGTTCGCCGGCAAGTCCACGCTGGCGCGGGCCCTCGCGCCGACCCTCGGCGCCGTCCACCTCGAGCTCGACGCGGTCAACAGCGAGCGCGGGCTCGGCCGCGACGGGGTGCCGATCTCGCGGGCGCAGTGGGTCGCCACCTACCGCGAGGGCCGTCGCCGGCTGGAGGACCACCTGGCGGCGGGGCGAACGGTGGTCTACGACGCGGTCACCTTCCGGTGGGCCCACCGCGAGCAACTCCGCCGGGTGGCCCGGCGCCACGGCGCGGACGGGGTCGTCGTCTGGGTCGCGACGCCGGTCGCGGAGATCGGGCGACGGCGGCGGGCGAACCGCGAGCGGCCGACCCGCCGCGATGTTCGTCCCGAGGACTTCGCCCTGGTCGCCCGTGGGTTCGAGCCGCCGCGACCGGAGGAGGCGGCGCTGGTCTACGATGGCACCGTCCCGCCGGACCGCTGGGCGCGGGACCTCGCGGCGCGCTGGGGGCTGCCGGTGGCCGTGGCCATCCATCCGGACCCGGGCGTGCGCTCGTCGTCGGCGTGACGCCGAGGTCGGCTGGAGGGGGAGGGGCATCCCATGCCGGGCGTCGAGCTCGACCACTGCGTCGTCCACGTCTCGGACTGGGTGCGGTCGAACGCGTTCTACCGCGACGTGGTCGGAGCCGAGCTGGTGTCGCGGGGGCAGGGCTGGGCCTACCGCTTCGGCGCGACCCAGCTCAACCCGCACGGGCCGGGCGTCGAGGCGACGCCGCTGGCGGCCGTCCCCGTCCCCCCCGGCGGGAGCGACCTCTGCTTCGCCTGGCCGGGGCCGATCGCCGACGCCGTCGCCCACCTCGCGCGCCACGGCGTGGCGGTCGAGCTGGGGCCGGTCGCCCGGTCCGGGGCCCGAGGGGACGGCACCAGCGTCTACTTCCGGGACCCCGATGGGTCGCTCCTGGAGTTCATCGCCTACGCCCACGGCTGACGCCGCCCACGGTACCCGTCCCGGCCGGGCGGAAGCGGGTGACCGGAGACCGGGCGGACCCGACCTCGCCCTGCCGGGAACGGTCCGCGGCGCCGTCTCGCATGATCCGCCGCGTCGGATCATCCCGGCGTGGACGGCTCGCCTGATCGAGACGACCGAGAGGAGCAACGTCCGATGATTACGACCGCGTTCGCCACGCCGCCCGACGTGATGGGGGTCGAGCGCGACCTGCAGGTTCCGCTCTACGCCAAGCGCGACATCGCCCTCGCCCGCGGCGAAGGTGCCTACCTCTACGACACCGACGGGAGGCGCTACCTCGACGCGATGAGCAACTACGGCGTCGCGATCCTCGGCCACGCCGACGCCGAGTACGCCGCCGCGCTGTCGGACCAGCTGGCGACCCTCACGACCGGCCACCAGAGCTTCGGCAGCGACGTCCGGGCCGCGTTCCTCGTCGAGTTGGCCAAGGTCGCGCCCGACGGGCTGACGCGCGCCTTCCTGTCCAACTCCGGCGCCGAGGCGATCGAGGCCGCCCTCAAGTTCGCCCGGTTGGCGACCGGCCGGCCGAAGGTGGTCGCGGCCCGCCGCGCCTACCACGGGCGGACGATGGGCGCCCTCGCCGCCACCGCCGATCCCAAGTACCGCGCGCCGTTCGAGCCGCTGCCGTTCGCGGTGTCCCACGTCCCGTTCGACGACGCCGACGCGCTCGCCGCGGCCGTCGACGGCGAGACGGCGGCGGTGATCCTCGAGCCGATCCAGGGCGAGGCGGGCGTCTACCCGGCGAGCGAGGAGTACCTGCGGGCGGCGCGGGCGGCCTGCGACGCCCACGGCGCGCTGCTGATCGCCGACGAGGTCCAGACCGGCTTCCGCACCGGCGTCCCGTTCGCGACCGTGGCCGCCGGGGTCACCCCGGACCTCGTCTGCACCGCCAAGGCGCTCGCCAACGGCTTCCCGATCGGGCTGACCCTCGCCACGGAGGCCGTCGGCGGGGCGCTGCCCGCCGGCGCCCACGGCTCGACCTTCGGCGGCAACCCGCTCGCCTGCCGCGCCGGGCTGGTCACCTTGCAGATCATGCGGGAGCGCGACCTCTACGCCCGCTCGGCGGCGCTTGGCGCCGCGATCGTGGATGGCGTCGAGGCGCTGGGGGCGAAGAAGGTCCGGACGGTCCGTGGCCGCGGGATGATGGTCGGCATCGAGCTCAAGGAGCGGGTCACGCCGACCCTGCGGGCCCTGCAGGCCGCCGGTGTGCTGGCCCTCCCGGCCGGCAGCGTGACGCTGCGCCTCCTGCCGCCGCTGGTCTGGGAGCGGGAGCAGGTCGACGAGCTGCTCGTCGCCCTCGGGACCGTGCTGGCGTAGTCCTGCCTGGTGCCGGTTCGCGTCGGGACCACGGGGTCCGCCCCGGCGGCCTTCCGGCCGCCTCCGGCCGGCCCGGTTCGCGGTTGGGGGCGGTCGTCGCCGAGGACGTTCAGGGGAGATCCTGCCCCGACCGGCGGGCCCGACGGTCGAGCAGAAGCCCGACCACGACGCCGACGACGAGGCCGACGACCACGCCGGCGAGCGCGTTGCCGAGCAGGACCCCGAACACCAGGCCGAGGACGGTCCCGATCGCGGAGAGGACCCCGACCGCCGTCGCCTGCGCGCCGGACCGTCCCGCCGTGGGGGCGGCGGGCGGCGTTCGCTCCGCGGGCGGCGGGGGCGGGGCAGTGGGCTGTCGGGTCGCGACGGGTCGGGGGGGAGCCGCCGGGCGGCGGGCGTCGGCGCGCGCCCGTCGCCGCTCCTGATCCCGACGGGTGCGCTTCGCCATCACCCCGCCCGCGCTAGGACGCCGGGTCGCCGGAGAGCGGCGCGGCCAGCTCGGCCAGGAGCCGCTGGACGGTCGGCACGACCTCGGCGAGCGGGACGAAGGTCGACTCCTCGGCGGCGCGCGGACGCAGCTCGGCCTCGCCCCTGGCCAGCGTGCGGGACGAGACCGAGAGGCGGATCGGGCAGCCGATCAGCTCCGCGTCGGCGAACTTCACCCCCGCTCGGTCCGCACGGTCGTCGTAGAGGACCTCGACGCCGGCCGCTGTCAGCTCCGCGTAGAGGCGGTCGCCCGCGCCGACCGTCTCCGCATCGTCCGCCTTGCCGAGCCAGAGCAGGGAGACGTGGTAGGGCGCGAGGGTGACCGGCCAGAGGATGCCCTTGTCGTCGTGGCGCTGCTCGGCGACGGTGGCGACCAGGCGGCCGGCGCCGATGCCGTAGGAGCCCATCACGATCGGGTGGGACTGACCCTCGTCGTCGAGGTAGGTGGCCCCGAGGGCGGCGCTGTAGCGGGTCCCCAACTTGAAGATGTTGCCGACCTCGATCGCCCGCTCGGCGGTCAGCGGCGCGCCGTCGGTCGGCGAGGGGAACCCGGCCTCGGCGCTGGCGATGTCCGCGACCGTGTCCGCCTGCCAGTCGCGACCGAGGTTGGTGTGCTTGAGGTGGTAGCCCGGGCGGTTGGCCCCCGCGACGAGGTTCGGGCTGTCGCGGACGCTCTCGTCGGCGACCACGTAGGCGCCGGAGACGCCCACCGGCGAGCCGTACCCCGGCTCCGCGCCGACGGCTCGGATCTCCTCGGCGGTCGCCGGCGTCAGGTTCGGCTCGCCGCACGCCTTCCGCAGCTTGGTCTCGTTGACGTCGAGGTCGCCGCGCACCACCGCGAAGACGAGGCGGCCGGAGTCGCCCTTGAAGAAGACCGCCTTCGCCGTCCGCGCCAGGGGAACGCCGAGGAAGTCGGCGAGCGCCTGGATCGTGGTGGCGTTGGGCGTCTCGACCTCCTCGACCGGGAGGAGGTCCTCGGCCGGCGGCGCGTCGCGGCGGAAGGTGGCGACCTCGCGGTTGGCGGCGTAGTCGCCGGAGGGGCTGAGGAGGATGATGTCCTCGCCGGCCGGGGAGGGCGCCATGAACTCGTGGGAGGCCGTGCCGCCCATCATCCCGGTGTCGGCGCCGACCACGTGGAACGCGACCCCACAGCGGCGGAAGATGCGCTCGTAGGCGTGCCAGTGGGTCTGGTAGGCGGTGTCGAGCCCGGCCTCGTCGCGGTCGAGGCTGTACGAGTCCTTCATCGTGAACTCGCGGACCCGGATCAGCCCGCCCCGGGCGCGCGGCTCGTCGCGCCACTTCGTCTGGAGGTGGTAGACGATCTGGGGGAGCTGGCGGTAGGAGCTGATCTCGGAGCGGGCCAGGTCGGTGACGACCTCCTCGTGGGTCATCGCGAGGACCATGTCCCGCTCGCCCCGATCCTGGAAGCGGGTCAGCTCGGGGCCGACGGCCTGGTAGCGGCCGGTCTCCTTCCAGAGCTCGGCCGGGTGGACCACTGGCATCAGCAGCTCCTGGCCGCCGATCGCGTCCATCTCCTCGCGGATGATCGCTTCGGCCTTGCGGACCACCCGGTAGCCGAGCGGGAGCAGGCTGAAGATGCCGGCGCCGAGCGGCCGCACGAAGGCGCCGCGCAGCAGCAGCTTGTGGCTGGGCAGCTCGACGTCCCCCGGCGCCTCGCGGAGCGTCCGGCCGAAGAGGGATGACATCCGCATGGTGGTCTGGGGTCCTCGCCTGGGCGCCGGGCGCCATCGCGGGGCCGTCGGCTGACGCGCGGGGCGCCGGCGCGACGACTGCGGCCGTCGGTGTGCGGTCGGCAGGATAGGGCCAGGCCGCCCGCCGGGCAAACCCGTCCCCGGTGGTGCCGGTCACCCGTGGTCTCGTTCAGCCGCTCAGGTCCCGTGGTCGCCGAGGGCAGGTACGCTCCCGGGACATGCCGTCCCAGCGGCGACGACCGGGCGGCGGCGACGTCTGCCCCGTCCGACGCCTGAGGGGAGCCTTCCCACCCGACGAACCGATCGTCGCCCCGCTTCTCGGTACCCACTCGTCCCCGGGGGAGCGCATCCGGACAACGGCGTCGTCGTCGGGGCACCGCGGTGGTGCTCGCGGAGTCCGAGAATATCGGCCGATGTCGGGCCTCTCAGGGAGTGCCGCGCACCGGAAACCTTGGTCCGGCCAACGCTATGATGGTGCCGTCCGGCCCGGTGCGCGGGGGGCGGTCGCCACTCCGCCTCGTGCGTCTCCGGCCACCCGTCGGGCCGCACGACCGGCCGCGCGGGGTACGAGGAGGGCGCCGATGGTCAGCGCGCGGACCTACCGGCAGGTGGCGCTGGAAGACCCCGAAGGGCAATGGGAGCTGCACCGTGGCCGGCTGCGCGCGAAGCCGTCGATGACGTTCCGGCACAACGACGCGATGGCATATCTGGGAGTGCTGCTCCAGCAGCAGCTCGACCGGAGCGTCTACCGTGTCCGCATCAACGCCGGGCGTGTCAGCCGGACGGACGAGACCTACTACATCCCCGACGTGGCGGTGATCCCGCTCGCGCTGGCCGATCCGTTCCGCGACCGCTCCGACGTGCTCGAGGTCTACGCCGAGCCGCTGCCGCTCGTGGTCGAGGTCTGGTCGCCGTCGACCGGCGACTACGACATCGACGCCAAGCTCCCCGAGTACCGGCGTCGGGGCGACCAGGAGATCTGGCGCCTCCACCCCTTCGACCGGGTGCTGACCGTCTGGCGGCGCCGGACTGACGGCGGGTACGACGAGGCGACGGTTCGGGGTGGGATCGTTCCGGTGGGGTCGCTCCCCGGGGTCAAGATCGACCTCGACGCGCTCTTTGCCTGACTCCCGGCGCACGTCGCCGGACTGGGCGCGCCGACGACCCGCAGCCCGCCGGCGCGGGTCAGGCCCCGCCGGCCGCGCCGGTCTTGGCCGTGAGGGGCGTGACGCCCGCGGCGCGGTCCTCGTACCGGGCCAGGACGAAGAGCAGCGACGAGAGTCGGTTCAGGTAGCGCAGGATCTCGGCGTTGTCGAGGTGGCCGGCGCCGTGGAGGGTGACCGAGTCCCGCTCCGCGCGCCGGGTCACGGTCCGCGCCACGTCCAGCGCCGCGCCGGGCACGCTGTCGCCGGGGAGGACGAACTGCGGCGGCAGCTCGACCTCGGCCGTCAGCGCGTCCGTCTCCGCTTCCAGCCAGGCCACGCGGTCGGCGCCGAAGACGACGGTCGCCGGCCGCAGGTCTTCGGTGAAGGCCAGCTCGGCCATGATCCGGTAGAGGTCCCGCTGGGTCTCAATCAGGAGCGCGCGCCCGCGCTCGGTGCCGGCGTGGGCCCGAGCCAGGCCGATCGCCGCGCTTGCCTCGTCGAGCGAACCGAGCGCGGCGATCCGCGGGTCGTCCTTGCCGACCCGGGCGCCGAGGAGGTCCGTCGCGCCCTGGTCGCCGCGCCCGGTAAAGAGTCGCATGGGGGTCCCTTCTGCCTGATCACCGGGGATCGGCGCGGCGATGAGCCGCCGGAGCCGTCCGACGCCCGCCCGAAAGCGGGGAGCCGCCCGTCTCTATACCTCGGTCGCCCGGGCCGACTGGCCAGCCAGGACACAGCGTACGGACATCTCCGTACTCCCGGGATGGTAGCATTGCCGGCCGGACACCGCGTAGCGCGAGAGGCAGGGCGATGGGCTGGGGTGAGCGACGGGACGGGCCCGGTGGCCAGAACGCCGGCGACACCCCACGCGCCCCCGAGTTGACGGCGGACGGCGTTCCCGTGGCGTCCGGCGAGGCCACCCGGGCCGAGTCCGCCGCCGGTGCGCCTCCCGCCGAGGGGGCCGAGCGTCCGGTCGACGGCGACGGGTCGGGGAAGCCCGCCGGTGAGAACACCGACGCGGCGGACCCTCCCGAGCCGCCGCTGCGGGTCGCGGTGATCGGGACCGGGTTCGGCGCGGCGGTGCACATCCCCGCCCTCCAGGCACTCCCCGAGACCGAGGTCGTCGCGGTCTGCGCGCGGCGCCAGGAGCGGGCGCTCGCCGTTGCCGCCCAGTACCGGATCCCCCTCGCCGCGACCGACTACCGGGCGCTGATGCGGGAGGAGGACATCGACGCGGTGGTGATCGCCACCCCGCCCTACCTCCACCACCAGATGACCCTCGCGGCGATCGACGCCGGGAAGCACGTCCTGTGCGAGAAGCCGATGGCCCGCAACCTCGCCGAGGCGCGGGACATGGTGAAGATGGCCCGCGGCGCCGGCGTCGTCGCGATGGTCAACCACGAGCTTCGCTTCCAGCCCGTCCGCGCCCGGATCAAGGAGCTGATCGACGAGGGCTACCTGGGCCAGCCCCAGGCCGCGACGCTGACCGCCTTCCGGTCCAGCCTCGCCGATCCCAACGGCCGGCCCTTCGGCTGGCTGATGGAGCGCGACAAAGCCGGCGGGATGCTCGGCGCCACCGGGTCGCACCACGTCGACGCGCTGCGCTGGTGGCTCGGCGAGGTCAAGGGCGTCGCCGGCGCGACCGCGACGATGGTCCGCCGTCGCCGTCTCCCCGACGGGGTCGGCATGGCGTCCGTCGACGCCGACGACAACTTCGCCTTCGTGCTGCGCTTCGCCAGCGGGGCGCTCGGCACGGTCCACGTCACCGCGACCGCCGCCGTCGACTCGGGCGAGGAGATCCTGCTCGCGGGCAGCGAGGGTATGCTGATGGCCCACGGCGACGGCGCCCTCTACGGCGCCCGCCGCGGTGGCGGCCTGGAGGAGCTGGCGGTCCCGGACGCCGCGGACGACGGCGACGATCTGCCCGACTTCGACCACCCCCTCGTCCGGCCGACCGCGCGGCTGATGCGCCGCTGGGTCGCCGCGATCCGTGCCGGCGAGCCGTCGCCCTCGCCCTCGTTCGCGGACGGCGAGAAGGTCCAGGAGGTCCTCGACGGGGTCGCCCGGTCGAGCCAGCAGGGCCGGTGGATCGACACCAGCGGCACCCGCTGGCCGGTCTCGGCCTAGCGGCCGCGCCGGGCAGGGTCGAGCGGTCGAGGCGAGCACGGCCGAGCGGCCCCGCGGCGTGCCCCGGTGCCGGCGGCGCGGGCTTGCGATAATCGCGGGCCCGGGCGCGGATCGTCGCGTACCGGGTCGCCCGCTCGCCGCCGCCGCCGGTGCCCCGCGCCACGGCTCGGTCGCCGCCCCGCCCAGGAGGCCCCGCATGGCCACCGCGATCGCCACCCCGCCCCGGATCGCCCACCGGATCGTCGCCGCCGGCGCCGACCTCGATACCCCGTGCCTGGTCGTCGACGCGCCGACCCTGCGGCGCAACGTCTCCGAGATGGCGGCCTTCGCGTCCAGCGTCGGCGTCGCGCTGCGGCCCCACATCAAGACCCACAAGACGCCCCAGATCGCCCGCCTCCAGCTCGCCGCGGGCGCGGTCGGGATCACCTGCGCCAAGGTCGGCGAGGCCGAGGTGATGGTCGAGCGGGCGGGCGTCACCGACGTCCTGCTCGCCTACCCGACGGTCGGGGAGGCGAAGGTCCGCCGGCTGCTGGCGCTGATGGCGCGGGCCCGGGTGACGGTCGCGCTCGACTCCCGGGAGGCCGGGGAGTTGCTCGGCCACGCCATCGCGGCGGCCGACCGCACGCTCGACGTCCTGGTCGAGGTCAACACCGGCCACGACCGGGCGGGCGCCCGGGCGGGCGACGAGGCGATCGCGCTCGGGCTGGACCTGGCGCGGACTCGCGGTCTGCGGGTGGTCGGGGTGATGACCCACGAGGGGCAGGCCAATGCCGCCCCGCCGGAGACGATCGAGGCGACCGCGCTCGAGGCCGGCCGCGCCCTCGTCGCGACGGCCGAGGCGCTGCGACAACGGGGCATCGACGTCCAGACCGTCAGCGTCGGCTCGACCCCGGCGGCGACCTTCACCCCGACCGTCCCCGGCGTCACCGAGATGCGGCCCGGCACCTACGTCTTCAACGACACCAGCGCCTTCCGCTACGGTCGGCTCGGACCGGACGACTGCGCCCTGCGGGTGCTGGCCACCGTCGTCAGCCGACCCGCCCCGGACCGGGCGGTGATCGACGCCGGGTCGAAGACGCTGGCGTTGGACAAGAGCCTGGGCCACCCGGGGCACGGCTACGTCGTCGGCCATCCCGACGCCGAGATCGTCCGGGTCAGCGAGGAGCACGGGGTGGTGCTCCTCCCTCCGGGCGAGGAGGGCTTCCGCGTCGGTGACCAGGTCGAAGTCATCCCCAACCACGTCTGCCCGGTCGTGAACCTCCAGGACCAGCTCGTGATCGTCCAGGACGGCCAACCGATCGACACCTGGGACGTCGCGGCGCGCGGCAAGGTCCGGTGAGCGACAGTCACCACCTCGAGAGGATGCCGAAGCGGATCTGATTCGGCGGTTCGACCCAATGAACGTCGATGCGTCGGCGACGGCGAGGCGTTCCACCGCCACCTCCGCCCGGCTCAGCCGGGCGGAGGTGGCGGCGTGGTGATCGTCGTCCGGGCGCGGCGGATCTGGTCGGCGTGGGCGTGGGCGTGGGCCGCGTAGATGCGGAGCCAGTCTTCGGCCCCATAGCGGCCGCTCTCGGTGTGGGTACCGGCGCGAGCCCAGTCGGCGTCCGTTATCCGGTCGAGCAGTTCGGAGGTGGTGGCGCGGGCCGCCCGGAACGCCTCCCGCGCGGTGTCGATGGGCCGGTCGTAGTGGAGGCAGCGGGCGAACGCTTCCTGGTCGTAGCCGGCGATCAGCGGCTCGTCGCTCGCGAGCAGGAGCCGCAGCCGGATCGCCGAGGTCATCTCGCTGTCGGCGAGGTGGTGGATCACCTCGCGCGGCGACCACTCGCCCGGCGCCTCCCGGGCGTCGAGTTCGGCAGGGGTAATCCTGGCCAGCGCCTCGTCGATCACCCTTGGCCCGTCGGCGTACCGATCGATCAGCGCCCGGCGCTCGGCCGCGTCCATCCCGACCCCTCTCGCCGGCCCGATCGCGTCGCGAACGCTCCGCCCGCGGGTCGATCTGGCCGTGTCCCGTTCACCCGCCGCCTGTCGCTGGGTACGACGGGGGGCCGCGCTTATTGTGAGACGCGCGCCGTGGGGCCAGCCGGCGTCGCGGACCCGCTGCCCAGCCAGATCGCCCCGGCGTCGTCCCAGAGCCCCGTCGCGCCCTTGCCGGGTCTGGTCACCGGTCTCCCCCGACGTGACCGGCGCGGTGCCGGGCCGTGTCCCGGACTGGACCGCGCGACCCGCGGACCCGACGCCGGGGCCGGGGAGCCGGCGTCGGCAACGCCCGGGAGGTGCGTGCCGGCCGGGCCCCGTGTCGCCACCCGCCGCCCACGAACCGACCCGTGCCCCCGACGGTCGCTCGGGGACGTGACCGAGCGTCAGTCGGCGACGCCGCGCGACTCGTCCTCCTCGGGTACCGGCGGCGCGGCGGCGAGCGCCGCCTTCGGGACGACCTTCCAGACCCGCGCCAGCGTGCCGCCCCAGTCGCCGAGGAGCGCTCCGGCCTGGCGGCTCCCGGTCAGCGCCACATGGCGCTCGATCAGCTCGCGCAGGCGCGCCGCGTCGGCCCCCTCGGGGACGAGTCGCTCGAGGCCGACCGACTCCTCGTTCGTCCGGCCGGCGAACCGGCCGTCGACGTCGAGGACGTAGGCGACGCCGTTGGTCATCCCGGCGCCGAAGTTTCGGCCGGTGGGGCCGAGCACCGCCACCGCGCCGCCGGTCATGTACTCGCAGCCGTGGTCGCCGACGCCCTCGACCACCGCCGACGCGCCGCTGTTGCGGACCGCGAACCGCTCCCCGGCCCGCCCGGCGACGTAGAGGCTGCCGCCAGTGGCGCCGTAGAGGATCGTGTTGCCGGCGATCGCCTGGGGCTCCGAGAACGGCGCGGTGGCCGGCGGTCGGATCGCGACCTCGCCGCCGCTGAGCCCCTTGGCGACGTAGTCGTTCGCCTCGCCTTCCAGCAGGAGGGTCATCCCCTGGACGGCGAACGCCCCGAAACTCTGGCCCGCACTGCCGGTGAGGCGCACCGTCACCGCGCTCGCCGCGAGTTCCCCCCGACCACGCCGCAGGGCGATCTCGCCGGCCAGCCTGGCGCCGACCGTCCGGTGCTCGGTTCGGATCGGCAGCGCGATCTCGACCGGGCGCCCGGCCGCGAGCGCCGGCACCGCCTCGGCCAGGATCGCGTCGTCGAGCGTCGGGCCGTGGTGGTCGACCTCCAGACTCTTGCGCCGTTCTTCCGGCGCGGCCGGCGTCGCGGAGAGGCCCGAGAGGTCGAGGAGGCCCGCCCGGCCCTCGAGCGGCCGCGCGGCCAGCAGGTCCGAGCGGCCGATGATCTCCTCGATGCTCCGGGCACCGAGGCCGGCGAGGACCTCGCGGACCGCCGCCGTGAGGTGGCGGAAGTAGGCGACGACCTGCTCCGGGGTCCCGGAGTACTTCGCGCGCAGGTCGTCGCGCTGGGTGGCGATCCCGGTCGGGCAGGTGTTGAGGTGGCACTGGCGGGCCATGTCGCAGCCGATCGCGACCAGGACCGAGGTGCCGAAGCCGAACTCGTCGGCGCCGAGCAGTGCGGCCACCACGACGTCCTCGGCCGTCTTGATGCCACCGTCGGTGCGCAGCCGCACCCGCGAGCGGAGACCGTTGAGGACCAGCGTCTGCTGGGTCTCGGCCAGGCCGAGCTCCCAGGGACTGCCGGCGTGCTTGATCGAAGCCAGCGGCGAGGCGCCGGTGCCCCCGGAGTGCCCCGAGACCAGGATGTAGTCGGCCCGGCCCTTGGCGACACCGGCGGCGACGGTGCCGACCCCCGCCTCGGCGACGAGCTTGACGCCGATCTTGGCCCGCGGGTTGACCTGGCGCAGGTCGTAGATCAACTGCGCCAGGTCCTCGATGCTGTAGATGTCGTGGTGCGGCGGCGGCGAGATGAGCGGGAGCCCCGGCACGGCGTAGCGGAGGCGGGCGATGAACGGGGTGACCTTGTGCCCGGGCAGCTGGCCGCCCTCGCCGGGCTTCGAGCCCTGGGAGATCTTGATCTCCAGCTCCTCGGCACGCGCGAGGTAGTTCGCGGTCACGCCGAAGCGGCCGGATGCCACCTGCTTCACCTTGGAGTGGGCGACGTCCGGCCCCGCCTCGTCGTACCAGTGCGGGTCCTCGCCGCCCTCGCCCGAGTTCGAGCGCCCACCGAGCCGGTTCATCGCGATCGCCAGCGTGCGGTACGCCTCGGGGCTGAGCGCTCCCAGCGACATCGCCGTGACCACGAAGCGCCGCGTGATCGCCTCCGCCGGCTCGACCTCCTCGATCGGCACCGGCGCCCCGAGCGGCCGGACCGTGAGCAGATCACGGATCGCGGTCGGGGGCTGGGCGCGGACCTGATCCCGGTAGGCCGCGTAGGCGGTCCCGTCCGACCCGTTGACCGCCGCCTGCAGCGCCTTGACGACGGTCGGGCTGTAGGCGTGCGGCTCGCCGTCCTTGCGGAAGCGGACCAGGCCGAGGTCGGGCAGCTTCGCGGCCGGGTCGGCGGCGCCGTAGGCGTCGCGGTGGCGGCGGCGGACGTCGGCCTCGATCTCGGCGAGGCCGATCCCACCGAGCCGCGAGGCCGTGCCGGTGAAGTACCGGTCGACCAGTTCGTGGGCGAGCCCGATCGCCTCGAAGACCTGGGCGCCCCGGTAGCCGGCCGCCGTCGAGATCCCCATCTTCGCGGCGACCTTCAGCAGGCCGTTCTCGAGCGCCGCCAGGTAGTTGGCGCGGAGTTCCTCGGGCGTCTGGGTCTCGTGGCCACGCTGGCCGGCGAGCGTCGCCGCGGCCCGCAGCGCCAGGTAGGGGTGAACGGCCGATGCCCCGTAGCCGATCAGCGCGGCGAGCTGGTGGACGTCCCAGACCTCGCCGGTGTCAGAGACGAGGTCCGCGCCCAGGCGATTCCCGGTCCGGATCAGGTGGTGATGGGTGGCCGCCACCGCGAGCAGCATCGGCAGCGGCGCGCGGTCGGCGTCGACGCCGCGGTCGCTGAGGACCACGATGCCGGCGCCGCCGCGGACGGCGGCCTCGGCGTCGGCCAGCAGCCGGTCGAGCGCGGCCGCCAGCGCTCCCTCCCCGTCCGCCACCGGGAAGAGCACCGAGAGGGTCACGGCCCGGAGTCCGCCTCGGCCGTCCAGCGCGGCGAGCGCGGCGAGGCGGTCGGCGTCGAGGACGACGCTCGGGAGGTGGACCAGCCGGGCCTGCTCGGGCGCCTCGACGAGCAGGTTGCCGCGCGGCCCGAGGTAGGCGTCGAGCGCCATCACCTTCCGCTCGCGCAGCGAGTCGATCGCCGGGTTGGTGACCTGGGCGAAGCGCTGCCGGAAGTAGGAGGCGAGCGGCCGCGGCTTGTCGGAGAGCACCGCCAGCGGGGCGTCGTCGCCCATCGACCAGGTCGGCTCCTTGGCCTCGCCGGCCATCGGCTGGACGATCAGGCGGAGGTCCTCCGCCGAGTAGCCGAAGGCGCGCTGGCGGGCGGTCTCCGCCGGGTCAGCCCTGGGCCGGAGCGGACGCGCCGGGGCCGG
>CADCWG010000229.1 GCA_902806335.1 uncultured Thermomicrobiales bacterium | reverse complement strand
CCCCGCACCGTCGGCGAACTCGCCGACCGGGTCGCCGTCGCCTGGGCGGGGGTCACGTCGTACCGGTCGACCGAGCGCTCGGGGGCGGAGAGCGCGCCGCCGCCGCCGGCGCCCGCCTTCCCGGCCCCGGGCGACCCGCTGCCGGCGCCGGCCAGCGTCGGCGGCTCGTCGGCCAGCACCGACGAGATCGTCCTCCCCGACCGCCGCCGCCAGGTCATCGACGAGGCCGGCGGCGTGTCCGAGTTGGTCAGCGTCGGGGGCCGCGTCGCCGCCCGGGGCGCCTTCGTGCAATTCGCGGTTGCCCCGTCGATCGACCCGGCGACCTGGGTCGACCTCGAGCCGGCGGGGTTCACGCCGGACAGTGCGCTGGCCCAGATCGTGGGACGCTTCGGCGGCCCGACGGCGCGGGCGTTCGCGCCGCCACTCGCCGGGCTGAGCGCCGAGACCAGGGGCCGCGCGCTGGCCCCGCTCGGCCCGATCGACGTCGAAGGGCGCCTCTGCGACGCCTACCGGCTGGTCGATACCACCCAGACCGGCGAGCGGGTCGAGATCACCGTCGCGGTCGACGCGGCGGGGCTCCCCTGCCTGGAGGAGACCCGGGCCGGCGGGACGCTGACCCAGCGGACCTACGGCGCCTTCGGCAGCGTGGCGCCGATCGCGCCGCCAGCGGGGGCGGTCCCGCTGGGCCAGGCGGTCGCGCCGCCATCGCCGGCGCCGTAGGGGCCGCCGCGCTCGGACGGCGACGGGCCGAGTCCGGGGCTGTCGTCCGGGTTCTCGCCGGATCGGCGTCCGCGCCCGCCGCGACGGGTCCGCGCCTCGCCCTCCCCGACCGAGGCCCGCGTTGCCGCCGCGGCAATGGCCCTGGGGCGGCATGGACAGACCACGCGCCGCTGGAACGGCGC
This sequence comes from uncultured Thermomicrobiales bacterium, assembly GCA_902806335.1. Lineage (GTDB taxonomy): Bacteria > Chloroflexota > Chloroflexia > Thermomicrobiales > UBA6265 > CADCWG01. The sequence continues at coordinate 2,851 of CADCWG010000229.1, read as the reverse complement.
CGCGTGACGCGGGCGAGTGCCCCGTATCCGTGCGGCTCGGATGACCGCCGCGGAGCGACCGCGGCAAGGCCGCGTCACCGCGGCGATCGGCCTGCCACCCCGATCCCGTTGGTCGCCAGGAGGAGACGCCCGTGCCGACGGTCCAGGAGCTCTACGCCGAGATCTGGGGCAAGCCCGACCCGGACTTCGAGGCGGCGGTCACGGGTAGCCTCCACCCGCGCGGAGCCGACGGGCTCTACGACCTGTTCGCGTGGCTCAGCCCGGCGCCGGACGACCTCGTCCTCGATGTCGGGGGCCGGGACGCCACCCATGCGGTCGACCTGGCGCGGCGGTTCGGCTGTCGAGTGCTCTCGCTCGATCCGGTCCCCCTCCACGCCGAACTCGCGCGGGCACGGGTCGCGGAGGCGGGCCTGGCGGAGCGGGTCGCGGTCGAGACGGCGGGGATCGAGGCGCTGCCGGTGGGGGACGGGGAAGCGGCACACGTCTGGTGCCACGATGTCCTCAACATGGTGGACCTGCCCCGGGGCCTCGCCGAGTGCGTGCGGGCGCTGCGTCCCGGCGGCGGGATGCTGGTCTACCAGACGTTCGGCACCGCGCTGCTCGAGCCGAACGAGGCGCGTCGGCTCTACGCGGCGAACGCGATCCGGCCCGAGAACCAGGACCCGGCGCGGTTCGAGGCGATCGCCCGGGACGTCGGCGTCGCGGTCGCCGAGCAGGACGTGATCGCCAGCGAGTGGCGGGAGCACTGGGCCGAGGCGGGCGACCGGCGTCTGCTCGACGACCTGCTGGCCGTCGCCCGGATGATGCGGACGGAGGCCGCGCTGGTCGAGCGGTTCGGCCGGGCCCGCTTCGAAGCCGAATTGGGCGGCACCCTCTGGGGCGTCTACCAGATGCTCGGCAAGCTCTGCCCAACCGCGTACCTGCTGCGCAAGCAGGGGAGCTGATCCGACGCACGGGGTCGGCCACTCCCCCGCACTCCCTCGCACGCCGCCCGGCGCGGGGCGTCGGGCACTGCAGGGGCCGGCGTCGGAGCCGGGATCGACGGCGGCGTCCGGACCGGAGCGGCCGGAGCTCCCACTCCCCGCCGGCCGGGCGAGTTCCGGGCCTGCCCCGCCGAGACGCGGCCACACCACCGTCTCTGCACGGACTGTCCGGCGAAGTTCCAAACGGCGCGCCCGCCCGCCTTTTGAGGCGGGCGGGCGCGATGCCGCGACTCTGCGGGTGCGTCGTCGTGGTTCGGTCGTCCCCCGCCGCGCTTCCCGCTCAGCTGGGGAGGATCGACTGGGCGAGGGCGACGGCGTCGGCGGTCGGGTCGCCGGCGGGCGACGAGCTGCCGATGCGGAACAGGAACGGCCCGCTGCGGACGTAGAGGATCAGGTTGGTGACCCCGCCCTCGGAACTCTGCAGCGCGCGGACCTCGTCGCCGAGGGGCTCGACCTCGACGTCCTCCGCCCCGCCCGAGACGAGCACGGCGTCGGAGAAGTAGGCCAGCGCCGCGTCCGCGGCGTCGGCGTCGCGGAAGCGGTGAACGCTGACGCTGAGGAAGTTGGTCCCGTCGGCGGTCTCCTCGACGGGGGTGAACTCGCGGAAGACGTTCTCCTCCCAGCCCCACTCCGCGAGCAGCGGCTGGGCCTCGCCGACCACCCCGGTCGAGAGGTCGAGCGACTCGGCGACGGCGCCCTCGTTGCGGTCGCCCTCGTTGGCGACCACGAAGCCGGGGACGTCCTCTTCCGCCGGCAGCAGGTCGGCGGCCGCGAGGTCCGCGGCGGCCGGCGCGGCGGCACCGCGACGGGTCGCGGTCGCCGCTAGGGCGCCCGCCGCCTCGCCGTCCGCCGCGGCACGGCCTTCATCCGCGGCTTCTTCCTCGTCGTGATCACGCTGCTCATCGCCCGCATCGCGTACGACCTCGCTCGGGCGCTCTAGGGTGTGTCCGACGGAACGTCAGAGCCGAAGCATGATGCAGGCGATCCGCACGCCGGCATGGTAGCTGTGGCCGCGCTCGTCGACGCGCGTGCAGACGGCACGTCGGATAGCTGCCCAAAATGCACGCGCCATGTCATCGGCGTTCGCGACCGCAGCGGGCTGCTCCCGTCGCTCTCGGCGTGACCCATGACCAGAGCTCAGGGGCGATCCCCATCCGGCGAGTCGCGCGATTGAGCAGGGACGTAGGTCAGCCTGATCACATCCTCGTCGATGCGATCATGAGTCACCAGGCGGAGCGGCGGCCGGGGTCCGGCGAAGTACGGCGTGCCGTGACCGAGCACGACGGGGTGCAGGTAGATCCGGTACTCGTCGATCAGGCGCAGCTCGGTGAGGCTTCGCGCCACGGCCGGGCCAGCGACTTCGATCTCCCCGTCGCGCTCGGCCTTCAGCGCGCGGATCGCGCCCTCGAGATCACCCCCGACGAGCCTGGCGTTGGGGCCGACCGACTTCAACGAGCGCGAGACGACCCATTTCGGCTGGTCCCGCCACGCCGCCGCGAAGGCGCGTTCGTCTGCGTCCCACTCAGGATGGTCGTCGTCCCAGTAGCGCATGACCTCATACATCTTGCGACCGTACACACTGCCCGCCTGCCCCTGAGCCTCCCCGATGAAGTGGCGGAAGAGCGTGGGGCTCGGCGCAAACGCCAGATGATCGACGTAGCCGTCCAGGGACTGGTTCATTCCGAACACGAGCTTAGCCATACCCACTTCCTTACGCGGCACATCCGCGCGGTTCTGATTGCGTTATGCAATCGGTTGTAAGCTAGCTAGTGTACCATCTCGGTACCAGGGTAACTCCGGCGTCACATTCTCCCCTCAGGGCAATTGCATCTTACGTGCTTATTTTCACAATACGTTCGGAGGTGCAC
>CADCWG010000228.1 GCA_902806335.1 uncultured Thermomicrobiales bacterium | reverse complement strand
GCCGTCGCGGCGGCCAGGGCGTCCAGCTCGCTCTGCCCGGCGGCGGCGGCCGCTTCGGCCGCCGCCGCCACTGCCTCGACCGTGGCCAGGCGGGCGCGGGCCCGCTGCAGGAGCCGCGCGTAGTGCTCGCGCTGGACGGCCCGCAGGCGATCGCGGACGCCGAGCCATTCCCGGGCCTGACGGGCGGCCCGGTCGAGCGTCTTCAGGCGCGGCTCGAGCTCGGCCAGCAGGTCGGCGAGCCGGGCGCCGTTCGCCTCGGCCTCGGCCAGGCTGCGCTCCGCCTCGGCCGCCTTGAGGCGGAGACCGGTCAGGTCGGCCGCGTGCTCGAAGAGGCCGCGCCGCTCCTCCGCCCGCTGGCTCAGCGCGGCGTCAACCAGCCCCTGCCCGACGACGGTGTGGCTCTGCCCCAGGGAAGCGGTCAGCTGGTGGACGTCCTTGAGCCGCACCCGCCGACCGTTGATCAGGTACTGGCTCTCGCCGCCACGGAACGCCCGCCGCGTGATTGTGACCTCGGCGAACTCGCTCGGCAGCCAGCGACGGCTGTTGTCGAAGGTGACGGCGACCTCGGCCATCCCGGCCGGGGCTCGCCCCCGGCCGCCGGCGAAGATCACGTCCTCGGTCCGCTTGCTCCGCAGGGCGCCCTGGCTCTGCTCGCCGAGCACCCAGCGGACGGCGTCGGCGACGTTGCTCTTGCCGCTGCCGTTCGGACCGACGACGGCGGTGATGCCGGGCTCAAAGGCGAAGCGCGTCTTGGTGGCGAAGCTCTTGAACCCGTGCAGCTCGAGCCGGGTCAGCCGCGGCTCGGCGCCCCTGGCCGGCTCGACCGCGGGGCGCACCGCGGCGACGCCGGGAGAACCGATGCTCACCGCCACGGCGACCCCGCGGGACCGAGGCGGGCGGAGACGGGCGGGGCTGAGCGAGACGCCTGGACGGTCACGGGCGCGGGCGCTCCTGTCGCGGGGCGGGCCGAAGGTCGACGGCACACGGACCTTCCCCTGCACCGGGGCCGGGCGAGACGTGGGCGTGGTCGGTCGGAGGGCAGGCGTGGGCCGGGATGGTAGCATCGCGTCCGGTGTCCGGACAAACCCCGCCGCCGCCCGGCGCGGCGACCGCGCCCGGCGCGCGGCGCCGCCGACGCGCCCCCCGACAGGATCCGCCCGTGCTCCCCGAGCCGACCGCCCATGCCGCCGCTTTGCCCGGCGTCCCCGCCGACGCCGCCCGACGGACCGGGCAACCGGTCCGGGATCCGAGTGATCGCCGGGGCTTCGCCCGGCCGGTCCGCCGCCGGCCTGAGTCGGCTCCGTCCCCGAGCGCGGGGCTTGCCCCGGGCGGGAGCGCGGGGCTTGCCCCGGGCGGGCTCGGCCGCCGGCGCGTCCCCGATGCCATCACCGAACAGCCGGATTGCGTATGAGCCCCCCATCCGACCGCGCCAGCGCCGCCGGCGGGCCGCTCCGGCTGGGACTCTCGTCGGGGGCGCTCTACCCCCACGTCCCCACCGAGGTCGTGCCCGAGGTCGCCGCGACGCTGGGTATCGGCGACCTCGAGCTAATGCTCCAGAGCGCCGGGGAGTACGACCCAGCCTTCGCCCGCGTGCTCCGCACCGCGCTGGGCGACGCCGGTGTCCGCGCCCACGCTGTTCACACGCGCACGGCCCTCCACCCGGTCGTCGACCCCTACCCGCGCCGGATCGCCGAGGGTCGGGCGATGTTCGACCGGGCGATCGCGCTCTGCGTGGAGGTCGGCGCCGGCGTGCTGGTCTGGCACGGTCCGACGCGGCGCGAGTTGGCGCTCGAGCCCGATGCCGTCCAGGATCGCCTGCCCGAGGTCGCGGCCGAACTCGCCGCCGCGTGCGGGGCGGCCGGGATCACGCTCGCCGTCGAGAACGTCTCCTGGTGCGCGCTCGCCTCGGTCCGCGACGTCGCCGCGTTCGCGGCGGCAGTCGTCCCGATCCTCACGCCGGGCGCCCGCCTCGGCTTCGCCTTTGACCCGTTCCAGTCCGCGGAGGCCGACGCCAACCCGTTCATGGTCCTGGCCGCGATGGGGGACCGCGTCGTCGATGTCCACCTCAGCGACCGCCGCGCCGCCGACCCGGCGCACCGCCACCTGCCGCCCGGCGACGGCGACCTGCCGTGGCCGGCGCTGGTGCGGGCGGTCGCCGGGGTCTACGCCGGCCCCCTGGTCATTGAGGCACCGCTCGGTCCCGACCCGGCGGCGACGCTCGCCCGGATCCGGGGACGGCTCGACCCACTGCTCCCGCGGCCACAGGATCTGGCCGAGCATGCGGGCGCGCCGGCCGCGAGCGACGCCGCGTGCGCCGGCCCATTACCGCCGGGGGTGCGCGACGGGATCGACCTCTTCAACGCCGGCGCGTTCTACGCCTGCCACGAGGCGATCGAGCACGAGTGGCACGCCGAGCGTGGCCCGATCCGACGCCTGTACCAGGGCATCCTCCAGATCGGCGTCGGTCTCCACCACGCCGAGCGCGGTAACCACCGCGGCGCGGTCCTCCTGCTGGGCGACGGCATCGCCAAGGTCGCCGCCTTCGCCCCCGGGTGCCGCGGGGTGGACACGGTCCGTCTGGTCGCCGAGAGCCGCGCCTACCTGGCGGCGATGCGACGACTCGGACTGGACGACCTGACGGGCGGGAAAGACGGCCTGCTCGCCCGCGTCGGCGCGCCGCCCCGCGTGCACCGCCTCCACACCGCCATCGACGGCGGACCCGACGAACTCGGGGCACCGACGGTCATCGGAGAGCCGCCGCTCCCGTAGGTGGGAAGACCCGTCCCTTCGATCCGCTGACCCGCGTGGGCCGGACCGACCACGGGGAGCGGGAGGGGGCACGAGACGCGAGGGTTGGAGGCACAGCCGACCGCCGGGGACGGGTCCCCGGCGGTCGGCTGTACGTTGGGTCGTTCTCCGCCGGGACTTGCCCGGCGGGCTCGGACGCTACCGCCGGGAGTCGGACCGGCGCTGGCGCCCAAAGGCCATCACCGCGAGCCCGAGCGCGGCCAGGAGGAAGGCGATCAGCATCCGGTTCGTCGAGCCGGCCGCGCTGGGGGCGCCCGCGCCGGTGTCTGGCAGCCGGACTGTCCCGGTCGTCGTGCCACCGATCGTCACGCTGTCCTCGATGACCTTGACGTCGCCTTCGTGGGTCGGCGCCTTGGTCGGAACGTCGGTGTCGACGCCTGGCTTCTCGGTCGGCGGGACCTTGGTCTCGACGGCCTTGGTTGGGACCGCGGTCTCGTCCTTGAGCGGGTTGAAGACCACGATGTTGGTCACCGCCCCGGGGAAGTCGTCGAAGGAGTAGGCGCCGCTGATCGCGTTGCCGTCCGCGTCGATCTCGACGATCAGGTGCGGGGTGGCGCCCGTCGTCGCCGGGATCTCGTCGTCGAGGACGATCACGCCGTCGCTGCCGACGGTGACGATGATCGGCTCGGCGTCGTCACCGAAGGGGAAGATCGCGAACCGGGCGGAACCCGGGACGCAGTTGTTCTCTTCCTCGGCCGCCGCGGCGCCGAACGGCTCCTCCGGCTCGAAGACGATGATCTCGACGGTGTCGAAGCCCTCGGCGCAGTAGAACTTCTTGAGGTCGACGATCCCGTCCTCGACCGGCAGGGTCGCGGTCGCCGTGGCGGTCGCGGTGCCCGTCGCCGTGGCGGTCGCGGTGCCCGTCGCCGTGGCGGTCGCGGTGCCCGTCGCCGTGGCGGTCGCGGTGCCCGTCGCCGTGGCGGTCGCGGTGCCCGTCGCCGTGGCGGTCG
>CADCWG010000227.1 GCA_902806335.1 uncultured Thermomicrobiales bacterium | reverse complement strand
GCTCACGGCGCGGGCCGGCGACGCCGACAAGCTGAGCGGCCTCGAGGGGGGCGCCGACGACTACGTGACCAAGCCGTTCAACCCCGACGAGCTCGCGGCCCGGGTGGCGGCCGTGCTGCGCCGCACCGCCGGGGCGGCGCCCGTCGGGGGCCGGGCCACCCTGCGCTACCCCGAGCACGGGGTGGAGGTCGACCTCGAGCGGCGGCGGGTGACCTTGCGCGGGGAGGAGGTCCGCCTCAGCCGCACGGAGTGGGCACTCTTCGCCCAGCTGGCCGGCAACGCCGGGCGGGTGATGCTGCACGGCGAGCTGCTGAGCCGGGTCTGGGGGCCCGAGTTCCGCGACGAGGCCCACTACCTCCGCACCTGGGTCAGCCGGCTGCGCGCCAAGCTGGAGCCCGACCCCGACGCGCCGGCGCTGATCACCACCTTTCCCGGCCTCGGCTACCGGCTGGAGGCGCCGCCGGCCGGCTGAGTCCGGCCCGCCCGGACCGAGGGCGGAGGGCCGCCCCCCCGTCAGGCCTCGACCACCCCGCACCAGTCGGCGATCGTCACCGCGATCGTCTTGGTCGCGGTGACCAGGTCGTCGAGGTCGAGGTGCTCGTCGGTGAAGTGGGCGACGCGGACGTCGCCGGCGCCGTACATCACGCAGGGGATCCCGGCCAGGTGGAGGAAGTGGCGCATGTCGGCGCCGTAGGTGGCCCCCTCGACCGGTGGGGCGGAGCCGGCCACGGCGGCGTGGGCACCCGTGATCGCCCGGGCGATCGGGGCGTCGGCGGGCACCTCGGCCGGGGCGAACTGGCCGCCGAACCACTCGACGGTCGGCGGGTGGTCGCGCAGCCAGGGGTCCTCGGCGGCGATCCGGGCCACCTCGTCGAGGACCTCCCGGCGGAAGGTGGCGACCTCCTCGCCCGGGACCATCCCGACCCTCCCCTCGGCCACCAGCCACTCCGGCACCGACGACGGCCAGGCGCCGCCGCGGATGGTGCCGATGCTGATCGGGATCTTGTTCGCCATCGGCGCGTAGAGCGGGTGGTCGATCGCGGCGTTGCGGCGGGCCTCGTAGGCGAGCAGGCCCCGGTGGAGGTGGCCGAAGGCCTCGATCGCGCTCGCGCCCTCGTTGCGGACGCAGGCGTGGGCGGACTTGCCGGGGACGTGGAGGCGGAACACCAGCGAGCCGCCCTGGGCGGGGATCAGCGCCAGGCGGGTCGGCTCGGTGATGATCGCCGCATCCGCGACGTAGCCGCGCAGGATCGTCGCGGCCGCCCCGGCGCCGCCGTCCTCCTCCGAGACCACGCTCTCGACGAGGACGTCGCCCCGGGGCAGCAGGCCGGCGTGGCGGACGGCGGCGAGGGCGAAGAGGTGGGTGGCGAGGCCGCCCTTCATGTCGCACGACCCCCGGCCCCAGAGCTTGCCGTCGGCCACCTCGGCCGCGAAGGGCGGGTGGGTCCAGCGGGCCGGGTCGCCGGTCTCGACCGTATCGATGTGGGCGTTGAGGATCAGGGAGCGCCCGGTGCCGCCGCGGCCGGCGTCCCCGGCGCCGCGCAGCGTGCCGACCACGTTCGGGCGCCCGGCGAAGTCGGCGACGGTCCCGACGTGTTCGGCGTGGGGGGCGAGGGCGGCCGGGTCGGGCTCCCAGACCTCCGTCTCGAGGCCGAGGCCGCGCATCTGGACGGCGACCACCGCCTGGCAGGCGCCCTCCTCGCCGGTCACGCTCGGGGTGCGGACCAGCTCCTGGAGGAAGGCGACCAGGTCGTCGCGGCTGGCGTCGACCGCCTCGCCGATCCGCCGCACCCGCTCCGCCCGCCGGGGGTCCGCCGCCGCCTCGACCCCGGCGTCCGTCTTGCCCTCACCCACCGTCGTGCCCCCCTCGCTCGCCTGCCCGCCGACCGGTGCGTCGCACCCCTAATCCGGGCGCCGAGGGTAGCATGGGAGTTGAGGGCGACGTGCGACGTCTGCGCGTGCCAGGGACGGGATACGATCCCGCTTGACCGCCGGATTGCGCCGTCGTCCCGGTCGAGATCCGGACGGGAAGCCTGGCGGCCCCGGATCGGATGGGGATTGCCGGTGATCCGGTGTCACCCCCATGGCGAGTGAGCGGTGGTCGCCAGCCCAACTCCAAAGGCCAGGAACCGCATGGGGACGATCGACCGAGGCGGAGCGCACGAGCGACGGGCCACCACGAACGCGATCGGCATGTCGGCCGGGACGGAGGCGCGTCTGCGCCCATTCCTGGGGGCAGTCGCCGATGTCTGCCGTCGTAACGGGATCGTCGAGCTGTCCCTGTTCGGGTCGGCCCTGCGCGACGACTTCGGGCCGGGCAGCGACTACGACCTGCTCGTCGCGTTCGGTCCGACGATACGCGTCGGTCTCATCGGGCTGGGGCGGATCGAGCGCGAACTCGAGGCCGTGATGGATCGCCCCGTCGATCTCGTCCCCAGGGAAGGTCTGAAGCGGCGGGTCCGGGACAGCGTTCTCGCCGACGCGGTTGTGCTCTATGCCGCGGAGGGATGACGCGCTCTACCTCGACGATGTCCTTGCCGCGATCGGGCCCATCCGGCGCACGGTCGGTCGGCACTCGTTCGAGACGTTTGTCGCGAACGAGGACGCCTGTGACGCCGTGTTGCTGCGCCTGATCAAGATCGGCGAGGCCGCGGCCCAGGTTTCCCCGGCGCTCCGCGACCGCCACCCCGAGGTGGACTGGCGTTCCGCGATCGGATTCCGCAACCGGGTGGTCCACGGGTACTTCGCGGTGACCTGGTCCATCCGAGAGCCGCTGCCCCCAGGCGAGGGCCCCTCGGCCGGATAGCGGGTGGGCAAGCCCGCCCCGCCGACGACCCAGCCCGCCACCGGAGCGCCACGTTCCCCGCACGGGCCGTTGGACCTGCCGCCCCTCCGTCCCTGCTCGCCAGGTGCTGCGCCCCCGACCGATACAGCTGCAGCCGCCCGACCGGTTACCTGGCGACTACCCGAGCCCAAACCCTTGAGGAGGAGGTAGGGGAGCGCATGTGCGGACGGTGCCCGCGGGCGGCCACGAGCGGAACCGGGTAGGATCGCGTCCCTGGGCAGCGGTCCCCGTTGCGGGCTCTACGGGGGGAGATCTCCGTACACGACCCGACGCCGGCCGGGGCAGGTTCAGCCGAGGGTTTGCCGGGGTGCCGGCCCCACCCTCCGCCCGTCGGCACCGATCGGGACCGACACGACCCGCTCACGCGGCCCCTGCCGGTCGCGTCCGACCAGGCCTTGAGCGCGCGAATCGGCGCGCGACCGCGGCCGCGCACGCCCGTCGAATGAGGGGCGCGCGTCAGTAGAGAAGGGACGGAGACGTGTCCGACGGCCACGACCTCGACGGATTGCTCCGCTGGCGCTGCATCGGCCCGTTCCGCGGCGGCCGGGTGGTCGCCGTCGCCGGGAGCTACGACGACCCGGCGACGTTCTACTTCGGCGCCGCCGCCGGCGGCGTCTGGAAGACGACCAACGCCGGCACCTACTGGCGCTGCGTCTCCGACGGCGCCTTCACGACGGCCTCCGTCGGGGCGCTCGCCGTCGCCCCGTCCGACTCCAACGTGCTGTATGCCGGCACCGGCGAGACCACCATCCGGATCGACGCCCCCGACGGCGTCCGCGTCTACAAGAGCACCGACGCCGGCCGGACCTGGGCCAACATCGGGCTGCGCGAGACCCGCCACATCGGCAAGGTGCGGGTCCACCCCCGGGACCCGGACAAGGTCTGGGTCGCGGCGCTGGGCCACGCCTTCGGGCCGAACCCCGAGCGAGGCGTCTTCACGAGCAACGACCGCGGGGCGACCTGGCG
>CADCWG010000226.1 GCA_902806335.1 uncultured Thermomicrobiales bacterium | reverse complement strand
GGGGGGCGGACGCGGCGCTGCTCGGCATCGCCCCCGGGGACCCGGTGCTGCGAACCCGCCGCCTGACCACGACCGTCCGCGACCGCCCGCTCGAGTACGCCACCGCCGTCTACCGCGGGGACAAGTACACGTTCCACACCCGGCTCTCCCGCGAGGCGGGGCTCCCTCCGCCCCCCGCCGGTGACGGCTAGCCCTCTCCCGCCGGGGGCGGCCGTCACGGGGAGGCGAGGGCCCGGGGCCGGGTCCCCGCCGCCGCGCGGCCGTCCACGCGCTGCGCCGGCGCGGGAACGGTCCCGGGCGGTCTCCGGCGGTCCTCGGCGATCGTCGGGGCGCGCAGGATCGCCGGTGCGGCCCGCAGGCGGCCCTCCTCAGCCGGCTTCGCCGCCATAGGCCCGGTGCTGGGCCGGGGACCACCCGGGGACTAGCCGGGGACCACCCGGGGACCACCCGGGGACAGGCTGGGGGGACGATGCGCCACGGGCGGCACCACCCGCGCGGCGTGCACCGGGGTGGGATGGGGCCAGAGGCCGCGACGGGGGAGTGTTTCGGATGGGTGATCGTCGCGACGGCCCGGACGCGGGGCACCTCTGCGTCGGCCTGATCTCGGGCACGTCCGTCGACGGGGTCGACGCCGCCCTCGTCCGGATCACCGGCGGCGTGGCGGCGCGCGGGGTCGAGCTGCGTCGCTTCGTCTCGGTGCCCTACCCCGACGCGGTCCGGGACGAGCTGCTCGCGCTCTACGGCGACCGGCCGGAGCACGCGATCGCCCGCCTCTGCTCGCTCGCCTTCGTCCTCGGCGAGCTCTTCGCCGAGGCGGCACTGGAGGTCTGCCGCCAGGCCGGCGTGGCACCCGCGGCGCTCCACGCCATCGGCTCCCACGGGCAGACGGTGTGGCACCAGCCGGACCCGGACCCGGCCCGGCCGCTGTCGGTCCGCTCCACGCTCCAGGTCGCCGAGCCGGCGGTGATCGCCGAGCGGACCGGGGCAACGGTGGTCGCCAACTTCCGGGTCGCCGACGTCGCGGCGGGCGGCCAGGGCGCCCCGCTGGTGCCCTACTTCGACTGGGTCGTCCTCCGCGACCCGGGGCGCACGCGCGCCGTGCAGAACATCGGCGGCATCGGCAACGTCACCTACCTGCCGGCCGGCGGGGGGATCGACACCGTCCGGGCCTTCGACACCGGCCCCGGCAACATGCTCGTCGACGGGCTGACCGCGCTGCTGACCGGCGGCACGGCGGCGTTCGACCGGGACGGCCGGCTGGCGGCGGCCGGGACCGTGGACGCCGCGCTGCTCGACGCCCTCCTGGCCGACCCCTACCTGGCCCAGGAGCCGCCGAAGACGACCGGCCGGGAGCGCTACGGCCGGGCCTACTGCGCCGACCTGCTCCGCGACGCCGGCGTCACGGCGGGCACGCTCGCCCCCGAGTCCGACGCCTCGGAGCGGGACCGCGAGTGCGCCCGCGACCTGCTGGCGACGGCGACACGCTTCACCGCGCGCTCGATCGCCGACGCCTATCGCCGCTGGTGCCCGGCCCTCGACGAGGTGTTCGTGGGTGGCGGCGGTGCCCGGAACCCAACGCTGATGGCGGCGCTCGCGGCCGAGCTGGCACCGGTGCCGGTCGCCCCGGTCGAGGCGCTGGGGGTCGACAGCCGGGCCAAGGAGGCGATGGCCTTCGCGCTGCTGGCGCACGACGCCCTGGCCGGCCTGCCGACCAACGTCCCGGCCGCGACCGGCGCCCGCCGGGCAATGCCGCTCGGCACGGTCGTGCCACCCGGCCCGCGCCGCTAGGCGGCATTCGGGCCCGGCCGTCGCCGACCGTCGGCGCGACGCTATGATCGCGCCCAACCGTCGGCGGCGGGCACAATCTCGTCCGGTCGGCGCGGCGAGCCGGGGGCCGGCGACCGGGGGCCGGGGGCCGGGGGCCGGGGACGAGGACCCGGCACAGGGGGAGAGCGTGGACACGCGCATCGGCAGCGTCGTGGTGGACTGCGGTGACGGGGACCTGGACCGCCTGGTCGCGTTCTGGCAGGCGGCGCTGGGCTATGTGGTGGGGGTGCGCAGCGAGGACTGGTGCCGGCTCGACGATCCGCGCGGCCGGACGAACCTCTCCTTCCAGGTCGTGCCCGACCCGACGCCCGGCAAGAACAAGCTCCACCTGGACCTCTACACCGCCGACCAGAAGGGCGAGGTCGAACGTCTCATTGGGCGCGGGGCGACGGTCCACCGGCTGCCCGATCCCGGGGACGACTTCGTCGTGCTCCGCGATCCCGGGGGCAACCTCTTCTGCGTGGTCGAGAAGGGCTGACGAAGGCCGCACCACCGGCGGGCCACAGGCCACGGGCCCGCACGGTTCCCAGCGCGCTCGCCCCGACCATGGGGAGTCATACCGGCTCCGGCTGTTCGGCGGTGGTATGGGGCGGCCGCGCCCGCCCGCGGCCGCGATCCGAGGGCGGAGGCTGAGGCACGGAGCCGGCCGAAGCCGGCCGCGGACCCGACAGGCGAAGCCCCGGTGATTACCCGGATTCCGTACCTGCCACCGTGAGGGGCTGCCGAGGCGTTCTCGGGCGATTACGAGGCGACCCACGCAGGTGACCAACGGTTGGGCATGACGGGGCGAACGCCCGCGGCGTCCGGCAGCGGTCGCGACCGTTGCGCCCACTCGGAGCGTCCCCGTCCGTGATGTCACCGAAACGGGGAATTGACGCCGGTTATGTCCGGCGACAAGATGCGGACGACAAGCCCGCGCCGACGACCGCCGCCTGACCGACCCGCGCCATGCCCGACGCGCCTCCCTCCGCCGCGACCGGGGTCCCGCCGTGCCCACCCACCCCGCTGGTGGGGCGGGCGCGGGAAGTGGCGGCCGTCGCCGCCCTGCTCCGCGAGGGCGGCGCCCGCCTCGTCACCCTGACCGGTCCGGGCGGGGTAGGCAAGACGCGCCTGGCGCTGCGGGCCGCGGAGGAACTCCGCGGCGACTTCGCCGACGGCGCTCGGTTCGTCAATCTCAGCGCGCTGGTCAACCCCGAGTTGGTGCTGCCGGAGATCGTCCGGGCCCTCGGCCTCGTGGGGACGGACGACCGTCCGGTGGCCGAGCGCCTCGCGGCATGGCTCGGCTCGCGCCGCCTGCTGCTGGTCCTGGACAACCTGGAGCAGGTCGTCGAGGTCGCCCCCGAGCTCGGCGCCCTGCTCCCGGCGTGCCCGGGGTTGGCGATTCTCGCCACCAGCCGGGTCGTGCTGCGGCTGTCCGCGGAGCACGTCTTTCCGGTCGAGCCGCTGGCGCTGCCCGACCCGGCGGGTCCGATCCCGCTCGGCGACCTGGCCGGGGTCGAGGCGGTCGCCCTGTTCACGCAGCGGGCCCGCGCGGCCGATCCGGGCTTCGTGCTGACCGAGGCGAACGCCCCGACCGTCGCCGCCATCGTCCGGCGGCTCGAAGGGCTGCCGCTCGCAATCGAGCTGGCCGCGGCGCGGACGCGGCAGCTGTCACTGGCGGCCGTGCTGGGGCAGCTCGGCGGCGGGCTGCGTGTCCTGGCGGGCGGACCGCGGGACGCCCCCGCGCGCCAGCGGACGCTGCGGAGCGCGATCGCCTGGTCCCACGACCTTCTCCCCCCGGAGGAGCAGACGCTCTTCCGGCGCCTGGCGGTCTTCGCCGGCGGCTGGACCGCGGGGGCGGCCGAGGCGGTCTGCGGGGAGGACGAGTTCGACACCCTCGACGGGCTGTTCGGGCTGGTCGACCACAGCCTGGTGCGCCGGGTCGAGCCGGTGGGCCGAGGCGCGCCGGTCGCGTCCGACCACGAGCCACGCTTCCGCATGCTGGAGACGGTCCGCGAGTTCGCCTTGGAGCGTCTGGAGGCGAGCGGCGAGGCCGAGGCGGTCCGGTCGCGCCACGCGGCCCACGTGGCGGAGTTCGCCCAACGCACGGCCGGGGTCCTGCAGACGGTCTCCGTGGCGTCGCTCGCGAAGCTGGCGGCCGAGCACGACAACGCCCGGGCGGCGCTGGCCTGGGCGATCGAGCACGACGAGCCGGAGATCGGACTGCGCGTCGCGACGCCCTACTATCGTCTCTGGCAGATCCAGGGCCACCTGGGCGAGGGCCGGCGTTGGTTGGGTCAGGTGCTCGCGCTTGGCGGGGCCGCGCCGCCGGCATTGCGGGCCGCCGCCTTCTTCGGGGCAGGGTGGCTGGCCGGCCTCCAGGGCGACCTCGAGGCCGCGGAGACGGCGCACCGCGAGGCGGTCGCCCTGGGTCGGACCGCGGGCGCGGCCCGCGCCGAGGCGCTCGGCGTCATCGGACTCGGGGTGGTCGCGGACCGACGGGGGAACCTGGATGGCGCGGAAGCGCGAAACCGCGAGGCGCTCGATCTTGCCCGGGCCGCCGGCGATGAGGAGTGCATGGGATGGGCCCTCGGGAACCTGGGCGTCGTCGCCCTCGACCGGGGCGACCTGGCCGAGGCGGTCCGCCTCCTCGAGGACTCGCTGCGGCAGGACCGTCGTTTCGATGACCTCTGGGGGGTGGTGCTCGAGCTGGCCAACTTGAGCGAGGTCGCGCGACGGCAAGGCGACATGCGACGGGCGGCTGCCCTCAACCGGGAACGACTCGCCGTCAGCCGGGCACTGGATTACCGCGAGCAACTCGCCGACGGCTGCCTGGCCGCCGCTGACACCGCCGCCTGGCTCGGCCAACCGGATCGCGTGGCGCGGCTCCTCGCGGCCGCCACCATGACCCTGGGCACGATTGGATTTGGCATCGGCCCGGAATGGCAATCGGAGATCGACGCGACGGCAGCCGCCGCCCGCGCTGCCTTGGGTGACGCCGCGTTCGAGGCGGCGTGGGCCGCCGGGCGAGCGCTCCCGCTGGAGGCCGCCGTCGCCGAAGCCGAGGCCACCGCCGCCGCTGGCGAGACCGCGGCTGGGGAACCGACGGCACCGCCGGCCGCGCCGCTGCCGCCGTCATCCGCCGCGGTGACCCACGGCCTCTCGCCGCGGGAACTGGAGGTCGTCCGGCTGCTCGCGGCGGGTCGGTCGAACCGCGAGATCGCCGACGCGCTCTTCGTCAGCCACGGCACGGCCACCACCCACGTCCGCAACGTCCTCGCCAAGCTCGGCCTCGGCTCCCGCACCGCCGTCGCGGCGTGGGCCATCCGCAGCGGCATCGCCTGACGCCCCACGTTCCGCTCGTCGCCGGAGCGCACCCACGGCGGGGCAATACCCATCCCTACTCACCCTACCCATTAACAGGTAGGGGCCGCCAAGAAGCTGCGCCTGTCGATTCCCCAGTTCGGGAGATGTGCGCCGCCCTCCTCGAGCCCAGGATGGAACCGTCGCCGGCGGGAGGCCGCCGGGGCGGATCGCACAGGGCGACAGCGACGAGGAGGCACACCATGCGGGCACCGGTGACGAAGCGGGCGATGGCGGTGGTGGTGGCGATCGGACTGGCGTTTGGATCGGTGGGGGCGACAGACGCCGCAACGTCGGTCCCCTGGGTCGAGCCACTCGAGGCCGGCGGCCGCGCGTTCGACGAGCAGACGCGGGTCATCGAGCTCGGCGTCGACGGCGATGGGGTGCCGCGGGCGGGGTACATGTGCGGCCGGACCTTCGTCGGCTTCGTGCCCTAGGAGCGACCCGTTGGCGCGGCGGCGGGAGTCCCCGGCCGGCCCTCGCTGGACCGGCCGGCCGCGCGTTCCCCGGCCGGTCCGACGTTCCCACTCGGTCGGCTCCCGAAGTGAAGGCCGGTCCGCCGCGTCCGTCGGGGCCTCACCTGGACGTTGGCGCGCGGCGCCACTCGGACTGACTCGCGACCCACGCCGACCTCGACGACGGCATGCGCGAGCCGCCGCGCCGCGCAGGCGTCCAGACGACGGTCTCGTGCCCCGGGGCAGGCTGGCCCGGGCGGCCGGTGTCGCGGGACGAGTCCGAACCGGCGCGGACCGACCACGGCGACCGGTCGGGGCCGTGGCGGAGGGGCGACCCCGACGTCCCCACCCCGGGCCTCCCCGGTGATGGAGAAGTACGAGGGTCGGATCCCCGAGCCGTCACCGGCCCGTCGCGCGATGGGTGTCCTCGGCGGACGCGGGTTTCCGGCGCCCCCACATCGGCACCAAGCGGTAGAGCCGCCGACCCAATCGGCAGGAGGAGACCGAGATGCTCCGTGCGTATACCGGCCGACACCTGCTGGTCGCGATGCTGGCGATCGCGGGCCTCGTGACGCTGGGCGGCGCCGTCGCGAGTGCGCGCGTCGCCCAGCCGCCGCCCGGCGCCGCCCCGGGCTCCGCGGGCACGAGCGGGGTCACCCTCGCGGGGCTCGACCCGGCCGTCGCCCCGGGTTACCGGCTGGTGGTGGTCGAGAACACCTGGGCGCCGGGGGCCTACGTCACCCGCCACACCCACCCGACCGCCATCGTGGTCTGCGTCCAATCGGGCGCCCTCGGCTTCGCCATCCAGGCGGGCACGGCCACGGTGACGCGGGCCGGTACCGGAGCGACGCCCGAGGCGACAGAGCCGCTGGCACTGGACACCGAGGTCGTCCTCGGACCGCGTGACTGTGTGGCCTTCGACCACTTCGCGGCGCACACCGAGCACACGGGGTGGAACGCCAGCGACGGGCCGACCGTCCTCTGGGAGGCGCGGCTCCTGAAGGTCGACGAGCCGTTCACGACGTACGTCGACGAGCAGGGCACGCCGGTTCCGTAGTGCCGGCCCGTCGATCCCTCGACCTGAGCCCGGGGCGATCGCCCCGGGCCCGGCACCCTGCGGAGGCGCCGATGACCGCACTGGCCGTCGGCGCCGCCGCAGGGAAGAGGACCGCGGGAATCGTCACGGTCACCAGCACCCCACCGGCGCCTTCTCGCACGGCACCGGGCGGGACTCATGGCGACGGGGAGCGACGTCCCGCGGTGCTCATTCTGACGATCCCGCCGCCTTATACTCCGCCGCCCTTTACCGGATCCGGGTGGTCGCTGGCGCTTCGCGCGGCGGGGTCGCGGCCGGGACGGCCGGCCGCGACCCTGGGCCTCGGACCTCCGGGCTCGGCCCCGGGCGGGTCGGCCGTCCCGGCGCCCCCGAGACCACCGCTGATCAGCCGGATTCGGTACGAGGTGCGCCGATGGGGGATTGGTCGCGCGGGGCCACCGGGATCGGAACGTCGCGTCGGTTCGGCCCGGCGGACGTGCCGGTGCCCCTCGCGGGCCGAGTGGGGCCGACCCGCCGAGGAGAACGCGGGGGGCGGTCTCGACGGCGCCGGGACCGGCCGGGTCCGTGAGGTCCCCGCGGCGTGCTTTATCTGGCCCCGGCACCGGTGTCCAACCGCCCTACGACCCAGCGGCGACCGGCGAGCGAGCGGTCACCAGAGGGGACACGCGCCGGCCGTGCCCGTGGGGTTTGGGCGGCCCATCTCGATCAGATCAGGGCTCGGGTGGAACGGACCGCGCTCCGGGTCGACCGACCACCGGCCACACTGGCGGGCCCCTGGAGCGCGGCGGCACCGGCGCGACCCAGGCGCGGAGTGCCCGCCGGGACCGTCTCGTGGCACAACGGCGATCGCGCGCGGAGCACGGCTCCGCGGGGCAAGCCCCGTCAGGTGGTCGAGCGCGCCGGCGCCCAACGTTCCCGCCCGACGGTTGGCATGGCGGCACCGGCCGTCCCGCGGCGTGCTCCCCCTCGCGGCGAGATCACCGCGAGTTCCGGGCTGCTAGGCTGTGGCCAGATTCCGCCAGGCACCGCGAGTGAACTCGACTCGACGCGCGGCCCCCTCCGCCGTTGCCCCCGCGTCTCGAGCGGCGAGGGCGAGCCGCTCGGGCGGGCTGCCCGGGCGATGACTCACGACCGCGCCGTGTCGAATCGGCTCCCAGGGCGGGCGGTCGCCCGTCGCCGGCCGGCGCGGCGCCGCGTCGATGGATTCGGCGCGGGACGAAGCCACGCGGACCGCCGGAGCCCGGAGGGGTTGACGGCCCGCGTGCGGACGCGACGCCGGGGGAGGCGGAGGACATGCGGGACGATCCGGGTCTGGACACGGCGCGGATCGCCGCGACGCTCGACGCCCACTACGGGCTGCGCGTCGCCTCCGTCGCGTTCCTGCCCATCGGCTACGACCGCAACGCGGCCGTCTACCGGGTGACCGCGGACGACAGCGCGGCCTACTTCCTGAAGGTCCGCTTCGGGCCCGTCGACGAGCCCGGCCTCCTCGTCCCGCGGGCGCTGATCGAGCGCGGCGTCCCCACCGTCCTCGCCCCGCTGCGGGCACGGTCGTCCGCCCTCTGGTGCCCGCTCGACGGCGGCGACGGGCACACCGCGGTGCTCTACCCGTTCATCCGGGGGGAGAACGCGATGGTCGCCGGGATGTCCGACGACCAGTGGCGGACGTTCGGCGCCACGCTGCGGCAGGTGCACGGCAGCGGGCTCGCGGCGGACCTCCGCGGTCTGCTCCCGGAGGAGACGTTCGCGCTGCCGTCGGCGGCGCTGGTCCGCCGGCTCCTGGCCCAGGTCGAGGACCCGGCCACGGCGTTCGAGAGCCCGGCCGCGGCGCGACTCGCGGCGTTCTGGCGGGGAAACGCCGACCGGATCCGGGCCCTGCTCGCCCGGGCGGAAGCGCTCGGGAGTGAACTCCGGGCCAGGCCGCTCGAGCGCGTCCTCTGCCACGCCGACATCCACGCCGCGAACATCCTCGTCGGCGACGACGGCCGGATCCACCTTACCGACTGGGACGGCCCGCTGGTCGCCCCGCGCGAGCGCGACCTGCTCTTCGTCGTCGGGTCGCTGATCGCGCGGACGGTCGAACCCAGGGAGGAGGAGCTGTTCTTCGCGGGGTACGGACCGGTCGCGGTCGACCCCGACACCATCGTCTATTACCGCTACGAGCGCGTCGTCGAGGACCTGGGCGAGTTCGGGAAGAGCGTCTTCCTGGACCCGAGGCTCGGGGAAGAGGCGCGCGCCGCGGACGCGAGGCTGGCGATGGGCTTCTTCGCGCCGGGCGGCATGGTCGCCCGGGCCGAGACAGTCATCCCACGCTGGCGCGAGCCCCCCGACGGGTGACGCGCGGCCGGGGCGGCTCCGGTCCTCCCCCCGTTGGCGCGGTCGGCCTTGGACGGGGGCGGCCGCTGGCGCGGGCCCCGCTACCACCGCCGTACAGCCGGATTCCGGATCGGGCCCGATCCACGGTCGCCACCATCCGACGCCGCTCGCGGCCCGACGCACCGACGGTGACTAACCGACGGGAAGCAGCTTGACGTCCGTTAGCGGTCAGGGCTACCGTTCGCGTCCGGGGCGACAGCGCGCCGCGCCGCACGGCCGGCGACGGAGGGAGGATCACCATGGCGACCACGCTCGCGGCCCCGACGGCCGCCCAGGTGCCGGCCGAGACGGGCGGGAACGGCGCGTTCGTGCGCCAGCCCAACGCCTTCCGCGAGACCATCACCGCCGACGGCGCGAGCGGCTTCCCGGCCGAGCCGGGCCGCTACCACCTCTACGTCTCCTTGGCCTGCCCCTGGGCGCACCGCGCGATGATCGTGCGGGCGATGCTCGGGCTCGAGGACGCGATCTCGCTCTCGGTCGTCGACCCGATCCGGGACGAGCGCGGGTGGGCCTTCCGCGAGAGCCCCGACGGCTCCTACGGCCCCGACCCGGTCAACGGCTTCGCCTTCCTCGGCGAGGCCTACCTGGCCACCGACCCGACCTTCGAGGGCCGGTTCACCGTGCCCTGCGTCTGGGACCGCCAGACCGGGCGGCTGGTGACGAACGACTTCCACACCATCCCGCGCCAGCTGGCCACCGCGTTCGCGGCCGTCGCCAAGAACCCGGTCGACCTCTACCCCGAGGCGCTGCGGGCCGAGATCGACGCCACCAGCGCCTTCGTCTACGAGCACGTCAACAATGGGGTCTACAAGGCCGGCTTCGCCACCACCCAGGCCGCCTACGAGGAGGCGTTCGACGCCCTGTTCGGTGCCCTCGACGAGCTGGAGGGACGCCTCGCCGGGCGGCGCTTCCTGGCCGGCGACCGGGTCACCGAGGCCGACGTCAACCTGTTCCCGACCCTGGCCCGCTTCGACGCGGTCTACCACGGCCACTTCAAGTGCAACCTGCGCCGCCTGGTCGACTACCCGAACCTGTGGGCCTACGCCCGCGACCTGTATGCGCGGCCGGGCTTCGGCGAGACGGTCAACCTCGACCACATCAAGCGCCACTACTACGGCACCCACGGCCAGCTCAACCCGTCCCGGATCGTGCCCAAGGGGCCGGCCGTCGACTGGCTCGCCCCCCACGACCGCGACCGGCTGGGATGACCGGCGTGGTCGCCAGGGCCGCCGAGTCACCCGGCGCCGACCCGATCGAGGTCCGGCCGGCGCGGCCGGACGAGTACCAGGCGGTGGGCACGCTCACGGCCGACGTCTATGCCGAGGAGGGCTTCGCGCACGGCGACTACGTGGCGGTGCTGCGCGACGCCGCCCGACGGGCGGCGGTCGCCGACCTGCTCGTGGCGGTCGACGACGCGGGGTGCCTCCTCGGCACCGTGACCTACGCCGCGGGTGGCACCCCCTTCGCCGACGTCGCCCGGTCCGACGAGGCCGAGTTCCGGATGCTGGCGGTCGCCCCATCGGCGCGCGGGCGCGGGCTGGGCGAGCAACTGGTCCGCGCCTGCGTGGAGCGGGCGCGCCGGCAGGGCCGACGCCGGCTGGTGCTCTCGACCCAGCCCAACATGGACGCGGCGTCGCGCCTCTACGACCGCCTCGGCTTCGTCCGGGCCCCCGACCGCGACTGGTCGCCGGAGCCCGGCGTGAACCTCCGGGTCTTCGCGCTGGGACTCACCGAGCGCCCGCCCGGCGCGGCGGGGTAGCGGCGTCCCACCCCGCATCGCGGCGCCCGTGCGCCGGAGCGACCCCGGCGGAGCCGCGCGCACCGCGCGGCTAGCTGAGGTCGGCGCGCTGGTTCCGCTTGAGCTGTTCGACGATCCGCCGCACTTCCTGGGCGCGCGAACGGTCGACCACCAGCAGGGCGTCCGGGGTGTCGACGACCACGATGTCGGCGAGGCCGACCAGGGCCACCATCCGGGCCGTCTCCGACCAGACGACGCTGTTGACGGTGTCGATCTGGACCAGCTCGCCGCGGACGCTGTTGCCAAGGGCGTCCCGATCGATCAGCTCGCCGAGGCCGTGCCAGTCGCCGACGTCGGACCACCCCATCTTGGCCGGGACCACGGCGACCCGTTCGGCGTGCTCCATCACGCCCTGGTCGATGGTGCTCTCGGGCAGGGTGGCCCAGATCTCGGCCGTGATCCGCTCCTGGTCCGGGCCCCCCCAGGCCTCGGCGATCCGGGTCACGCCGTGGTGCAGCTCCGGCTGGAGGCGGGCCATCTCGTCGAGCAGCGCCCCGACCCGCCAGATGAACATGCTCGCGTTCCAGAGGAAGCGGCCCGACTCGACGTAGGCGGTCGCGCGCGCCCGGTCGGGCTTCTCGACGAAGCGCGCGGTCCGGAAGGCGTCCCCCCCGGCGGCGCCCGCGACCCGGTCGTCGGTCCGCTCGATGTAGCCGTAGCCGGTCTCCGGTCGGGTCGGCGTCAGCCCGATGGTGACCAGCCACCCGTCGCGCGCGGCGACGATCGCGGTCCGGACGGCCGCCTCAAAGGCGGCCCGGTCGCGCACGTCGTGATCGGCCGCGAAGCTGCCCATCACCGCGTCCGGGTCCTGCCGCGCGATGATCGCCGCGGCCAGCCCGATCGCCGGCCCCGACCCCTTCGGCGACGGCTCGACGACCAGGTTCATCTCCGGCAGGTCGGGGAGCTGCCTGGCGATCGCGGCGGCGTGGGCCGGCCCGCAGACCACCAGCGTCTGCTCGGGGCGCACCAGCGGGGCGAGGCGATCGGTGGTCTGCTGGAGGAGGGAGCGGCTGCCGAGCAGCGGCAGCAGGAACTTCGGCTGGGCCGCCCGGCTCAGCGGCCAGAGCCGGGTCCCGGACCCGCCGGCCGGGATCACGCCCCAGAACGACGGCTGCGCCTGTCCCTGCGCCGGCTGACCCGCCTCCGGCATCGCGTGCACGTTCATCGGCCTCCTCGTCGCCCTCAAACCGCCATCCGGACCCGCGATCACCGGTTGCCCGCGCGACGTCACCCGCCCGAGCCGGCCGCGACCGTCCTCCCCCGATCGCGCCCCCCGCGCGGACCCATTCTCCCCGGACCGCGCCGGGGTCCGGGCGGCGTGGTGGCCGCCAAGCCCCCGCCCGGCGCGGCGCCGCGGGCGGCCGGGGCTGGCTGGACGGGGCGGCTTTCCGGCGGTGTGGCGGACGCGACCGTCCCAAGCACCGGCCGGAGACCGGCCCCCGTCCGTCGCGGAGCCGCCCCGCCGGGTCGTGCCGTCCGGCCCCGATCTCCACTCAGTCTGTCTTGCTCTTTGGACGCATCATACGCCGTGATAGGATAGATGGATAGGGGACCGGCTATCCGATCGACGGTCCTCTCCAGGTCTTCGTCCTGTCCGCCCCGCGCCGGAGCCGGCGGGGACGCGGCCATGGTCGTGCGCCATCGTTCGGACGCGCGAGCGCCGGGGCGGCGCAACCACCGGTGGAGGAGATCACGATGCCTGCCGTCGCTCCGCTGCTCCTGCAACCCCGGCTCGACCCGAAGCCCTGGGGCGGGCGGGCGCTGGCGCGGTTCGGTCTCCCGCTGCCGGGCGACGGCCCCATCGGCGAGGCGGTGATCACCGCCGACGAGGCCACCGTCCGCGGCGGTCGCCATGACGGTCGCCGGCTCGGCGACCTCGTGGCCGAGAACCCGGCGGCGGCCCTCGGCGACCATGGGCTGGCGGCCACCGGTGGCCGGCCCGTCTTCCCGCTGCTGGTGAAGCTCCTCGACGCGGCCGAGAACCTGTCCGTCCAGGTCCACCCCCACGACGCCGCCGCCGCGCGACAGGGCGACAGCCTCGGCAAGACGGAAGCGTGGCACGTGCTGTCGGCGCGGCCCGGCAGCCTCCTCCACGTCGGGCTCCGCCCCGGCGTGTCCGCCGAGCAGTTCGCCGAAGCCTGCCTCGCCGCGCGGGGCGAAGCCGCCGATCTCCTGCGCCGCCTGCCCGCGGTCCCCGGCACGACGGTCCTCATCCCGGCCGGCACCGCGCACACGCTCGGTGCCGGCGTCGTGCTCTACGAGATCCAGCAGCCGTCGACGATCACCTACCGCCTCGACGACTGGGGGCGACTGGGCATCGACGGCAAGCCACGGGAGCTGCACCTCGACCAGGGCCTCGACGTGCTGGTCCCGGCGCTCCGCCCCGAGCCGATCGCCCCGGTCACCCTGGCGCCGGGTCCCGGGCGCCGGCAGCTGCTGGCGGCGTGCCGCTACTTTGCCCTCGAGCGGATCGCGCTCGTGGCGGGAGAGGCGATCGATCTCACGGCCGCCGGCACGCCCCAGGCGCTGACCTGCCTCCAGGGCGGGGCAGCGGTGAGGACCGATGGGGGGGAGGTCGCCCTCACGGCCGGGGAGACGGCCGTCGTCCTCGCCGGGTCGCCCGACACCCGGCTGCGGGCGACCGCGCCGGCGGTGGTGCTCCGCGGCTGGGTACCCGACCTCGCGGCGGACGTCGTCGCGCCGGCCCGGGCGGCGCTGGCGGCGGCGGCGGACATCGTCGGGCTCGGCGGCCCGCTGCCCGACGTCGGCGTGGCGATGGCCGGCGGGCTGACGCCCTCCCCGACGGCCTGACGGCGCGCGGCGCCCCCTTCGCTCGGACCTGAGGCGGCCGACGTGGGGGCGGGATCGCCCCCGGCCACCTCGTCCGCCACCCCACCGGCGCAACCGAGCGATAGGGACCGCGCCCCGGCGGCCGGGACCGCGCCCCGGCGGCCGGCTCGCCCGGACGGTCGCGGCGGAGACTGACCGGGGCCGTCCGGGCGAGACCCCCGATCCGCGGCCGATGCCCGACGCCGGGGCCAGACGGCCCCCGACGCGCCCACCCCTGGCGCCCGCCGTGCGATGCTGCCCGGCAGCGGCACCACCGGCACGCACTGGACGCAACGACGGGAGAGGGCGGCCACCATGGAGACCCGGCGGCTGGGCAAGACCGGCCACGAGAGCACGGTCGTCACCTTCGGCGCGTTCGCCATCGGCGGCGCATCCCAGGACGAGGCCGACCGCGCGATCGAGTTCGCGCTTGGCCACGGCATCAACCACGTCGATGTCGCGCCCTCCTACGGCGAGGCCGAACTGCGCCTCGGCTCCTACCTCAAGCGCCACCCCCAGCCGGACCTGTTCATCGGCTGCAAGACCAACGAGCGCTCCCGAGCCAAGGCCAGCGAGGAACTGCACCGCACCCTCGACCGGCTCGGCCGCGAGCGGTTCGACCTCTTCCAGCTCCACGCCGTCTGCGACATGGACGACCTCGAGGACTGCTTCGCACCCGACGGCTCGATGGAGGCGATCCTCGCCGCCCGGGACGAGGGGCTCGTCACCCACATCGGCATCACCGGCCACGGGCTCGCCTCCCCGGCGACCCACGCCGAGGCGCTGCGCCGGTTCGACTTCTCGACCGTGATGACGTCGTGCAACCTGCTCCTCCACTCGATGCCGGACTTCCGGCGGGACTGGGAGGACCTCGTCTCCCTATGCCGGGTGCGGGAC
The DNA here is from genome assembly GCA_902806335.1 of uncultured Thermomicrobiales bacterium. Lineage (GTDB taxonomy): Bacteria > Chloroflexota > Chloroflexia > Thermomicrobiales > UBA6265 > CADCWG01. Next base: position 8,077 of record CADCWG010000226.1, on the reverse strand, counting down.
GTCGGGATCCACGTCCTGAAGGCGACCGCGAAGGCCCCCTGGGCGGGACGCACCCCCACCCACACCACCTGGTACGAGCCCTTCACCGAGCAGGCCGACATCGACCGCGCTGTCGCCTGGGCGCTGGCGCAGCCGGTGACCACGCTCTGCTCCTCGGGCGACCTCTCGGTGATGCCAAAGATCGTCGAGTCCGCCGAGCGCTACCGCGAGGTCGATAGCGAGGCCCAGGCGGCGCTCGCCGGCGCCTCGGGCTACAGCAACATCTTCGTCGGCGACGACGCCTAGCCTGGCGGCGCCGTAGGCGCCGGAATCCCGGACACGAGTCAGGCCCACATCCGGTCGGCCTTCTCGGCCCCGGTCCGAGTGTTAACCGCCGCGTGGTTCGCCGAGCGCCGGCGTCGCGTGTTCCTGGCGCAGTGAGGGGCGGCCGCTGGCGTGCGGCCGCCCCTAGCTGTTCCCTCTTTGCCCCTCATTCGGAACCCGGCCAGCTTGTCGGCGCATCGAGGGCACCGGAGGGCGACCCGCGCGTTCCCGGGCTCGTCGCCGTCTCCGGCTCCGTCCCCGCGCTGTCCTGGGCACCTCATCGCCCGGCCGGCGCGTCGTCGGGTGGGAGCCATTGTCGGCAGAACGTCACGCCCGGCTCACCCCGCCCGGCCGGCTGGTGGGGGTCCATCACGTCGGGCCATCAGCGCCGCCGCGAGCGGCGCGCTAGGCTATGAGGACATCATGACAGTGTCCGCCGAGGAGGGAGCGATGAGCGCGCGATCCACGTCCTACCAGAGGCGCCTCGCGAGCGCGTTGGGCGTCTTGATCGTCGTGGCCGTGCTCTCCGTGCCCGCGCCCCAGACCGCGGCACTCGTGACCCACCAGGGGGAGTCGCCCCGATCGCGGATGACGGCCCAGCCAGATCAAGAGGCCGGCGATGGCATGGACGTCGCTCGGGCCGCGTGCGTGACCAGCGTCGAGCCGTGCTGGCAGGGGGCGCCGGTGTCGGAGGCCCTCCTGCACGAGGAGGTCGACGGCGACGCTGCCCGCGGCGGCGATGCGGAGACGGGTAACGACGAGGACGTCACGATGTTCCGTGGCAACCCCGCCCACACCGGCGAGATGCCGGGTCCGGGACCAGAGGGCGAGCCGGACGAGCTGTGGCGCTTCGCGCCGGATGCGGGTGAGCCGGGGGTGCTCTCGTCACCGGCGGTGGTCGACGACGCGGTCTACGTCGGCGGTCTCGATGGCTACCTCTACGCGCTGGAGGCGGCGACCGGCGAGGAGCGCTGGCGATTTGAGATCGGCGGGTACGTCTCCTCGCCCGCGGTCGCCGACGGTCTCGTCTACGCCGGGGGGGGCGGCGGCTACTTCTATGCGGTCGACGCCGACACCGGCAAGGAGCGTTGGCGGATCGGCGACGGGGAGGACCTCTACTCCGACCCGACGGTGGACGGCGACACCCTCTACCTTGGCGGCTACGACGGCTTCCTCTACGCCTTCGACGCCGGGACCGGCGACGAGCGTTGGCGATTCGAGACCGGCGACCGGGTCTGGATCGCCCCCGCGACGGCTGACGATGCCGTCTACGCGGTCAGCGACGACGGCCATCTCTACGCCGTTGACGCGAGCACGGGCGACGAGCGCTGGCAGATGGAGATCGGACCGGCGCTCTACGCATCGCCCGCGGTGGCGGACGGCCTCGTCTACGCGGCCGGCGCGGACGGGGTGCTCCACGCGGTCGATACGGAGGACGGCGACGAGCGTTGGCGGCTCGAGACCGGGGAGACGATCTCCTCATCGCCCGCGGTCGCCGACGGCGTCGTCTACGTCGCCTCGTCGAACGAGGAGGAGCGGCAGGGCGCGCTCCATGCCCTCGACGCGGCGACGGGTGACGAGGAGTGGCGCGCCGAGATCGGCGGCGGCGTCCGATCGTCGCCGGCGGTGGCGGCAGGCGTCGTCTACGTCGGCGGGTTCGACGGGGCGGTGTACGCCCTCGAAGCGGTGGGCGGCGACGAGGCCTGGCGCTTCGAGACGGAAGGCTTCGTGGCGTCATCCCCGGCGGTGGCCCGAGGCGTCGTCTACGTGGGCAGCGCCGACGGACACCTCTACGCCCTCGGCGACGGCGAGGACAGGGAGGACACCTGAGGCGGAGCGGCACGCCGCTCCGCCCGGCAACGGTGCCCGCCCGCGACGGCTCACGAGGTCGGGCAGGCGGCGGACCGGGCCGGGCCGCCGAGGAACGGCGAGCGCGGGCGCGGCCCTGCTCGGCCATCTGTCGTGCTCGGGGACGTGCCGGGCCTCAGGCCGACCGGCGAGGCGCTCGGTCTCGCCGGTCGGCAACCCTCCGGACGGCGAAACCCGCCTCCGGTTGCCGCGCTGGCGCGCGAGCAGCCCGCCCCTCCCGGCGTGGTGATCGCAAACGCGAACGCGCCCTTCGACGCGTGGTGGCGACGGGCCGGTCGCGCTGGTCATCGACCCCGACGATTGGCTGCCCCGGCGGGCCCCGGTTAGGAGGGACGGCGTCGGCCGCGCCGCCCCGTCGGCTGACCGGGTCACGCCGGGCCGCGTGGCTGGGGGACGCCCGCGGGCGCGGGCGTGGTGCGGCACGAGCCGCGGCCGCATCGCCGCCCCACTCCTTAGCGGGGCATCGTCGACCAGCCTGCGCGGAGCCAGGGCCGCGCCGGCGTTACCCGGGCCGGGGATCGGGCCCGTCGACCGCGACCTCCCCGCGTTGACCCATCTCCGCCGGTCCGCCGGGGAGCCGACCCGACCCACCCGACGAGCGAGGCGCCCTGACCCGCGCCGACTCCGGTGCCCTAGCCCCCGGCGGGGCGCAGGGGTTGGTCCGCCACCGAGGTCGCGGCGCGGATGAAGGCGGCGACGTCGGCCTTCAGGCGGGCGAGGGTGTTCGCCTCCAGGTAGACCATGTGGCCGACCGGGTAGGACCCGGTGTGGATGTTGGCACGGGCCGCCGGCTCCAGGGCCAGGTGGTCCAGGGTGTAGGTGGTCGCGAAGTAGGGCGTGGCCAGGTCGTAGAAGCCGGACGCGACGAAGAGGTGGAGGTAGGGGTTCTTGGCGAACGCGGCGGCGAGGTCGCCGCTGGTCCGCGGGTAGCCCTCGCCGGCCTTCCCCCAGTCCCACTCCAGCCCGCGGAGGATGTGGTATTCGGCGTCGGTCCGGAAGCCGAGCGTGGTCCGCAGGTGGTCGTTGAGCATCGTCGTGAACGGGGGCCGGATCGCGCTCAGGCTGGGATCGAAGTCGGGGGTCTCGGCGACGCCGAGGGCGTCGAAGCCGGTGTAGCGGCTGTCGAGGCGGCCCACGGTGCGGCCCTGGTCGCGGAGCAGCTCCTTGCAGAAGCGGTGGATCTGGACCCGCAGGTTGCTCAGCTCGACGTAGCGCGGCGAGAGCCCGGTGTAGCGGGCGAGGCGCTCGGCGACGGCGGCGCGCTCGGCGGCGGGCAGCGCGCTTCCCCGCGCGAGGGCGACGGTGTAGTCGCCGGCCGCCCACGCCTCGACCTCGGCGAGGACGGCGGCGAGGTCCCTGGCCTGGAGGTCGGTCGGCAGCTTCCCGTGGTACCAGGCGGTCGCGGCGTAGGTGGGGAGGAAGAGGACGTAGGGCAGGTCGTTCCCCTCGTCGAAGCGGGCGGTCTGCATCTGGAGGATGCTCGAGACGAGGACGATCCCGTTGAAGGCGATCCCCTGCTCGACCAGGCGGCCGGCGAGGCCGGCCGCGCGGAAGGTGCCGTAGCTCTCGCCGACCAGGAACAGCGGCGAGGCCCAGCGCCCGGCGCGGGTCAGGTAGAGGCGGATGAACTCCCCGACCGACGCCAGGTCGCCGTCGACCCCACGGAAGCGCCTGGCGATCTCGGGCGTGGCGGCGCGGCTGTAGCCGGTGTCGACCGGGTCGACGAAGACGAGGTCGGTCTCTTCGAGCCAGGTGTGCTCGTTGTCGACCAGCTGGAACGGGGGCGGCGGCATCGCGCCGTCGTCGAGCATCCGCACCCGGCGGGGCGCGAGGCCGCCGAGGTGGAGCCAGACGGACGACGAGCCGGGGCCGCCGTTGAAGGAGACCATCAGCGGGCGGTTGCGGTCGCCCTCCGGCGTGCCGAGGGTGTAGGCGATGAAGAAGAGGCGGGCCTCGGTCTCGTCCCGCTCGTTCTTGAGCGGCAGGAAGCCGACCGTCGCGTAGTAGACGAGCGTCCGCTCGCCGACCCGCAGCTCGTGCCGGGTCACGACCGGCGGCTCGTCGGGGAGGGGGATCGGCGGGGCGGGCGGGGGCGCGGCCGGCGGGATCGTCGGCAGGGTCACGGCGGCGGCTGGCGGTGCCGACGGCGGCGTGGTCGGGGCGTCGGTGGGCGGCTGGTCCGGCTGGTCGGGCCGGTCCGGCTGGCCGCCCCAGGTGCGTGCCGCCGCGAGCGCGAGCGCGGCGAGCAGGAGCCGGTGCGGAGCGAGCATGGCGGTCACCGTGTTGCCTCCCGGAGTTGGCCCGCCGGCCCCACGGCCGGTCGCTCGGACCCGGCCGGCAGGGTGGACACGCCGGGCGCGCCTGTCAAGACCGTCTGCCTGCGCCGCCGGCCCGCGCCGGCGGCCCGCCCGAGCGGGGAGCACGACGGATGGCGTGCCGGCGCGACGCGCGGCCCCGCCGGGACACCGGACACCGTGGTCGACGATCGGGGCAACCAGGCGCCGCGGTCCGGCCGTCCCGAGCCGCGGCCCCCGCCCGACCAGTCTCGCCGGCCGGCAGCCACCGCTCCGCGCCCCGGCATCGCCCCGTGCTGTGCGATCGGACGTTCGGTGCTGTTGCGCCTACGGCCGCGCGGGGCGAAGCTGCGCGGACGAGCACGCGACCGTTCTCCTCGGCGGGCGACGCCGGCGCGACCGCCCGGACACCGACCCCGAACGCGACGAGACGCCAGGAGACACGCCATGGGCACGGACCTCCGCCCGACACGGCTGCGCTGCGAGTACCTCGTCGACCCGCTCGGGATCGACGAGCGGGCGCCGCGCCTCTCCTGGGAGCTCGCCGCCGCCGGGCGGGGACAGCGCCAGACCGCGTACCAGGTCGTCGTCGCCGCCGCGGCCACCGACGCGGCGGCCGGGCGGGGGGACCTCTGGGACAGCGGCCGGGTCGCGGGCGACCGGACGGCCCACGTCGCCTACGCGGGGGCGGCGCTGCGGTCGGGACAGGCGTGCTGGTGGTCGGTGCAGGCCTGGGACCGCGACGGCGAGCCGTCGCCGTGGGCCTCCCCGGCCCGCTGGGAGATGGGGCTGCTCGAGGCGGACGACTGGCGGGCGGCGTGGGTCGGCCTCGGGGTCGAGGCGACGCGCGCGGCGGCGGAGGCCGGCGCCGCCGGCGGCCTCGCCGCCGAGCGCGACGCGCTGGTCGCCAGCCCGTGCCTGCGGCGGGGTTTCCTGGTCGAGCGGCCGGTCCGCCGGGCGCGTCTCCACGCCACGGCCCGGGGCGTCTACGAGGCGCGCGTCAACGGGCAGCGCGTCGGGGACGAGGTGCTGGCACCGGGCTGGACCGACTACCGCCGCCGGATCCAGGTCCAGAGCTTCGACGTCACCGACCACCTCCGCCAGGGCGAAAACGTGCTGGGGGCGATGCTCGGCACCGGCTGGTACGCCGGCTACGTCGGCTTCACGCCCGAGGCCCGGATCTATGGCCCCGCGCCGCGGCTGCTGCTCCAGCTCACCGTCGAGTACGAGGACGGCACCGTGGAGACGGTCGCGACCGACGGCGCGTGGCGGGCGGCGCCGGGCCCGATCGTCTGGTCCGACCTGCTGATGGGTGAGACCTTCGACGCCCGGCGCGAGGCCGAACTGGCCGGCTGGGACGCGCCGGGGTTCGACGACGGTGCCTGGTCGCCGGTGGTCACCGAGGCGCGCGACGGGACACTTCTGGTCGCCGCGCCGGCCCAGCCGGTCCGGGTGCTGGGGGAGGTGCCCGCCGAGACCGTGACCGAGCCGACGCCGGGCGTCTTCGTGGTCGACCTCGGCCAGAACATCGCCGGCTGGGTCCGGCTCCGGGTCACCGGCGAGGCCGGCACGGTGGTCCGCCTCCGCTTCGCCGAGCGGCTCAACCCGGACGGGACGCTCTACACCACCAACCTGCGCACCGCCCGCCAGACCGACACCTACGTTCTCCGCGGCGGGGGCGAGGAGACCTGGGAGCCGCGCTTCACCTTCCACGGCTTCCAGTACGTCGAGCTCACCGGCTACCCCGGGGTGCCCGGGCGAGAGGCGGTCACCGGGGTCGTGGTCGGCTCCGACACCCCGCCGGCGGGCGAGTTCGCCTGCTCCGACGAGCTGGTCAACCGGCTCCAGCGGAACATCGTCTGGGGGCAGAAGGGCAACTTCCTGAGCATCCCCACCGACTGCCCCCAGCGGGACGAGCGGCTCGGCTGGCTGGGCGACGCCCAGGTCTTCGTCCGCACCGCCGCCGGCAACGCCGACGTGGCCGCCTTCTTCACGAAGTGGATGGACGATGTCGTCGACGCCCAGTCCCCGGCGGGCGGCTTCCCCAACGTCGCGCCGCGCGTGGCGGTGTCCGAGGACGGGGCTCCGGCCTGGGGCGACTGCGGCGTGATCGTCCCCTGGACGCTGTGGCGGGTCTACGGCGACACCCGGCTGGTCGAGCGGCACTGGGACGCGATGGCCCGGTGGGTGGCCTACCTCGAGGAGGCGAACCCCGACGGGCTGTGGCGCGCGCGCCGGGGGCCGGACTTCGGCGACTGGCTCTCGATCGGGGCCGACACGCCGAAGGAGGTGGTCGCGACCGCCTACTACGCCCTCGACGCGGCGCTGATGGCGGAGCTTGCGCGGGCGATCGGGCGGGAGGAGGACGGGCGGCGCTACGACGCGCTGTTCGACCACGTCCGGGCCGCCTTCAACCGCGCCTACGTCTCGGCGGACGGTCGGGTCGAAGGCGGCACCCAGACCGCCTACCTGCTCGCGCTCCGCTTCGGGCTGCTCCCCGAGGGGCTGCGGGACGCGGCCGCCGACCACCTGGTGGCGGACATCGACGCCAAGGGGTGGCACCTCTCGACCGGCTTCGTCGGCGTGTCCTACCTCTGCCCGGTGCTCACGGAGATCGGGCGGACCGATGTCGCCTACCGGCTGCTGCTGAACGAGACGTTCCCGTCGTGGGGCTACTCGATCCGGCAGGGGGCGACGACGATCTGGGAGCGGTGGGACGGCTGGACGGCCGAGCGGGGCTTCCAGGACCCGGGCATGAACTCGTTCAACCACTACTCGCTGGGGTCGGTCGGGGAGTGGCTCTATCGGACCGTCGCCGGGATCGACGTCGACCCGGCGGGGCCGGGCTTCGCGCGGGCGGTGATCCGGCCGCGGCCGGGTGGCGGGCTGACCCACGCCCGGGCCCGCTACCACTCGATCCGGGGACCGATCGCGAGCGACTGGCGGGCGGAGGGAGGGCGCTTCCGGCTGCGCGTCGAGGTCCCGGCGAACGTGACGGCGACGGTCTGGGTGCCGTGTCCCGACGCCGCGGAGGTCGCCGAGGGCGGCGTCCCGGCCGACGGGGCGGAGGGGGTGCGCTTCCTCCGCCGCGAGGACGGCGCGGCGGTCTTCGCGGTCGGATCGGGGCGCTACGACTTCGAGGCGACGACGGCGGTCGGCGCCGGATAGGGGTCGCGACATCCGCCGACGAGGGCCACCCACGGACGAGGCCCCCAGCGGGCGGGGGATTCCTAAGGGCGGAGGAATGGCTCGCCGCCATCCCCCCGTTCCCGATCCTCGAGTTGGGCGCGCCGCCAGCCGCCGCTGCGCACGTCCCACGGGTCCCCAGCGGTCGCCGGCAGACCGCCGACGCCGCCGGCCGGACATGGTCCGGGCCCCGTCGGGCCCTAGTCGAACTCCCCGTCCTCGCAGGCGAGGCCGTTGTGGTTGCGGTCGAGGCCGTCGGCGTTGTTGTAGACGCTGCCGCCGTCCGACTCGAAGTAGGCTTGGGCCTCGGCGGGGCTGGCGAAGTCGTAGCAGTCGTAGTCGATGCCGTCCAGACCGCCGAAGTCGGTGTAGACCGGACCTGGCGCGTCTCCGCTTTCGCTATCGGCGGGCGGCACCGGGTCCGG
>CADCWG010000225.1 GCA_902806335.1 uncultured Thermomicrobiales bacterium | reverse complement strand
GGGTGGGAGATGCCGACGACGTGGGACGCCCCCGGGACCGCGACGGTCTCCTTCGCGCCGGCCCGCTCGGCCATGAAGGCGTGGGCGGCGGCGGGGATGTTCTTGTCGAGCTCCCCGTAGATGAACCACGACGGGACCGTCTTCCACCCCGGGACGTTGGCGTCGGAGGCTTCGTAGAGCGCGGCCTCGGTCACCGGTCGCTGCGCCGCGCCCATCAGCTTGGACTCGGCCTCGGGCAGGTCGGCGGCGAACTGCGCCCAGTACATGTCCTGCCGGATGTAGAGGTCGTTGCCGCCGTCCGGCAGCGGGACCGTCGCCAGCGTCTGCGCGAGGGTGCCGCCCGGGTACCGGCCGGAGAGGTCGGCCGCGCTCTCCCCGGTGTCGGGGGCGTATCCGGCCACGTAGACCAGGGCCCTGACGTTCGGGTTGCCGCGGACGGCGTTGGTGATGACGATCCCGCCGTAGGAGTGGCCGACGAGCACGATGGGGCCCGGGATGCTCGCGATCAGGCCGGCGATGTAGTCCGTGTCGACCTTGACCCCCCGCAGCGGGTTCGCCGCGGCGACCACCGGGTAGTCCCGGGCCAGCAGCCTGGCGATGACGCCGTTCCAGCTCGAGGACTCGGCGAAGGCGCCGTGGACGAGGACGACGGTCGGTCGGCCGCCGGCGGCCGGCGGGACGACGGAGGACGTTTGGCTCATGAGCGGGGCTCCTCTATGGGTACGCAGCGGCTGACGCTGCACCGGGTGAGCGGGCGGTCGGCGGGAGGGCGGCCCACGGCGGCCATCTAGCCGACGGAGCCGAGGGCGGCGAGGATCTGGTCGACGACGACCTGGGGCTGGCTGACCATGATCACGTGGGAGCCTTCGGGCTCGACCGTGATCGCCCCGGCGCGCTGGGCCATCGAGCGCACCACGTCGCTGCCGGCGGCGTAGTCCCCGGTGGCCACCACCGCCCACGACGGCAGCGTCTTCCAGGCGACCGCGGTCGTCGGCTCGGCGAAGCAGGCCTGCGCGGCCGGGCGCTGGGTCGCCTGCATCACGGCGGCCTGCCCCTCCGGCACGTCGGCGGCGAACGCCTCGTGGAACTTCTCGGCGGAGATGGCGAACTCGACCGCCGTCTCCGAGCCCTGGCCGGTCGGGTACCGCAGCTCGACCAGCGCCGTGTTGAGGACGCTGTCCCGGGAGTTGCCCTCGATCTGGAGCAGGGTCTCGCCCACCTCCGGGGCGAAGGCGGCGACGAAGACCAGGCCGACGACGTTCGGCAGGCCGGCGCAGGCATTGGTGATGATCGCGCCGCCGTAGGAGTGGCCGACGGCCAGCACCGGGCCGGGGATCTGGGAGATGGCGCTGGCGACGTAGGCGGAGTCGAACGCGATGCCGCGCAGCGGGTTGGAGACGCCCACGACCGGCACCCCGGCGACCAGGAGCCGTTCGACGACGCCGTTCCAGCTCGAGGAGTCGGCGAAGGCGCCGTGGACGAGGACGACGGTCGGCTGGCCGCCGGCGGCCGGGGAGGCGGCGGGAGTGGCTTGGCTCATGAGGAGACCTTTCTGGGCGTGAGCCGCAGCCGAGTGGGCGTGCAGGCCGCCGGCGGCGAGCGCCGAGCCTGCCACCAGGCCAAGGACTGTGCGGCGCGAATAGCGACTACCGTGCACGTTCCGCGGCGGGGCGTCGGGGAAGCTGCGCATTCACGTTCCTTTCCTGAGGGCGCGTTGCCTGTTGGCAACGTGACCCGCGGAGCACCGTGGGGGACCCCGTTGGGTATCCACGCGTGGCACCTACCGTTTCCAGGCGTCGGCCAGCGCCGGGTGGGCGAAGACGGACGCGGCATCGCCCGGGGAGAGCTGACCGAGCGCCGCGGCGAAGGCCGTCCGGACCGAGATCCCGGCCGGATCCCGCCGGTCGATGACGATCGGCTCCGCCCGTGCCGCCGACCCCGGCTCGAGCACCCGGAGGTACCAACCGGAGCGGCCCGCGGCGACGAAGCGCGTGATCATGTCGGGGTGGCCGGAGTGGATGACGAGCTTGTAGCAGGGCCAGCGAGGCTGGCTGATCTGCATCGTGACCGACCCCCAGCGCCAGATATCCCCGATCCGCGCGCACTCCTCGGTGATGCCGAGGGTCGAAAGGTTCTCCCCGAAGGGGGCCTCCTCCGCGTCGTACCCGATCTCGGCCTTCCAGAAGGGGAGGTGCTCGGCCGGGTAGCAGTAGACGGCCTTGTCGGGCCCGCCGTGGACCCGGAGATCGGCCTGGCCGTCCCCCTCGATGTTCAGGGAGCCGACCCGGATGGGATCGGTCGAGACGGCGTGCTTGCGGATGCCGCTGACCACGTCGCCGTGCCGAGTCCGGCCGATCACGCTCGGGAGACCGACCGCGACGGCACGGAGGACGATCGTCTCTGGCTCCGTCACCTCCGTTCCTGGGCCGCGACGCGGCGAGCCGGCCGCGTGGGGCAGATCGGGGCGGCGCCCGCGGTCGGTCGGCCGCGGGCCGCGCGCCACGAGGCGCCGCCTCCGAGCCCGTCGTGTGGCAGGTCGTCGCGGCGTCTGCCCATCGATGCTCCGTTCCCGAGGCCCGCGTGGCCACGACGACGACGGCTTAGGGCGCCCCCATCCAGGCGATGTCCCGACGGCGGCCGGGTTGGCCGCGCCGATCCCGGGTCGTCGACCGGCGACCGCGGCGTGGGCAGCGTTCGGGTCGCGCGGTCTTCGTCCCCGACCGCTCGGTCCGGGGAGATCCGGTCGCGCTGGTGGAAGGCACGGTAACCATGATGGGCCCCCGTCGCGAGGGGCACACCGGGAAGACCACCTGATTGCGCGCGCACGAAACGGGGAGGGAACCGGGTAGTTCTACGCGGTCGGGGGGCCGGAGGGTGTCAGGCGAGCCCGTGCCGGATGGCGAACGCGGCGGCGGCGGTGCGGGAGTCGGCGCCGAGCTTGGCCAGCAGGTTCGTCACGTGGCCGCCGACGGTGCGCGGGCTGATCGAGAGCGCACCGGCGATCTCGCGGTCGGACAGGCCGGCCGCCAGCAGCCGGAGCACCTCCCGCTCGCGCGTGGTCAGCGCCGGGGCGTCGACCGGGCTCGGCGCCGCGCCGTGGGCTGCCCCCGCCGCGACGGCCTCGAGCAGCGCCAGGGTCGCACCGACGGCCTCGTCCAGGGGCAGCGCCCGGCCCGCGTCCCGGGCGACGGCAAAGGCGTCGTCGCTCAGGGAGGACCGGACCGCGGTGGCCGCCGGTTCCCGGTCGACCGGGGGAGCGAGGTTGACGGGCATCCCCCCCGCCTGGTGGACGGCGTCGGCCGCCGCGAACAGGCGGACGGCGTCCTCGGTCCACTCCCGTCGTGCGGCCAGCGAGGCCACGGTCTTCAGCACGTGGCCGGTTGCCCAGCGGTCCCCCAGGTCCCGGTAGACGGCGAGCGCGCGGCTGAACCACGGCGCGGCCCGAACGTCGTCGCCCTGGAGGCTCGCGGCCAGCCCGAGGTTCAAAAGCGTCCAGCCCAGGACGCGCTGATCGCCGAGGGCCTCGACGGTCCGGAGTGCCGGGGTGAGGCGCGCGTCGGCCCGAGCCCCGTCGCCATCGCAGAGCGCCAGGTAGCCGAGCCCTCCCATGGCCAGGGCAACGCCCCGCTGGTCTCCCCGCTCCCGGGCGATCGCGAGCTGCTCCCGGAACGCGGCGTCCGCCCGCGCGAACCCGTCCTTCTGCTCCCGCGACGGGGCGTCCCGGGCGAAGGCGAGCAGGTTGAGCCCGGTGGCGTACAGGGCATTGGCGAGTCCCGACCGGTCGCCCTGCGCGCGGTAGAGGGCAGCCGCGTCCTCGGCC
>CADCWG010000224.1 GCA_902806335.1 uncultured Thermomicrobiales bacterium | reverse complement strand
CGCGGCGCCCGGTCGGGTCGGCGGTCGACCGCCGCCGGCAGCAGCCACCGGCTCGCGCCGAGCCCGCCGATCGCCGCCACCGCCGCCACGACCAGGAAGTGGGGCAGCGGGTCGATCCCCGCCGCCGCCGCGAGGCCGCCGGTGACCGCGCCGGAGAGCCCGCCGAAGCTGAAGGCGGCGTGGAACGAGGAGAGGATCGGACGCCCGTAGCGCCGTTCGACGGCGACGCCCTGGGCGTTCATCGCCACGTCGAGCCCCCCATTGGCCGCGCCCAGGGCCGCCAGCGCCAGCGAGAGCTGCCAGAAGCCCCCGGCGAGCCCGATGAGCGGCAGCGCCAGGGAGAGCAGGCCGAGGTTGAGGATCGTCATCGGCCGGCTACCGAACCGCTCGATCAGCCCGCCGACCATCGGCATCGCGGCCAGCGCGCCGACGGCGACGGCGAGGAGCGCCAGCCCGAGCCGGCCCTCGCTCAGCCCCAGATCGTCCTGGACGGTCGGGATCCGGGGCACCCAGTTGCTGAGCAGCACGCCGTTGGCGAAGAAGACGGCGGTCACCGCCGCCCGGGCGCGCCGGAGGTCAGCGGGGATCGCCGCCGGGAGAGCCGCCCCGGTGGGCGCGGCAGCCGGGGGATCGAGTTCGGTGAGGTCCACGGGTGAGGGGCCTTCGGCTAGAGGGGAGCGGGGCGGCGGGCGGAGGCTCGCTGGCGTCGCCCGACCGCGGGTGAGCCTACCATAGGCCGCCCACCCGGCCGGCCCGCGGCGTCCCGGTCGGAGGAGGCGGTCGAGCCAGGGCGGGACAGCGGTGGCCGCCGTCACGGACTCGCACCCCTCGTGCCTCGCCGGGGTCGTCGTGCCAGCTGGGTCGCCCGGCCCCACGGCGTGGGCCCGCGGGCGTGTACCCGTTGAGCCTACCCACGGTCGGCTCCTGGAAGAACGGGCCGATCTTGGCGAGCGGCATGTCGGCCGCGCGCAGGAGCCGGATCAGCCGGACCCGACCGACCTGGTAAAGGCGGTAGTACCGGCAGCCGGAGTCAGGGTCGACCCAAGCAGGCGGCAGGAGTCCCTGCTCGGCATAGAGTCGGAGCGCGTTTGCCAAGAGCCGAATCGACGCCGCGCACTGGCCGATTGGGACGAGCCGCTCCATGCCGTTGTCTCCGCCCACACCCTAAGGTTTCCCCCAAGGTCAAAGTCAAACGCCGCCCGATTCGCGGTTGATCCCGGCGGGGTGCCGCCGCTGATTGAGCCCGATGTCGGGGTCGGCGTTGCCGGCGGGGAGCACGGTCGTGGCGAGAAGCCCGGGTCGGCATCCGTCGAAGGCCCCCGCGCACCAGTCCCGACCACCGCGTTGGGAACGCCGCCATGCGCCAGCGGCCACGTCGCACCGAGCGCCAGGCCCCACCGGCGGACGGATCGGCTGGCATGCTCGCGGTGGCCACTCCGTCCTCGCCCCCTTGCGCCCCCATGGCCACCCGACAGTACTTCCAACCGTCTCCGACGGCCGGCCCGGTGCCAAACGATCGGTTGGGGCGCACGGCCGTGCGCCCACCCGCCACGGGCCACCGCCCCCCGGGACCGCCGACCGGTGCCCGTCCCGACCGTCCCGCGGCACCCTTAACCCTGCCTTAGGCCGCCGTTGACGCCCGGTTAATCGCTCGGCTCCGAACGCCAGGTATGGTGGAGACGTCGGCTGGCCGCCGAGCGGACGAGGGCGCGCCCGTCCAGCCGGTGCCATCGATACCCAGTGGTCCGCCTGGGACGACCGGCACCGGCACCGGAGCGGGCTTTCGCGGCGTGCTCCGTGGGGAAAGGCCTCGGGGGACGGCGCCGCGTCCCGCCCTCCTCGCCCAGCGGACCGGGATCGTCAACGGCCGGTCACCAGCCCGTCGCGACGCGCACGAGTGGCACCGCCGTCCCTTCGGCACGACACCAGGCGAGACATACGGGGAGACGACCATGGCCTACGCCGACCGCGTCCGAGACGCCTGCACCCGCTGGGAGCTGGCCCTGACCCAGCGCGCAAACCGCCGTCGGTTGCTGGCTGGCGGCGCCGCCGCGGGTGGTTTGGTCATCGCCTCCAGCCTGCCCGGCCGCGCGACGCGCCTGGCGTACCAGGACGGCACGCCGGTCGCCAGCCCGTTGGCGAGTCCGTTCGCCTCGCCGGTGGCCAGCCCGGTGGCTTCCCCGTCCGCCTTCGGCGCCAACCCGTTCCAGCTCGGCGTGGCCAGCGGCGACCCTCGGCCCGACAGCGTCGTGCTCTGGACACGGCTGGCGCCGGCCCCGCGCGACGGCGGCGGGATGGACCCGGTGCCGTACGCGGTCCGCTGGGAGATCGCCCGGGACGAGGGCTTTGCCCAGGTGGCGCTGCGCGGGGAAGCGGTGGCCGCCGCGCCCCTGGCCCACACCGTCCACGTCGACGCGCTCGGGCTGGAGCCGGACACCGAGTACTTCTACCGCTTCATGGTCGGCGGCGAGGTCAGCCCGACCGGGCGGACCAAGACGGCGCCGGCGGCCGACGCGGCGCCCGACGGGATGCGCTTCGCCTTCGCCTCCTGCGCCCACTACGAGCACGGCTACTTCGTCGCCTACCGGCACATGGCCGAGCAGCGCTTCGACCTGATCCTCCACCAGGGCGACTACATCTACGAGATGGGCCCCGGTGAGTACGACGTCTACGACGACGGACCGGTCGAGGGGCGGCGCTTCAGCGGCGGCCCGAACGACCTGTTCACGCTGGAGGAGTACCGCAACCGCTACGCCCTCTACCGGACCGACCCCGACCTCCAGGCCGCCCACGCCTCCGCGCCGTGGGCCACGACCTGGGACGACCACGAGTTCTCGAACGACTACGCCGGCCTGCTGCCCGAGGACACCAAGGGCCAGCCGGCCGACGTGTTCGAGGCCCGGCGGACCAACGCCTACCAGGCCTACTACGAGCACCTGCCGCTGCGCCCGTCGTCGATGCCGCGGGGGCCGGAGATGCAGCTCTACCGCCGCCTGGCCTACGGGTCGCTGGCCCAGTTCCAGATCCTCGACACCCGCCAGTACCGCTCCGACCAGCCCTGCGGCGACGGCGTCAACGTCCGCTGCCCGGCCGCGCTCGACCCGAACACGACGCTGACCGGGCCAGAGCAGGAGCGCTGGCTGCTCCAGGGGCTCGACGCGTCGCCGGCGACCTGGAACGTGATCTCGCAGCAGGTCCTGATGGCCGAGTTGGAGCAGGGTCCGGGCCCCGTCGAGGCCTACTTCGGGGACGGCTGGGGGGGCTACCCGGCGGCGCGCAACCGCATCCTGGCCCACATGCTCAGCCGCGGTACCAGCAACCCGGTGGTGCTCACCGGCGACATCCACTGCGCCTGGGCGAACGACCTCAAGGCCGACTTCGCCGACCCGGCGTCGCAGACGGTCGGCAGCGAGTTCGTCTGCACCTCGATCACGGCCGGCGGCGCCGCGAGCACGTCCGAGTTCTTCCGCGAGTTCCTGGGCGACGCCCCGCACATCCGGTACTTCGACCCACGCCACGGTGGCTACACCGGCGTCACCGTCACCCCGGAGCGGATGACGGCCGAGTACCTCGTCGTGGAGGACATGCGCGACGAGGACAAGCCGATCACGGCGGCCGCCACCTACGTCACCGAAGCCGGCAACCCGGGCATGCACCCGGCCTAGCGCGCCGCGGCGATAGCCCGGGCCGGGGTCCCGTGTGCCACGGCGCCGGCCGCCGGGCCGGGCGGCCCCCCCAGGGGGGTGCCATGGGCTACTTCGACGCGCGTCGGTCGTGACCGGAGGCGCCCCGCCCCCGTCGACAGCTCTGCTTGGCTCACCGGCCG
>CADCWG010000223.1 GCA_902806335.1 uncultured Thermomicrobiales bacterium | reverse complement strand
GCGCCGCCGGGGGCGCCGCCGGGGGCGACGCCGCGCTCGCCGCCGGGCTCGCCGCGCAACCGCGGACGACCCGGACGCCGATCCCCGTCGAGGGCCAGACCCAGGATGCCGTCCAGGTCGTCCAGCAGGTCTCGCCGGCCGTCGTCACCGTGATCAACCGGCGGACGGTCGACGGCAGCGAGCGGGAGCAGGCCACCGGCTCGGGGACCGGGTTCTTCGTGGACGGCGAGGGCCGGATCGTCACCAACAACCACGTCGTCGAAGGCGGCGACGACTTCGTGGTGATCCTCGCCAACGGCGACCTGCGCCGCGCTCAGGCGGTCGGCACCGACCCGATCAGCGACCTGGCGGTGCTCCAGGTCGAGGGCGACGTGCCGGCGGTGGCCCGCTTCGGCGACTCCGACGCGCTGCTGCCGGGGGAGACGGTGCTGGCGATCGGCTCCCCGCTCGGCGCCTTCACCAACACCGTCACCGAAGGCATCGTCAGCGCGACCGGGCGCACCCCCGAAGAGTTCGAGCAACCGGGCCGGGAGGCGGTCTACGCTAACCTGATCCAGCACGACGCGGCGATCAACCCGGGCAACTCCGGGGGGCCGCTCTTCAACCTGGCCGGCGAGGTGGTCGGCGTCAACACCATCGGCGTCCCGGTCGACGAGCAGGGCGGCCCCGTCCAGGGGCTCTTCTTCGCGATCCCGGCCAGCACCGTGCAGAAGGTCCTGGAGTCGATCGTCGAGGACGGTGAGGTCGTCTACCCGTTCTTCGGCGTCGGCGACGCCCCCGTCAACCCCCGCGTCGCGGCCCAGGAGGACCTGGCCGTGGACTACGGGACCATGGTCGACACGGTCGAGCCCAACTCCCCGGCCGACGACGCGGGGATCGAGGAGGACGACATCATCCTGGCGATCGACGGCCAGCGGATCGACGAGCAGAACCCCTTCGTCGAGGTCCTCTTCTCCTTCGAGCCGGGTCAGACCGTGACCGTGTCGGTCCAGCGCGAGGACGAGACCTTTGAGGTCGACGTGATGCTCGGCGAGCGCTAAGGCGGACGGGTCCTCCGACAGAGCCGACCGGTAGGCGGCAACGGCGGGCCGGGGTGGCCGGACACTGGGAACGGGACGCCGAGCACGGGGCGCGAAGCGGGGAGCACGTCGGCGTGACGGCCCGGGGCGGACGCCCGTCGCCTGGTCGCTTCGGGCGGGCCCGTCGGCGGCGGCGGGCGGGACGGCCCCGATAAGCGCGACAGCCCCGGCGGGCGGGACGGCCCCGGTGGCCCGGCGCGGCGCGGGCATCGAGGGCGGGAGCGACAGCGTGGCAGGTGGCCCGGCCCCCGGCACCGGACTGGCAGCCGGATCATCCCCCGTCGGCACGGACGGAGACGGCGCCCCGGCCGACGCGCCCGCGGCTGCCGGTCCGCCTCCCGGCGGCGCACCGCTCGTCCACCTGGCGGGGGCGGCTCTGCCCGGCTCCGTCCTGCCACCGTCGGCGACGGGCCCGCTGCTTGGGCGGGAGACCGACCAGGCGGCCGTGCTGGCGGCCCTCGCCGATCCCGCCGTCCGGCTGCTGACCCTCACCGGTCCCGGCGGGGTCGGCAAGACGAGCCTGGCCCGGACCGTCGCGCGGGCTGCGGCGACGGGGGACGGTCGAGGGTCGGGGGCGGGACCGGCGGGCACGGGCCGGGCCTGGTTCCGGGCCGTCTGGTGGGTCGACCTCGCGGCGGTCCGGGAGCCGGAGGCGGTGTTGCCCGCCGTGGCGCGCGCCCTCGGGCTGCGGGAGACGGCCCAGTCGCCCGCCGCGCTGCTGGTCGGGGCGATCGGCGACGAGCCCGCGCTGCTGGTCCTCGATAACCTGGAGCAGGTGGTCGCCGCCGCGCCGACCCTGCTCGAGTTGCTCGCCGGCTGCCCGGGGCTCACCCTGCTCGTGACGAGCCGTGAGCCGCTGTGGCTGCGCGTCGAGCGTCCCTACGCCGTTGACCCGTTGCCGGTGTCCACCCCCGCGGCGACCCCGACCGGCGTCCGGGCCCGCGCCGTGGTCGGGCGTCGGGCCGGAGTGCCGTTGGATCCCGGTCGGACGCGGGTCGACGTCGCCGCCCTCGCCGCGCGCTGGGGACCGGCGGTCGCGCTCTTCGCGATCCGCGCGGCCCACGCCAACCCCCGCTTCGCCGTGACGGAGGCGAACGCCGGCGCCGTCGCCGCGATCTGCCGCCGGCTGGACGGGCTGCCGCTGGCGATCGAGTTGGCCGCCGCCTGGGTGGCGACGTTCTCGCCGGAGGCCCTCGCCGCCCGTCTCGGCGACCGCCTCGACCTCGACCTGTTCGCGGCCGGCCGGGCGGCCGCCCCGACGGCCGACGACTCCCCCGGCGACGACCCGCCCGGAGGCGGCCCGGAGGCCCTGCCCCAGCGCCAGCGGGCGCTGCGGACGACGATCGCCTGGAGCGAGGATCTCCTCCCCGCCGAGGAGCGGACGCTCTTTCGCCGGCTGGCCGTCTTCGTCGGCGGCTTTGACCTGGTGGCCGCGGCGGCGGTCGGCGCGGACCGGCGTGGCCAGGCGTCGGACCCATCCATGGTCGGAAGGGGCCTCCGCGGCGGGACCGAGCCGGATGGCGACGCCGAGCTCGCGGTCCTCGAGGGCGTGACGGCGCTGCTCCGCAAGAGCCTTCTGGCGCGGGACGACGGGGAGGGCGCCGGCAGCGACGGGTCGGAGGAACCTCGCTTCCGGATGCTCGCGACCGTCCGCGAGTACGGGCTCGCGCGGCTCGCCGGCGAGGGCGCGAACGAACTCGCCCTCGCCCGGCGGCGCCACGCCGACCACTTCCTGGCACTCCTGGCGCAGGCGGTCCGGGGCCTGGTCGGTCCCGACCAGGCAGGGTGGCTCGCCCGGCTCGACCGCGACGAGGACAACCTCCGCGCGGCCCTCGGCTGGCTGCTGCGGGACGCGCCCGATCGGACGCCGGACGAGGCCGAGGTGGGGCTCCGCCTGGCGACCGGGCTCTGGCGCTACTGGGAGACTCGCGGCCGCCTGCGGGAGGGGAGCGCCTGGCTCGAGCGTGCCCTAGCGGCGACGGAGGCGGTGCCAGACCCGTCGCCGGACCCCGGCGCGCCAGGACAGACGCCGCGCCAGGGGGCGGACGGTGCCGGCGCGCCGCCCCCGATGGCGTCGTCGTTCGCCGACGGGTCGGTGGCGGTGGCGGTGGTGCGGGCGGAGGCGGCGAACAACCTCGGCAACCTGCTCTTCGACCTCGGCGACTACGCGGGGGCGGACGCCCGCTACGCGGAGGCCCTCGCCGCCCGGCGGCGGATCGGCGCCCCCAGGGGCATCGCCGACACCCTCAACAACCTCGGGCTGCTCGCCGGGGCCCGCGCCGACTACGCCGGCGCGGCCGCCCTCCACGGCGAGAGCCTGGCGCTGCGACGGTCGATGGGCGACGCGGCGGGCGAGGCCCTCGCCCTGAGCAACCTCGGCGACGTCGCGACCGCGGTCGGCGACCACGCCCGGGCCCAGGCGCTCCAGACCGAGGCGCTGGCGGTGCGAGAGCGGCTGGGCGACGTGCGCCGGGTGGCCTTCTCCCACAGTAACCTCGGCGAGGCGCTCGCCGCCGGCGGCGACACGGCGGCGGCCGAGCCCCACTTCGCGCGGGCACTCGCGTCGTTCCGCGACCTTGGCGACGCGGGCGGCAGTGCCGTCGCCCTCATCAACCTCGGCGCCCTCGACCTCCGGCGCGGCGCCCTCGCCGCGGCGGCGCGGCACTTCGCCGAGGCGCTGCGGCTGTGCTCGGAGAGCGGCGAGCGGCGCGGGGTCGCCCAGGCGCTGGAGGGGCTGGCGGCGGTGGCGCACGGGCGGGGCGACCCGACCCTGGC
>CADCWG010000222.1 GCA_902806335.1 uncultured Thermomicrobiales bacterium | reverse complement strand
CGCGGCGCACCACGCCCGCCGGGAGGGACGTGGTGCCCGTGCCGCCACGGCGACCGACGGGCCGCGGCGGGACGATCTGTGCCGCGGCGTGGGGTCGGCCACTGGCCGTCGCCGGGCCGGGCGGCCCATACTGGCCCGGCCGCGCGCGGGTAGGGCGGCGGACTGCGGCCGGGGAGGCGGGCGGTGATCTCGGAGCGGATCGGCCACTGGGTCCGCGGCTACCTGCTCAGCTTCGGGCAGGTCGTCGCCCGCTCGGGCGTCAGCGCCAACGCCCTGACCGTGATCGGCCTGGTGCTCAACATCGGCGTGGCGGCGGTGATCGCGGCCGGCGAGGCGCGCTGGGGCGGCGCGCTGCTGCTGGTGGCGAGCGCGTTCGACATGGTCGACGGCGCCGTGGCGCGGGCGACGGGGACGATCAGCCGCTTCGGCGGCTTCCTCGACTCGACGCTGGACCGCTACTCGGAGGTGGTCGTCTACCTCGGGGTGCTGGTTTACCTGCTCGGCACGGGCGACGCCGAGCTCGGCGCGGTGCTGGTCTTCGTCGCCTCGGCCGGGGCGCTGCTGATCAGCTACGCCCGGGCCCGGGCCGAGGCGGCGGGCTACACCGCCGCGGTCGGGCTGGTGGCTCGGCCGGAGCGCGTGGTCCTGCTCGCGCTCTGCCTGCTGCTCGGGCGGCCGCTCTGGGCCCTGTGGGTGCTGGCGGTCGCGACGCACCTGACCGCCCTAACGCGGATCGTGCACGTCTGGCGGCTGGCCTCCCAGGAGGCCAAGGCCCGCCCGCCCGCCGCCGCGCCGGCCGAGCGCCCCTGACCCGCCACCGACGACCGGCCCCCGGAGCCCCTCCCTTGGACCCCACGCAGCAGACCGATCCCGCCGCGCGGCCCGCCGAGCCGCGGACCGTGGTGCCGTTCGCGCGGCCGCCCGGCGACGAGGACGCCGGGGAGCGCGATCCGGGCGGGATCGGCTCGGCGTCGCGGTCGTGCCTGGTGGTGCTGACCCTCCTCGTCGCGGTGGTCCTGCTGGTCTGCCTGAGCTGGGTGGGGCGGCTGGTCTTCTAGCGAGCCTGCCGCGGAGAGCGAGGCCGTCGCGGGACCCCCTGGGCGGCGGCTTCGCGCCTGCCGACGGGCGCGTCGTTCGCGCCCGGGGCGGCGCCGGCCGCGGTCCGCGCCTCGATGGCCCGGAGGACGGCGACCATGTCGAGGCGGCCGTCACCCCCGGCGACCCCCTCTTCGAACAAGGGCGGGTCCACGTCCAACAGCGGCGTCGCTATCCCGACCTCCCGCGCCGCCGCGGCGATGAGTCGGCTGCTGTTGAGGGCGTCCGCCATCGCCGCCTGCGGGGCGAAGTCTCGCTCCACCAGCTTGGGCAGCTTCACCCGCGTGACGTCGCTCGCCATCGGCCCGGCATCGATGGCGTCCGCGAACGTGCGGAGGTCCAGCCCGTGGCGGGCCGCGAAATGGACCGCCTCGGCCAGCGCGGCGAGCATCTGGTCGAGGAGGAGGTTCACCGCCAGCTTCGTGAGCAGCCCGTTGCCGACCGGCCCGCACGCCACCATCGTGCGGCACATCGGCGCGAGGAGCGGGCGTACCCGCTCCACGCCCGCCGGCTCGCCGGCGAGCCGGCCGACGAGCTGCCCGGCCTCGGCCGGCGTGCGCGAACTGGAGACCGGGGCCTCGACGTAGGAGCCGCCCGCCGCCCGGACCTCGGCGGCGAGCCCGCGCGAGTAGCCGGGCGCGTTCGACCCCATGCAGACGAGCGTGCGCCCCGCGAGCATCGGGCCGAACCCCGCCGTGCCGCGGCCGAGGACCGCGTCGGTGGCCGCCTCGTTGACCGGCATCACGATCACGGTCCCGGCCCGGGCGAACACCTCGCTCGGGCTCGCCGCGACGCGGGCGCCGGCGGCGCGCAGGGGCTCGCACCGGTCGGCCGACCGATTCCAGACGACGAGGTTGGTCCCCGCGGCGGCCAGGTTCAGCGCCATCGGCTGGCCCATGATGCCGAGGCCGATGAAGCCGACCTTCTCGGCCGCTCGGTCCGCGTTCGTCGCCATCTCCGGTCCTCGCTCTGGCGTCATGGGCTTGCCGCCGGCGCGGCGCCCTGCCCTCCGGCGGCGACCGCTAACGGGCGGTTCATCATCGTCCCTCGTCCGCCTACGCGCACGGCCGTCTGGGCCGCCCGCCGTGGACCCCGACCAGGCGACCGCCGCTTCGTCGTCGAGCCGGTCGGGCAGCCTGGAGCGAAGACGCTCCCAGACGCCGGCGCCATGCCAGTCTCGGCGTCGTCGTCAGCACGCCAGACCGCTGCTGGGCACGGCCGTCAGGCCGTGCCGGGCCGAGCCCATGGGGGCATCGTAGTGGGCATGGGCGCCGGCCTTTGGCGCCGTCCATTGGCGCATGGGCGACGCCGGCGTCGGTCGGCGGAGCGGGCGATCGGGTGCCGGAGAACCGTTCCTTTTTTCGCGGCGCCGGGGCGTTGACGCCCCCGCGGGGGCCGTGGTAGTCTTCCCGCACGGTCGAACGGGGCAGGCACTGCCCACCGGCCGCACGTCATCACCGGAAGTCCGAACAGGGTAAAGGAGGTGATGCCCATGAGTAGTCACGGTCTTACGGGCATCACGGCCGAGGTCGTGGTCGCCTAGATCACACCGGCTGTGATGCCCGGGGTTGAGGGCCGGTCCTTCGGGACCGGCCCTCAGTCTTTTTCCGGGGTATCGCCCCGCGCCGTCCGCGGGCGATCTGGGCGACGACCGGTCGCGCCAGCGCGGGCGACCCCCGAGATGGTGTGGTCGCCGCCACGCTGACACCCCCGCCGGTCCCACCGAGCTAACCCACCCCGACGTCCGATCGACCCGTACACACCCGTCCGCGTCGCGATCCGGTGGCCCGGTGCCGGGGCGGCGCCCGGCGGGTCTGCCGGGCGGTGACGGTGAGGCGTGTGCTCGACCACGGCGACGACCGAGCCGACCGGCTGACCGACGGAGGGGCGATGCGCCTCGGGCTCTTCGACAACTTCCAGGTCGACCCGACCGACCCGACGGACGACGCCACCTTCTACGCGCGGCGCCTCGCCGACCTCGCACTGGCCGACGGCCTCGGGTTCGATCTCGCCTGCACGGCCGAGCGGCACTTCCTTGCGCAGTACCGCTGCCCGGCGCCCGGGCCGTGGCTCGGCGCGGCCTCCCAGCGGACGACCCGGATGCGCCTCGGTGTCCTGGCCTACACGCTGCCCCTCCACCCACCGGCCGCGCTGGCCGAGGAGGTGGCCGTCCTCGACCAGCTCACCGGGGGCAGGCTCGAGGTCGGGCTCGGGCTCGGCCACCGGCCGGAGGAGCTGGCCGCGGTCGGGATCGACCCGGCCGAGCGCGCGGCGTCCTACCGGGAGCGGTTGGCCGTGCTGCGGGCGCTCTGGTCCGGCGGCCGGGTGACGCTGGAGACGCCGCGGACGACGGTCCACGAGGTGGCGATCCACCCACTCCCGGCCCAGCAGCCGCACCCGCCGCTCTGGTACCCGGGGACCGACCCGGTCGTCGCCGGCTGGGCGGGGAGCCAGGGGATGGGGCTCGCGGTCGGGTTCGCGTCGACCGACCGCCTGCTGCCGTCCGCGGTCGCCCACGCGGCCGGGGTCCGGCGAGCCGCGGGTGGCGAGGAGCCGGCCGCCCCGGTGCCCGGCGTCGCGCTGATGCGCCACGTCTACCTGGCCGAGGACGACGCGCGGGCCCGGGCCGAGATGGTCGAGGACCTGCTGCGGCTGCGCGCGGCCGTCCGGCCGGACGAGGGGGATGAGGGGGGGCGGAGCGACCGCCGGGCCGAGGCCGAGGCCGGGATCGCGGCGATGGTCCGCGACGAGCAGGTGATCGCGGGCGGGCCGGAGACGGTCGCCGACGGGATCGCGCGTGCCTGCGGGGCGCTCGGGGCCACGACGTTCCTCGCCAACCCCTACGTCGCCGGGATCGACGAGGGGCGCGTCCACCGGGCGCTGCGGCTGCTGGCGGGGGAGGTCCGGACGCGGGTGTCCGCTGCCGTCGGGGCCGGCGCGGGGCGGGGCGACGCGGTCGCCGTCTGATTCGGGATCTGGGTAATCGCCGGCGCTTCACCCGGACGGTCCGCGGACGGCTCCAGCCGGCGTCCTGCCTGAGACCGGGGCTTGGCCCGGGCGGGCGCGGGGACGACTGGCAACCCAGGTCCTCAAGCGATGACCCGGAGAACGTCTCGATCGACGGCGGCCGCCTCCGCCGCCGTCGATCGAGACGGCGAGACGGCGGCCGGACCGGGGACGCGGGCTGGTCCCGTCGGCCCACCGCCCCGGCGGGTCCGCGGCGTGCCGCTACGTGGTAGCGAGCGAGTGGTGGGTGTGGACCGCGAGCCAGCGGCCGCCGCGTCGCTCCAGCACCGCCGTCATCCGGCCCGGCCGGGGAACGGGCGAACCGTCGGCAGCGAAGCCGACCGAGTCCCACGGGCAGGCCAGCCAGACGAGGTCGTCCCCGCCCGAGGCACCCCAGACGAGGTCGTCCCGGCGGAAGGTGAACCCGCGGGTGACGCCCCAGACGTGCCGCCACTGGTCACGCTCGAGCGCCTCGAGGCCGACGAGCATCTTGCCGCGCGAGCCGAGGCCGACCACGTCGGGGGCGAAGAGGGCCCGTCCGCGCTCGTAGGCGACGGCCTGGACGCAGGCTTCCATCTCGGCCAGCCAGGCCGCGACGGCCGTGGCGGGGTCGCCGGTGACGCCGCCGGAAGTGCCGTTCTGGTGCGACATAAGGCTCCTCTCCTCCGCAAGGGGCGCCGGTACGGACGCCGGGTGGCTGCTGTGCCCCGCGTGCCCGCCGGCCACAGCCGGCTCGGGCCGACGTCACGCCCGAGCCTTTCCCGGGGCGAGCCGTCCCCGCGCCTCCGCTTCTCCTTCGGTCACCCGGAGTCGGCTTGACCGGGCCGCGATTCTCGGCGCCGGTTACCCCGCCCCGTGCCGGGCGATCTTGCCCGGTACCGGGTGAACGGGACGCTAGCGGATCCAGCCGCCGAGCGCGAGTGGCCCGGTCGGGGCCGGGCTGCCGGTGGCTGGCTCCGCCGAGAGGCCCACGGCCCAGAAGTCGCCGACGGGGCGGGGAGCGCGGACCAGCGCCTGCCCCGTACCATCCGCGCCGACCGGGAAGAAGCCGGCGGCGACCTGGTCGCCCGACTCGGTGAAGAACCAGACCTGGTAGCCCTCGCCGTCGGGCAGCGGCGGCAGGCCGCTCGCCAGCAGCAACGCCGTCTCGCTGTCCGGCTCGGTGTAGATCACCCCGATGGCCCCGGACGCGAGGGCGGTGTCGGTCAGGGGGTGGGCGTTGCCGGCGCCGGTGACAAGCGCCGCGATCCGCTCCCGCTCGCCCTGGTCCCGCTGGAGGAGGGCGACCCAGCCGCCAAGCGCGATCAGCATAGCGGCCGCGACGGCGAGCGCCGCGGCCGTGGCGGGGGCGAGTCGCCGTGGCCCGAGCGAGGGCCGCCGACGGCCGGACTGCTCGCGGGGCCGCGGGGGGAGGGCGATCGGCGCCGGCGGGACGGGGGCGGCGGACTCCGTGCTGGCCACGGCTGCCCCGGTTCGCGGCCAGGCGCGGTACGGGGCGAGCCGCGCGGTGAGGGCGGCTCGGACCTCCGGCCGGGGCGGGCCGGCGTCGGCCAGAAGGCTGGTCATCTCCAGGAGGTCGTCCAGTTCACTTCGGCAGCGGGCACACCCTTCGAGGTGGGCGGCGACCACGCCAAGCTCGTCCTCGGGCAGGGCGCCGAGCACGTAGTCAGGGAGCCGCTCCGCTATCGCCTCGTGCGAGGACATCGCCTCGTCCGTCACCGTGTCCGTCCTGTCTCGGGGGGCGGCGGCCCCGCGGCCGCCGGTCTGCCCCCCTGTCGTCGTGGTCGTCGCCCCGACCGCCCGGGCGACGTCGCCGCCGCGCTTCATTCCGGTCCCATCCCCTGGGCTCCAAGGACCTCCCGCATCCGGAGCAGACCGCGCCGCATCCGCGACTTGACCGACCCCAGGGGCTCGCGCAGCATCGTGGCGATCTCTTGCTGCGTGTAGCCGGTGGCGTAGAGGTCGATCACCGCCCGCTGGGCGGCCGGCAGCCCGGCGAGGGCCGCGCCGAGTCGCGCCTGGCGCTGCCGCCGCCACGCCTCCTCGGCCGGGTCGGGGGTGTCGCCCGGCCGGTTCGCGAGCTCGGCCTCGGCGGTCTCCCGCTCTTGGGCCGGCGGCGCCTGGGGCCGGCGCCGGCGGTGGCGGTGCTCGTTGAGGGCGAGGTTGTGGGCGATGCCGAGCAGCCAGGGGAGGACGCGTCCGCGCGTCGGCTGGAAGGTCGTCGCGTGCTCCCAGGCGCGCACGAACGTTTCCTGGAGCAGGTCCTCCGCGGTCTGGCGGTCCCCCACCTGCCGATAGAGCAGGGAGTAGACCGCCCGCGCGTGCCGGTCGTAGAGGATCTCCAATGCGTCGGGGTCGCCCGCGCCGACGCGGGCAATCAGGTGCGGGTCCTGGTGGGTTACCGAATGCTCCACGCACGACCCCTGGATGGCCCCTGCGGAGCGTGTTCGGGCGCCGGTCGCCGCGTCGCCGGCGCGACAGGTCGCCGGCCACCAGCGCGACGGGTCGGCGCCGCCACCGGTGTCCGGGACGGGTGGCGGCCGGCCCCGCGCCGTGACCACGCCCGCCCTGCCGCGGATCTCTCGGTCAGCCTAGCAGAGCGGGGACCGACTCCTCGCGCGGCCGCCACGCCTCGCCACGCGCCTCGCCACGCGGTGGGGTCTCCACGAGGACGGGCCGGAGCCGGAAGTTGACGGTCGAGCGGGGGGGCCGGTCACCCGGCCACCCCGCTCGGGGCTGTTGCCCTCGTCGCCGGTTACCCGGCGTGGCCCCCGGTGCAGGTCCCGCCCGCCTGGTCGGGGCTGCGGCAGTCGCCGCGCCGCTCGATCTCGCCGTCGTCGACCATGTTGTCCTCGTCGGTGCTGCCGCTGGCCAGCAGCACCACGGCGCCGGGCTCGCCGACGCGGATGGTGGCCCGGGCAAAGGCCGGTTCCGGGTGGAAGGTGGCCGAGCAGTCGCCGGCGCCGACGGCGTCGGTGGTGAACGCGCAGACCAGGGTGTCCTGCCCGTCGATGACGCCGTTGGCGTTCTCGGCCCAGAACGAGTAGGCGGTGTTCGGGGCGAGCCCGGTGACGTCGACGGCGCTGTTCCAAACCTCCTGGCCGCGCTTGGACTTGCCCTTGACGTAGTTGCTGACGCCGTCGCCGTCGGCGCCGGCCGGGCCGTCGGCGGTCGGCGCGAGGTCGAAGCGGTTGTTGCTCTCGTGCCCGGCGAGCGCGCCGCCCGTCGCGGTCAGCAGCAGCGCGAGCACCGCCGCCGTCGCGACCATGCCGCGGAACATCGTGTTCATCGTGTCTGCTCCTCTAGCCTCTAGCCTCTTGCCTCGTGGCCAGGTTGACGGTGCCGACGGCCCCGGGGGCGCGCCGGCCAGATCGGTGATGGGGTATCCGGTACCCCCTGAGGACCGTGCCGCGCTTGGCGCGAGCGTCGTGGCGGCCGTGGTACTCCGGGGCCTCGCAGTCGACGTCCTCCTTGCCCGGAGTGGTGGCGTCGCCTGGGCCGGCGCGGATCTCGCCGTCGCACCCGTCGTCGTTGGGCGGGGCGCCGACCACGGTGCCGGTCGCGACAGGCGCGACCACCAGCCGTGTCACGTGCTACCGCATCCGGTCGTCTCCTCGCCGGTCGGCTCGCCCGCGCGTTCCACCCCGGACGCTTTCCCTCTCGACGACACGCCGCAAGGACCCGTGCCGGCCGGCGAGCGCGCGCTCCGCGTGCTCCGCGCCGGTCCGGGGCCGGACCGGGCGTCCGTCGGGTCCGGCCCCTATCCCGCTCTAAACCGTCGGGGCCGTCTTGGATGCATCCCCGGTGGGCCGATCGCGGCGACCCCGGCCGGTTCGATGGACCGTCGCGGGGCAACCTCGCGATGGTCGCCGGGTGGCGTGGTCCCGGGAGGGAAGGGCCGACACGGCGCCTCGACCCGACGGCCCGACCGCGACGGGTCCGTTCCGGGAGCCGGACGGCCCGGGGGAGGGAGCCGCGATGCTGCCGCGATTGCGACGTCGTCGCGATTGCGGTGGCGCCGGCCGCATCGCGCGGTGGGCATGGCGGATCGATCGCCCCTGAGCCAGGACCGGCCTGGCGACGGCGGGCGGGACGGCGTGGGTAGGGGCGAGGGCGAGCACACGGAATGGCCGGCGGTTGGTCGCCGTGGCCACCGCCGGGAGCGTCGGCCACGGGAGTCCGGAGACGGGGCGCCGGGACGCGGTCAGCCCGTGGCTGAGGCGGGAGGTGGGGTCCCGGGCAGTGGGGTCGCGATGCCCGGCGACGCGGGCGGGGAGAACGGGTTCGGTCGGCTGGTGATCGTGCCCGGGCCGCCGGGCGCGCGGGTCGCCTGGAGGACGGGTGCCCCCGCCGCGTCGCCGAGTCGGACCTGCACGACGCTCAGGCGCCGCAGACCGAGGTGGTACCACCAGCAGGTGCCGGCTCCGGTCGGGTCGGTGCGGAAGGCGCAGAGGGGCGTGAAGGCCTCCGCCGCCGGCGACCCGTCCTCGCCGAACCGCCCCTGGACCACCACCGCGTAGTCGGTGTCCGGCTGGAGGCCGCGGAAGCCGAAGCGGGCCGACCACCGCGACCGCGGCTCCGGGCCGCCCCGGAACTCGACCACCCCGTCGCCGGTCGCCGCCGGCGACGGGGAGCCCGTCACCGGGGCGAAGACGAGGGTGTTGGTGGTGTCGTGGGCCGCCGATGCCGAGCGGGCCACGGCCAGGACGAGCCCGGCCAGCACCATCACCCGGACGGCCGCCGCGACCTGGCCAAGCTGTGGCCGGCGCACCCGTTGCCCCTTCCCGGCGCGAGCCCTCCTCGTCTCCATCACGCCAACTCTACCCCGGGGAGGTGGGACGACGGGGACCCCACGGACAAGTGGGCGAGACGCGACGACGCCCGGCCAAGCGGCCGGGCGTCGTCGGAGCGTCTCGACATGAGGCGCGGGTCGGCTAGGCGTCGACCGCGGTGCCGGAGGTGGTGACGCCCTCGGTCTCGGGGACGCCGGCCGGGTTGTCCTGGCCTTCGGCGGCCTGGGCCTCGGCCGGCTCGCCCTCGGCGACCAGCGACTCGGCCTCCTCGACGGTCTCGACCGTCTCGGCCACGAGGTGAGCGAGCAGCTCGTCGGCGTCGGTGACGGCCGTCACGCCCGCCGGAAGCGTCAGGTCGCCGACGCGCAGGCTGTCGCCGACCGCGACGAGGCCGGAGATGTCGCCGTCGATCTGGTGCGGCATGGCCGCGGGGAGGCCGCTGACCTCGATCTCGGTGCGGGCGGTGGTGAGCACGCCCGCCGCCCCCGGGTTCGGGTGGTGGAGGACGACCGGCACCGTCGCCGTGAGCTCCTTGCGCAGGTTGGGCGCGAAGAAGTCGATGTGGAGCGGGGTGAACTTGACCGGGTCGACCTGGACCTCGCGGATGAACACCGGCTGCCGGCCGCCATCCCACTCGAGGGTGAAGAGCGTCGAGTGGCCGTTGGCCATGAAGAAGCGCTGGAACTCCTTGCGCTCGACCGTCACCGAGACCGTCTCCGGCACGACCGGGCCGTAGACGACGCCCGGGACCCGACCGGCCCGACGCAGCTGCTTGACCTTCTTGCCCAGCAGCGTGCGCGGCTCGGCCCTCAGAACCAGTCCGTCCGCCATGGGACGCCCTCCGATCCCTACTTCCATTCGCTCGGTCGGGCACCACGCCCGAGCGCGGCCCCCGCCGCGCGACCGGGGAGTCTAGCACAGCCCCTCGCACAGCCCCTCCGCCGGCCCGGTCCGGGCGGCGCCGCGCCCGGGTATTGGGCGCGCTGCCCAACCCCGTGGCGGCGGGCCGGAGGGCGGGCGGCCCCCTCGCCTTGGTCCTCGCTTGACATTGCGCGCCGGGCGCCCGTAGCATTCCGGCCGGTTTCAGCCAGTCTGAATCGAGTGACGCGGGAGACCGTCGGAGGCGCCACCAGCGGCGAGTCGCCCCAGAGCGGGGCACGGACCCGGCAAGCGCTACGTCTGGGCGGTTGCCGTCGCGCGTTGGGCACCGGGGACAATCGGCGGGCCGACCACCCGGCGTGATCGCCTGGTCGGGTCGGCCGGTGGACCCTGGTTCCCGAGGAGGGGTGACCCTTGGGACGCTACCTGATCCGGCGCGGGATCGTCTCGGCGGCGACGATCGTCGCGATCAGCATCGTCGTCTTCGGCATCCTCGCCGTGGCCCCGGGCGACCCGCTCGGCGAGTTCGCGACCAACCCGAGCGTGCCCCCCGAGCGGCGCGCCGAGCTGCGGGCGAGCCTGGGCCTCGATGAACCGGTGCCGGTCCAGTACTGGAACTGGGCGCGGCTCTACGTCCAGGGCGACTGGGGCGAGTCGTTCTCGACCAAGACCGGGGTCCGCGAGTACGTGCTCGGCCGGGTGCCGGTGACGCTCGCCGTGATCGGGAGTTCCTTCCTGCTCGGGATCCTGATCGCGGTCCCGATCGGCGTGGTCTCCGCCTTCAAGCAGTACTCCCTCTTCGACCAGTTCGCGACCACGTTCGCGTTCCTCGGGTTCAGCATCCCGACGTTCTTCTCGGGCATCGTGCTGATCTACATCTTCGGGATCCGGCTCCAGGACACGCCGTTGGGGCTGCCGTTCGTCTTCGACCGGACGGATCCCCTGGCGAGCAACATCAAGCAGTCGATCCTGCCGGTGATGGTGCTCGGTCTGGCCGGCGCGGCGGGGTTGACGCGGTTCGTGCGCGCCTCGATGCTCGAGGTGCTGGGCCAGGACTACGTGCGGACCGCGCGGGCGAAGGGGCTGCGCGAGCAGACGGTGCTCATCGCCCACGCGATGCGGAACGCGCTGATCCCGGTGATCACGATCGTGGCGCTGCAGGTGCCGGAGATCTTCGGCGGCGCGATCATCACCGAGCAGATCTTCACCGTGCCCGGCATCGGGAACGCGCTGATCAGCGCGATCCGGTCGTCGGACACCCCCGTGGTGATGGCGATCACCTTCGGGGTGGCGATCCTGGTCGTGCTGTTCAACATCATCGCCGACCTGCTGTACGCCGCGTTCGACCCCCGCATCAAGCTGACGTAGGGGCGAGGGCGCGGGGCACGAGGATGGCTCCGCGGCCACCGTCAGGGAGAGCAGCGATGTCCCAGGAAGCCGAGCTCAACGTCTCCGGGCCACTCGGGGCCAGCACGCCCCGCGCCGACGGGGTCGTCGTCCCGGCGCCCGGCCTGCGGGGCGGGCTCGCCGGGGGGCGGGCCGCCAAGCAGCCCAAGCATCGGTCCCTGTGGGGCAACGCCTGGCGCCAGTTCCGCCGCCACCGGCTGGCGATGGTCGGGCTGGCCGTCTTCATCGCGCTGATCCTCGGGACGTTCATCGGCAGCCCGCTCTACGGGCGGGCGATCGACGAGCCGTTCGAGTACGACGCGAGCCTCGGCTTCAGCCGCGAGAACCTGCTCGGGACCGACTCGCTGGGGCAGGACATGCTGGCCCGGGTGCTCTGGGGCGGCAGGATCTCGATCGCCGTCGGCCTGACGGCGGCGCTGGTGGCGATCGTGCTCGGGACGGCGGTCGGCGCCGTGGCCGGGTTCTTCGGCGGGGTCGCCGACACGCTGCTGATGCGTGTCACCGACATGTTCATCAGCCTGCCCCAGTTACCGCTCCTCCTCCTGATCTCCTTCCTGTTCCGCGAGAGCATCGTCAACTTCTTCGACGAGCGGTTCAATAGCCCGCTGATGGGCTACTTCACCCTGATCGTCGTGGTGATCTCCTTCCTGAACTGGATGCCGACCGCGCGGCTGGTGCGGGCGAGCTTCCTGGCGACGAAGGAGAAGGAGTTCATCGAGGCGGCGCGGGCGATCGGCGCGAACCGGTCGTCGCTGATGCTCAAGCACATCCTGCCGAACGTGCTCAGCCCGATCATCGTCGCGGCGACGCTGGGCATCGGGGCGGCGATCATCACCGAGTCGACGCTCTCCTTCCTCGGCCTCGGCTTCCCGAGCGACGTGCCGACCTGGGGCCGGATGCTCAACGACGCCCAGCAGCAGCTCCAGCTCGCCCCGCACGAGCCGCTCGTGCCCGGCTTCTTCATCTTCATCACGGTGCTGGCGATCAACTACATCGGTGACGGCCTGCGCGACGCCCTCGACCCGCGGAAGACGCAGTAGGGGACGAGGCGCCAGGTCGACGGTCCCGCGGGCGGGTCGGTAACATGACCCGCTCGTGGCTTGCCTAGGGCTCCGAGACCACGGCGGGTCAGGGCCAGCCGGACCTGGCCCCCGGCACCCGTACCCGCAGCCGGCGACGGCCCCAGTCCCTGAGAAGGCGGTGGACGTGACGACGCCGACGCGCCCCGAGGGCACCGCCGACGCGCCGTCGGGCGGTGCCCCGGCGGCGTTCGTCTGGAAGGATTTCAGCCGCTTCGTCGAGGTCCACCCGGTCCAGACCGGCTGGCTGGTGCTCTGGGGGCACTACGAGGAGCGGGGCGCGCGCAAGGTCCTGGCGGGCAACCGGACCTACGCCGACCCGGCGGGAGCCCGGCGTCGCCTGGCCGACGCGGTGCTGGAGTTGACCCGGCGCCCGCCGCTGGCCGACGAGGCGCTGGCGCTGTTCGACCGCTCGCCGGTGACGACGCACCGCCCCGGGTCGCTGCCGGACCCGCTGTAGGGGCGTGCGGCGGGCGCCAGGGGCGGGGCGCGGACGGGCGGGCGCCGACGGCGGGCCGCCGACGCCCTCGCCCCGCATTGGCCCGCCGACCGATCGCCCGATCGCCCGATCGCCCGATCGCCCGATCGCCCGATCGACCGTCAGCGTTCGCCGGTCGGCGAGCCCGGGACGAGCCAGGCGACCTGGTAGGGGGCCAGGGTGAGCCCGGCATCCGGGTCTGGGGTGGTCGGGGTGTCCGTGACGAGGTCGGCGAAGGCGTAGGCCAGGCCGTGCACGCGGAGCTGGTTCGCGGCGACGTTCTGGGGCGCCTCGGTGAGGTTGGCCAGGACCAGGACGCGGTCGCCGCCGCGACGGCGGACGAAGGCGAAGACGTGGTCGTTGCCGGGGTCGACGACCTCGGTCCGGTTGCCGCCGAAGGCGGGGTGGGCCCGGCGCGCGGCGATCAGGCGCCGGAGGCCGGTCGAGACCCGGCCCTCGATCGTGGTCGGGTCGTCGCGGCGGGCGGCGCGGTCCCAGTCGAACTTGGGGCGGTGGACCCAGCGGGAGTCGTCGACCTTGTCGCCCTCGTCGCGATAGCCGTAGTCGTTGGTGGTGGCCAGCTCGTCGCCGAGGTAGAGCACGGGGATGCCGCCGACGGCGAGGGTGACGGCGTGGAGGAGGAGGATCCGGCCGACGGCGAGGTCGACCTCCGCCGGGCCCTCCTCGGCGAGGGCCTTCTCGAGGCCGGCCAGGGAGGCGGTGGTGCCCGAGATCCGGGCGTCCCCCGTGCGGGGGTTCTCCTGGAAGGGGAGGCCGCGGGCGAAGCTGCCGGGGAAGCGGCCGGTGTAGAAGGCGTTGAGGAAGCGGCGGTGGTCGTAGCCGTTGATGCCGACCGCCGCCGCGTCGCCGTCGTCGAACGTCCAGCCGATGTCGTCGTGGCCGCGGACGTAGTTGATCCAGGCGCAGCCCGGCGCGATCCGGAGGCGTTCGGCCAGCGACTGGCGGAGCAGCGTCGCGCGGCGCGTCGCCAGGGCCTCCCAGAGCAGGGCCATCAGCAGCGGGTTGTAGGAGAGCTGGCACTCGTCGGGGGCGATGTAGGAGGCGACCTCGTCGGGGTGGACGATCGCCTCGCTCTTGAAGAGCAGGGCGGGGGCGGCGAGCCGGAGGAGCACGTTGTAGGCCCGGACCACGAGGTGGGCCTCGGGCAGGCTCTCCGAGGCGGTGCCCATGCGCTTCCAGACGAAGGCCACCGCGTCGAGGCGGAGGACCTCGACGCCCCGGTTGGCGAGGAAGAGCATCTCGCCGGCCATCCGCCAGAAGACGGTCGGGTTGGCGTAGTTGAGGTCCCACTGGAAGCTGTAGAAGGTCGTCCAGACCCAGCGGCCGAGGTCGGGGCGGTAGGTAAAGCTGCCGGGGCGGGTCGCGGGGAAGATGTCGCGCAGGGTGCGGCCGTAGGCGTCGGGCAGGGTGCGGTCGGGAAAGGTGAGGTAGGCGCTGGCCTCCTCGTCGTCGGGGTCGGCCCCGGCGAGCAGCTGCCCTGCCCAGGCGTGCTCGTCGCTGGTGTGGTTGAAGACGAAGTCGAGGGCGAGGCTGATGCCCTCGCGGCGCAGGTCGGTGGCGAGGTCGGCGAGCTGCGCCATGGTGCCGAACGCGGGGTGGACGTCGCGGTAGGAGCTGACCGCGTAGCCGCCGTCGCTGTTGGCGGCCGGGACCTTGAAGAGCGGCATCAGGTGGAGGTAGGTGACGCCGAGTTCGCGCAGGTAGGGCAGCCGGGTACGGAGACCGGCCAGGTCGCCGGCGAGGCGGTCGACGTAGGCGACCGCGCCGATCATCCGCTCCGACTGGAACCAGGCCGGGTCGGCCTCGCGGCGGGCGTCGAGTTCGCGCAGGTCGGCGGGACGGTCGAGCCACGAGCGCAGCGCGAGGAGCAGCACCCGCTCCAGGTGGAAGAAGAAGTCGTAGCGGTCGCCGTAGAGCGCGACGAGGGGGCCGAAGAGGGCAGGGAAGTGGCGGTCGAGCCGGTCCGAGAAGGCGTCCCAGAGGGCGGGGTCGGCGTCGGGCTCGGCCCGGAACGCCTCCTCGAGGCGCGGCCGGAGCCGGCGCAGCGAGAGTTCCATCCGCCGGTCCGCGTCCGGCGCCAGCGACTGCGGCTGCGCCGCGACCTCGGACTCGGCCCCCACGGTCCCCTCCACCCCCTCGTCCCCGACCGGTTGCCCCGTGCCCTCGGTGCGACGGTCGCCCGGCCGCCACGACGGGCCGGCCCGTGACGCGTGTCATCGGGCATTGTAGGGGCAGGTCGGGCCGGTGCCGGGGTGCCGGGAGTCGACGGATCAAGGCGGGCCGACGCGGCCAGGCCCTCGGCGCTGTGCCGTCCGCTGAGGTGGGAAGCGGCCGTCGCTTCCGATCGTACGGGCGAGGGCGGTCCCAGGCAGACCGCTGGGTACCAGGTTGTGCTTGGAACGCCCTGGTCCGCTCCGTCCGCATTGGGAGGATTGCTCACTACGGCGCCGGCGACCTCGCATCACCTTCAGGTAGGCAGATGAGCACGCTCAGCCGTTCCAGGCGAGAGCGGGGCCGGATGCCAGGGCTGCAGGGCGCTGGCCCGCTGGCATGACTTCTCTGGGCTCCAACGCCCCTGTCCGTCGGCTCGCGATCGCGGCCGATCCCATCGGCCACGGTCCCGCGCCTGCAGCCGGAACTGGATGTGGCCCGGTTGTGAGTTCGACCAGGAGTTTGCCTAGTCGCCAACCGGGGACAAGACGAGTATTCCTACCGATGCCGTGCAGGGAGGGGCCGCCCACACTGGAGAGCACTGAGCCAGCGCGCAAAGGACCGGCTGCGCCGATCCGCCGTGATCGCGCGGTCAGCGCCGTGAACGGTGCCGACCCGGGAGAACCCCTCGCGCCCCCGGGTCGGCACTGGCGGACGGAGAAATCAGGGCCGATCCCGGGCCGTCCGTTTGGCACGGCCCTACGTGGATCGGTCCGGCGTCGGCGCCTCGGCGCGGTCGAGGCCTGGGGCGGGTGGGCCGCACGTCGTCGCGACGTTCAGCCGAGAAGCGTCCGGGGCGCCGTTCGCCCGCGGCGGCTTCCGCTCTCGGGCGGAGCGGCAGGACGTCGTGACCCGCGCGAAGGAGGTGGCGTCCCCGTCGACGGCCGCAGTCCTGCCCGTCAAGACGTCCTCGACCACCCGCTTCCGGCACGCGGACCGCGCGTCCCACCAACGTGGCCGCGCCGCCGCGGCGTGGCCACCCGAAAGGCGGCCAGGAATGCCCACGTTCTCCAACGAGGTCACCGCAGCCGAAGAGACCGCCGTCCACGGCGTCGCCCAGGGCGAGGGGGCAATCGCCGTCTTCGGCCAGGGGGCGGCCGTCGGCGTCCGCGGCGACGGCGGAACCTGGCACGGCGTCGCCGGGATCAGCACCAGCACTGTCGGCGGCGCGGGGGTCGCCGGCGTCGGGAACCCCGGCCCCGGCGTGATCGGCACCAGCACGAAGTGGATCGGGGTGTACGGGGAGACCGACGGCGTCGAGAACGGCCCGTCCGCCGTCATGGGCGATGGCAAGGCCGGCGGGGTCGGGGTCAAGGGGCACGCGAGCGGCCAGGGCATCGCCGCGGTCGCCGGGTACCACATCACCAACACCGGGCCGGGCGTCTACGGCAAGGGAGCCCCGGCCGGCATGTTCGACGGCGATGTCGTGGTGACCGGTGACATCCAGCTGCCCAACGCCGACTGCGCCGAAGAATTCGACGTGGCTGAAGTGGAGCCGGTCGAGCCGGGGACCGTGATGGTGCTCGACGACGACGGAGCGGTGCGGTGCAGCCGCCGCCCGTACGACCCGCGGGTCGCCGGCGTCGTCTCGGGCGCCGGCGCCTACCGGCCCGGCATCGTGCTCGACAGGCAGGGGCCCTCCAGCGCCCGGAAGCCGATCGCGCTGCTCGGAAAGGTCTACAGCAAGGTGGACGCGCGGTTCGCCCCGATCGATGTGGGCGATCTCCTGACGACATCGTCCACGCCCGGCCACGCCATGAAGGCGGCCGACCGGGGCCGGGCGTTCGGGGCCGTCATCGGGAAGGCGCTCCGTCCGCTCGAGGACGGGCAGGGCCTCGTCCCCATCCTGATCGCCCTCCAGTGAACGCGGGGCCGATCGCGACGGCCGGCCACGTTGATGCCCGATCCGCGCTCGTCGCGCGGCATCCGTCGCCCATCCGCGCGCGGTGTGGCCGGTTCTCCAGCGATCCCGCGGGCGCGCCAGGGGCGAACTCCCGGTGAGGACGCGACGAAAGGGGTCTTCCCCATGACCGGACCGGTGTCACGCCGTCAGTTGATCCAGGCGGGCCTCGCCGCCGGGTTGATCGCCGGCGACGCGTGCGCCGGCGGGGCTCGGTCCGTCTCGGCTCGTCCGGGCTCCCAGAGGGTGATTGGGGATGCGGACGCCCGTCCAATCCCTCAGAACGACCCGGTGGCGGCCGCCGCGCGTACCAGGGCGCAAACCGGCGGTCGAATCCGGATGTACGTCTACATCCGCAACGAGACCGACGCGACGCTGACACTGACCGGCGAGGAGGTGGTCTCCGGTGAGTACACCCCCGGCTGGACGCCCCCTCGGCAGATCGCGCCCGGCGAGCGCAGGGGCTTCCAGGGCGAGGGCGACCTCTTCCTCACGGCGACCACCGGCACCGAGGGTCGAGTCCGCTACAACATCGACGCCCCCGACGGGGGCGAGCTCTACGTCCATTGGAACAGCCCGTTGATCGAGTCCCAGTACGGGAACACGTTCCACGTCTGGGCGCCGCCGGGCTGGGAGGTCACCCACTCGGGGGGGCAAGGCCACCGTGCGACGCTAGAGATCAGGCTGCGGCGCACCGCCCTGCGCAGCGTTCCCAACTTCCACCCCAACGGCCGGGGGTTCGTGTTCACGAACAGTTGGAGCGGGGACCTGCCGGTCATCAGCCTCGGGTTCCTGTGGAACAAGCTCTTCGAGTCCCAACCGGGGCCGCTGCGCGAGCTCGGCTACGAACGGGTCCTGGACGACGACTTCGGGCCCATCACGCACGCCGACACCGGTCTCTGCGGCGGCATGGTCTACGCCGTGATGGACTACCACGCCAGCCACCTGCTCCCGCCCGACCGGGACAAGCCCCCGACGGCGGCGGACGACCCCGTCTTCGAGTACGTCCGCGATCGGCTGTGGGACAGCTTCGACGTCGGGGGGCAGGGGCACCGGTACCTCGGGTACTCCTCCCCCCACTACCCGAACGGGGACGAGGGCGTCGTCCAGGCGGTGGGGTTGACGCGGGGCCGGTCGTGGGTGACGTACCGCGAGGCGTTCCCGCAGATCCAGGCCGACATCGACGCCGGCAGGCTCTCGCCCCTTGGCTTGATCCAGACGGACAGTTTCGACATCGGGCAGAACCACCAGGTGCTCGCCTACGGGTACGAGAA
Organism: uncultured Thermomicrobiales bacterium; assembly: GCA_902806335.1. Taxonomy (GTDB): domain Bacteria; phylum Chloroflexota; class Chloroflexia; order Thermomicrobiales; family UBA6265; genus CADCWG01. Next base: position 4,603 of record CADCWG010000222.1, on the reverse strand, counting down.
GAGCGGCCAGGACGTGACGCTCCACATCTACGACCCGAACGAGGGCCAGAAGGCGGTGACCTACCGCTTCAACGTCACGCGCACCGACGGGGAGGTGCACATCGACCGATCGCACGGCGGCAAGCGGATCTGGTGCCTCTTCCGCACCAACGGCTACGTCGCCAAGATGCCCCCCAACGGCCGCAGGATCGCCTCGGTCACCGAGGCGATCCGCGCGACGACCGCGCAGACGCCGCCCTACTCCGTCCGCGCGGCCATGGCCGAGGCCGGGGCCACCGGCTCGGTCGTGGAGTGGATGCGGTCCCTCTGAGGAACCCGGTGATGGGCGTCGGGCCGCACCCGCCCGCCCCACCGGCTCGGCGGGGGCTTCGTCGCCGAGGCGGGGATGGTGGCGAGGAGGGCACCCATCGCCGGCTCCGGCGGTTCGCCGGCAACGGCGGTCCGTGCTGATCCCGGAGAGCGATCCGGCCGGCGAGCCGCGGGTGCTTTCCGTACCTCCGGACCCTTCGGCAGCGTGGCGCTTCTGCCCGGCACGCGGGCCAACGGCCCGCTCGTCCCGGTCCAGCGCGACGCGCGACTCGCCGACGAAAGGCGTCGCTGGAGCGGACCGCCCGGGACGCGTCCTACCGGGCGCTCCTCGGCCGGCCCACGGACCGGACGGTGCCCAGCGTGGGCACCGTCCGGCTGCCAAGACCGGGCGAGGTCCCGCCGCCATCTTGAGGCTCGCCAGGCGGTGTGCCTCTCACCCCTCCGACCAGGCTAGGCGGTGGGGCCGCCCCGCGCCGCATCGCCCCGGATGGTTCCCGGCGCAACCGCCCGATCCCCGTGCCGTCCCTTTCCGAGCGGTCCATGCCACTTCGGTGGGCCCGGGGATGAGGACACGTCCACCCCGCGCGCCCTGGAGGCCGGCGTGGTGCCCGGAACGCCGTCCGACGAGGCGGCGTCCTTTGGGCTTAGACCTGGCCGTGTCCAGCGGAGGGCGGCGTCCCCGTGGGCCATTTCCGGCTCCTCCACGAGCAGCAGGTTGTGCCCAAAACGCCCCGGTCCGCTTTGTCCGGAACTCTGCTGCCCAGGCGACAGAGGCCCAGGTCGCGGACTGAGCCCGCCCTGCCCCGCGCGTGCGGCGGACACGGCGGCCGAGCGCCTCCAGCCTACCTCTCGGTGCCCCCCTGCGTCGTGCTGGTCCGGCTCTCAGACGACGAGTGCCTCTCGAGGGCGATGACAGCCGGCAGCCGGCCGCCGCGGCTGGCTCCGTGGACTTGGTCCGGAGGCGCGAAAGCGGGAGCGCACCAACCCGCCTCCCGCATCCGCTGCCGTGCCGCTGCCGTGCCGCTGCCGCGCCGCTGCGGCCAGGACTACAGCACCCGGCCGCGGGCGCGGTAGTCCTCGATCGGCCAGGCCTTCATGCCGCCGGTGAAGAGGCTGACGACCTTGCCGTCCGTGTCGCGCTCGTAGCGGAAGAACTCGCCGAGCGAACCGTACGGCGAACCGTCCATGACGCGTAGCGTGTTCTCGTCGACCACCGCCAGTTCGGACGGCTGAACCACTGGCGATGGTCCAACGGGACTGCTCGCGAAGAGTTTCCCCCCCAGGACGAAGACGTCCGTCACGCCCCAGAACGCGGCGAAGCGACCGGAGAAGGTGGCGAGATCGATCTCTTTCTCCGGCGCGGCGGGCGGAGGTATGGCGGCACTGTTGACGAGACCCGAGTCGAGCGGTAATGCCGGCGGCACGTCGCGCGCCTTGTCGAGGATCTTCAGCACGCCAGCAGCCAGCTCCTCCGCCGGTCCGTCGACCGCGTTGGTCAGCACCGAGATGGCGAGGCCTTCGTTCGGGTCCCACATGGTGCGGGTGATGTGCCCCGGGTAACCGCCCGCGTGCCCGACCATGCGGTGGCCGTCGTAGTGGCGAATGCTGGTGCCGTATCCGTAGCCGTCCTGCGGCGCCTCGGGCGACTGGCCCGTCCAGACCGGCCGCTGCATCTCGTTCTTCGACCGGTCGCTGATCAGCCGGGTGTCGCCGAAGAAATGCGCGGAGGCAAAGACCACCATGTCCTCCGCGGTGGAGTAGAACCCGGTTGCCGCCGCCATGGCGCGCGTGTCGACGTGGGGGACGACTTGGCGCTCGGTCCAGCTGCTGAGACCGCTGTGATTACCCGCAAACTCGGGCAGGCGGGCCTCATCCAGTTCCGGTCCGGTATTTTGGAGTCCGAGCGTCTCGATGATCGCGGCCCTGGTGTACTCGTTGTAGGTGCTGCCCGCCGCCTTGCCGACGATCAGGCCCAGCAACGAGAACCCGATGTTCGAGTACTTGAACGCCGCTTCCGGCTGGCGGACGGCGCCCTCGCGGATGGCGAGCTCCAGCAACTCCCCTTCGCCCGGGAACGGTCGGCCATGCGACCAGTAGGTCGAATCGACGCCGTCGCGGATGGCGCCCGAGGAGTGGGAGAGGAGTTCGCGCACGGTGCCTTCCGCCAGCGGCGAACCGGCCCCCGTAAGGGCTGGGACCCACGACCCCACGGCGTCGTCCAGCCTCAGCTTGCCGGCCTCGAGGAGCTGCATGACGGCCGTCGCGGTGAAGGTCTTGGAGTGGGAGGCGACGCGAAAGAGGTGCGACGTCGTCAGCGGTTCGCCGGTGTCGAGGTTCGAGAGGCCGTATGCCTTGCTGAACTGAACCTTGCCGTCGAACCAGACCGCCACCTGCGCGCCCGGCGCGCGGAGCTTCCAGACGCGGTACGCGAGCCAGGAATCGGCGTAGGCGAGCGCCTCCCGCAGGACGTCGACCGTTGAACCGGGCGCACCGGACAAAGACCCGCTCCGTCACTCGACGCGTGAGGAAGAACCCCCTCGCGTCCGCCGGCACGAACAAGCGTCACGAGGCGCAGGCTAGCCGAGGCAGACCGCCAGCGCAACGGGCGGGGCCAAGTGCGCTGCATCGTCTTCCGCTTCGCTCGCTTGCTTAGCCTCGACAAGAGGTCCTGCGCCGGTCATGGGGGCGATCGCCGGCCGCCTGTCGGCCTATACCATCGAGGTGACCTTACGCCCCCCGGGGATCGCCGACACGCCACTCCCCCCAGAGATGGCCACGCCCGTCGGACCGGCCGGCGCTCCCTCTCTCACCGGCGATGTCCTGGCCGCGGGCACCTCGGCGGCAGACGAAGAGCACCTGGCGACGGTCCGGGGCGCGCAGACGCCGCGGTACACCGATGGTTCCGGCGCCCCGCTGACGGAGCTCTACTTCCGGCTCTACCCCAACCTGCGCCAGGACGCCGCCGGCGGCATGGCCGTCCGGGACGTCGCCGTCGACGGCGTGCCGGTCGCCCCGGAACCGCCCCCGCTCCACGCCGTCTCCGGCGCAACCGCGGCGGCCGCGCCGGACCCTGGCGCCGGCGGGCTGGTCCTGCTGCGGGTGCCGCTGGGCAAGGTGCTACCCCCGGGCGGCACAGCGGCGGTGCGCACGGCGTTCACCACCACCGTTCCCTCGGCGCCCGCGGACGGGGCCGGCCCGTTCCGGTTGGATCCCGACACCGGCGCCTGGGCGCTCGCCCACTGGTTCCCGGTCCTGGCCGGGCACGACGCCGCGTCCGGTTGGGAGACCGACCCGCCGGCCGCCTGGAGCGACCCGACGTTCTCGAACACCGCCCTGTTCGACGTCACGCTGACCGCCCCCGATGACCTGGCGCTGGTCACCACGGGCGTGTCGGTGGAGGAACGGGGCCAGGGGGACCTCCGGGTGTGGCGGGTCGCGAGCGGGCCGGCCCGCGACGTCGCCGTCGTGGCCGCCCCGGGCCTCGTTTCCAGCAGCACCGAGGTCGGCGAGACCACGGTCACCGCGCACCACGCCCCGTAGGACGCCGCGGGGGTGGCGCGGATTTTGGGGTGGGGCGCGGCGTCGTTGGCGGCCTTCGCCGAGCTGTTCGGCCCCTACCCGTACGCGACGCTCGACCTCGTCGCCGTGCCGGGGGTAACCGGCCCCGAGTTCCCGCAGCTGGATGCTTCACCAGCGCCTCGCCGAGTGAGTTCCCACAGGCCCCCCTCCGACGTCGCCCGGCACAGCCTGCCGGTCCAGCCGATCCCGGCGACGATCGGGTGGTCGAGGACGGGCGGTCGCCGCTCGTCAACAGCGGTGAGGCCCCAATCGGCAGCCCGTTGGCACGCGCCCGTCGTACCGCCGCGCACCCGGAGGAGGGCCGCCGTGGTCGAGCGCATCCTGGTCCCGCTGGACGGGTCTGCCGCCGCCGAGGCGGCCCTCGCCCTCGCCGAGCGGATCCCCAGCCGCCGCGTCCAGCTCCTCCTGGTCGAGCCCGACACCAAGGGGCCGATGCTGGCGAGCGCCGCCGAGGCCTCGGACTGGCGGGCGGGCCGGCGGGCGGCGGCCCTCGCCTACCTGGTGGGCGTCGGCGCGGGGCTGCACCGCCAGGGGCGCGCAGTCGAGCCGGCGGTCGCCTTCGGGGACCCGGTCGCCGGGATCCCGCGGGCGGCGGGGGACGCCGACCTCATCGCGGCGGCGCGTCGCCGGTGGCTCCTCGGCAGCGTCGCCGACCGGCCCGTCCGCCGCGCGCCGTGGCCGGTGCTGCTGGTCCGCGCGGCCGCCGCCCGGCGCG
>CADCWG010000221.1 GCA_902806335.1 uncultured Thermomicrobiales bacterium | reverse complement strand
GGCCGCGCGACCAGCCCGACCGGCTGCGGACGATGCGCGGCGCGGTGGCGTGGAGCCACGACCTGCTCGCCCCGGACGAGCGGGCGCTGTTCCGGCGGCTGGCCGTCTTCGCCGGCGGCTTCACGCTGGGGGCGGCGGAGGCGGTGGTCGACGCGCCTTCCCCCGACGCCGCGCTCGCCGGCGTCGCGTCGCTGGCGGACAAGAGCCTGCTGCGGACGGAGGCCGGACCGGACGGCGAGCCGCGCTTCGCGATGCTGGAGACGGTGCGCGAGTTCGCGGTGGAGCAACTGGAGGCGAGCGGGGAGGCGGTGGAGGTCGGTCGGCGGCACGTCGCCTGGTGTCTAGACCTGGCGGAGCACCTGGCGGAGCGAGCCGAGCGGGAAAGCCGAACGCCGACCCAAGGACGATGGTTGGCCCGCCTGAAGGCCGAGGAGGACAACTTAACCGCGGCGCTGGCGTGGACGCTGGCGCAGGGATCGCCCGACGTCGGCCTGCGGCTGGCCGGCGCGCTCATCGGGTTCTGGTACAGAGGTGGGCGCTTCGCCGAGGGCCGGTCGTGGCTAGAACGGACTCTCGCCGCGTCGGGTGGGGTGGCCGCCCCGGCCGTTCGGGAAAAGGCGCTGCGGGGGGTGGGGCTCCTGGCGACGTACCAGGGGGACCACGCGGTGGCCGAGGCGCGGCTCGGAGAGGCGCTGGCGCTGGCCCGCGCCGCGGGCGACCTGGACGCGACGGCCCGCGCCGTCGCCAGCCTCGCCGGGGCGGCGGAGTTCCGCGGCGACGACGACCTCGCCACGACCAGGTGGGAGGAGGCGCTCGCCCTCGAGTTAAGGTTGGGCAGCAAGACTCGGGTGGCCATGGCGCTGGAGAACCTGGCCGACGCGGCCTACCGGCGCGGCGACGTTGACCAGGCGGCGGCGCTGAGCGCTGAGGCGCTCGCCGTTGCCCGGCAGGGATCGCCGATCAGCCTCGGCTTCGTGCTGGTTGGCGCCGCCCAGGTCGCCGTCGCGCGCGGCGACATTCGGCAGGCCGTCGCGTGGCTCCGGGAGTGTCTCGGAGTGGCCGGCTCCATAGGCGACGCCGTGCGGACCGTCGACGCCCTGGCCGGGTTCGCCCACGTCGCGGGAGCGACGGGCCAGGCGACCACCTCGGCACGGTTACTGGGTGCGGTCGCGGCCACCTGCGAGACGATGGGAATGGCCCTGGTCGAGCACCACGCGCAACACCGTCGGGCCCTGGAGGGCGCGCGCGCCGCGTTGGGCGACGACGCCTTCGCCACGGCCTTCGCGGAGGGCCGGGCGATGACGATCGAGCAAGCCACCCAGGACGCCGAGGCGGCGGCCGAGTTGGCGGTCGCCGGCCCGTTAGGGCCCGAGCCGACCGCGCCGAGTCGTCACCGGCACCAAGCCGACGACGTGGGTGCGGCAGCCGCTCGGCAGCCGCCCGCCGACCTGACACCCCGCGAGCTGGATGTGCTGCGTTTGCTCGCGGCCGGGTGCTCCAACCAGGCGATCGCCGACGCTCTATTCGTCAGCATCGGCACGGTAAAGACGCACGTTACGAGCGTCCTCGCAAAGCTCGGCGTGGACTCGCGTTCGGCCGCCGTGGACGGCGCATACCGCCACGGCCTCATGAACGATCCCCCACACTCAACCGAGTCGCCCCTCCCCTGATCGTCGGCAGATCATACGCACCGAACCTCCTGCCCAACTTCCCGCGTGTTGCCGCACTTCGCGGGGGGCCAGTCGATGTGGAACCTGACGAGGATGCCGTGCGGTCGGTGTCGGTCAGTCCCGTCGATATCCGAGAACGGATGGGCACGCCTGGCCCGGCCTCGCTTATCGGGCGTTTGGCGGGGCTTGACGTTGGCCTTGCCCTCCATTGTTCTGGGGACGGCGACGGCCGGCCGGCCCGGTCGGCGGGGGGCCTGGGCACTCATGCCGGCGCCGGACGCCACCCCACCTGATGAGGTGCGGGACGCTCAAGAGCCAGGCTTTCCTCCACTTCCGAGTGCCCAGGGACTGGGTCGACAGTTCCGGCAAATGTCTGAGCGGCGACGGCGAATGTGCATGCCATGACGGGATGCTAAACGTCGTCCACCCTTGCCTCGGGGGTTCAGGTTGCTCTCCAACATGTGATAGAGGAACGGTCCGCGTGCATGACTGGGGGTGCCAGCTCATTGGTCCGAAGAATCAGTCCTTTGGGGGATGCGCGGCTGGTGTCCGGTAAGGTGTCATCGTCGTGGTCCGTCCGCGAGATCGGGCACGAACAGCACCTCGGACGGCCGGCACCAGCCCAGCTTTCGTGGGCTTTGATGCGGACGTGGTCGACCTGCGAGGTTGAACACCTGCGCAAGCAGCTCGGGTCCTGGTTCGACCTACCCGCACCTTCCTTGCGGCCACGTATCCGCCACCGACGCGCTCGTGGGCCTGCACCCCTGGAAGGGCGCGCTCCGTCGTGATGGCGGTTCGGTGTCGGTGATTCTGTAGTGGGGATGCTCCGCGCCACCCTGATCCCCCGGTCGGCGATTCGCTCGTGGACACAGGATGCCGAGACGTCACTCCGACCGTCCTGGTCACCGTCGCCGGGTGTAAGCAACGGAGGCCGTCGTCTAGATCGGGTTCTGGGCGCGGGTCGCCGTTCAATGCGGACATCGCCGTAGACAACGCGCCGGGACGGTCGAGAAGTTCCACACGCCAGCGGACGTGGTGGCCAGTCGGACAGCGCTGGAGGAAGGAGGAAACCAGGTTCGACTCCCCCCGAGCCTTGCAGCTTCGGTGGAAGAACCTGTCATGCGGTCCCTCCAAATGTCGAGGGAATGCGGCCGGGACTTGGCCAATGGCGCATGACGACCCCGTCTTCGATTCCCGGTCTCAAACGGGGGGACCTCTCCGTTATGTCGGTGCCGGATAAGGCCAAACGTAGGTCACGCGTGGAGGAGGCCATTTGTGTATGCCATGGTGCGTTGGGATCGGGTCGACGATCCGATCCGGCTGGACGAGGTAACGCAGCGCCTCTCCGAGGGCTTGGTCCCCATTTTTCGGGCGATGATGGGATATCTTGCCTGCTATGTCGTGGTGACTGAGACCGGGGATGTGATCTGCACGGTGCTCTTCATTGATGCCGAAGCCGCCGCGGCGTCGGCCGAACGCGCGGCTGGGTGGATCTCGTGGCATGTCGGAGAGCTACTTGCTGGGCCGGCCGAGACGGCGGTGGGCCACGTAGCGGGCACGTGAACGCCAGACCAGGTCTAATAGGGCGGTAGCGGGTTGTCCGCTCGTCGCTCGGGGCGGCTTTCTGGCCGCCTCTCTGCGTGTTTGGTCGCCGCATCGCATGGGCCGGTCGCTCCGTCTGTTTCCTCTCCACTAGCGTCGCGTGTCCTGTGGGCACTACGCGGGTGCGATGTCGCCCGGGCCAGCCCGTGCCCTAGAAAACCGGCCAGCGAGGGACGGAATGCGGTGGAATAGTTCGAGGGATCGCTTCCCGCGGTCCGCTTGGAGCCTGTCTTGCCCCGGTGAAGACACCCAGCCCGCGGACTTGTACTATTGGCATACGATCGACGCACAACCGATAGCGACCAGGTGATCGGCCATGGTAATGTCCGCCACCTCGCCAATGCGCTCAGCTGACCGGGTCGTGGTCGGTGGTATCGCCTGCCCGCAAACCTCTCTGGTGGGGCGGGAGGCGGAGGCGGCGGCCGCCCGCGCCCTGCTCGGCCGCGCCGACGTGCGGCTGCTCACCCTCACCGGCCCCGGCGGGGTCGGCAAGACCCGCCTCGCCCTGCGCGCCGCCGCGGAGGCCGCCCCCGCCTTCCCCGACGGCGTGGTGTTCGTCCCCCTCGCCGCCGTCCGCGACCCGGGG
>CADCWG010000220.1 GCA_902806335.1 uncultured Thermomicrobiales bacterium | reverse complement strand
GATGCAGCGGCGAAGATCCGCCCGAACGACCTGGACCCTTGCTGTCCTCGGGCAGGGGCGTACTCGATGGTAGTGGGGACGCGTATCGCATAAGGCGAGGGCGGGCGGACCCCGAGGCCGCGGGGCTCACCGCCCAGAACCCTCGTTCCTCCGGACACGCGCTGTTGGTCGGTCTGGGAACCCAGTCGAAGAAATGGCGCCCGACACCGGCCGTTGCTCCACGCCCGCCCGCAAGGACGGTGGCAATCGACGGCTCGGCCCCGGTAACGCCGGCGCCGCTTGCCCCGTGCCTTTAGTGGGGACGCCAACCCTGCTCCTCCTCCGGCTCTCGACGCGAGCGCGGGCCCGGCCGATCGGACCCCTGGTCCGTCAGGCGCTGGCCCCGACGTCGCGGAATCGGGCGATGACCTCGTGGGCGGCGTTGTGTCCGGGCGCGCCCATCACGCAGCCGCCGGGCCAGGCGCCGGCACCGCACAGGAACAGTCCGCCGATCGGACCCTCGTAGGAGGTCGAGCCGGGGACCGGCCGGCTGTCAAACTCCTGCTCCGGGACTATCTCTCCCTGGAAGATGTGGCCGCCGGTCAGCCCGAACCGCGCCTCCAGGTCCGGCGGGCCGAGCACCTGCCTGGCGACGACAGACCCGGGCACGTTCGGCGCGTAGCGGCCGAACTCCTCGACGATCCGGTCGCCGATCTCCTCCCGCCGCTCATCCCAGGAGCCTTCGGCCAGCGCGTAGGGGTAGTACTGGGCGAAGATCGAGATCGCGTGCTGGCCCTCGGGTGCCACGGTGTCGTCGACCGCCGACTGGAGGTGGATGTTCAGGAACGGGTGGGTCGCTGGGTGGCCACCACGGGCCTCGTCGCAGGCGGTCTGCATGTAGTCGACGCTGGGGGCGATGAACAGGCCGCCGCTCGAGCCCTGGCGCTGGTCCTGGCCCTCGAGGGCGGTGAAGCGCGGCAGCTCCGAGAGCGCCAGGTTCATCTTCACCACCGGGCTCTCGATCTGGATCGCGGCGACCTTCGCCCGGTAGTCGGCCGGTACCGCGGATGCCGGCGCCAGCTGGAGGTAGGTCCGCTTCGGGTCGGCGTTGGAGAGGACGACCCCGGCGCGGACCTCCTCCCCGGTCGTCAGGGTCACGCCGGCCGCTCGCCCATCGCCGTCGACCAGGATCTCCGCCACCTCCGCGCTCGTGCGAATCTCCACCCCGCGCTTGCGCGCCACCTTCGCGAGGGCCTGAGTCACCGCGCCCATCGCGCCTCGCACGTAGGCCCAGGCCCCGCGGCGGCCGGTGACGGTGCCCATCGAGTGGTAGAGCTTGACGAAGCCTGTCCCCGGGTCGCGGGGACCGCGGAACGTGCCGATGATGCCCGAGGCGGCGACCACGGCGCACCACTGCTCGCTCTCGAAGAAGTGTTCTGCCAGATCTGCCGCCGAGCCCATGTAGAGCAGGTCAAAGAGCGATCGCTCCTCCGCCGGACCCACGAAGGCGGCCGCGACCTCCTCGAAGGAGGGGGCTGGCCGCAGGATGAAGCGGTCCATGGCGCGGGCCGCGCGCTCCACGAAGTCGTCGTAGTGGTCGTAGGCCGCGGCGTCCTTGGTGGAGAACTTGGCGATCTCCGCCTTCGCGCGCTCCGGATCGTTCCAGAAGGTGATGGAGCGGCCATCGGGGTAAGGGCAGAAGAAGCGCGGCTCCCGCGGCAGCAGCTCGATCCCTTCGTCCCAGGCGCCGAGGTCGTCGAAGATGCTGCGCGGCGCCAGGGAGAGGACATAGGAGCCGGTCGACACCTTGAACCCGGGCGCCAGCTCTTCGGTAATGGCCGCGCCACCCACCTCGTGGTAGCGCTCCAGCATGCAGACCTTGAGGCCGGCACCGGCGAGGTAGCACGCCGCGACCAGTCCGTTGTGCCCGGCGCCGATCACCACCGCGTCGTACCGCTGTTGCGCCACCTGCTGGGTCCTCCTCGACTTTCTTTACTCGCCGCCGCGTCGCCGGGGGGGACGCTATTGCCCCGTGACCGCGCCGGCCTCGCGCCGGCGTGCCGTCCGCGTCGCCGTGGGTCGGGTGATCGTCTGCTTCGCCACCCGCTCGACCACGGTCGTGACGCCGTCGTTCGCGTAGCGGTCGGCGACCATCAGGTCGAAGCCGTGAACGCTGCCCTCGATCGCCGAGTAGCGGCCGGGGGTGTAGGCACGGGAGCGGGTCCCCGCCTGCTGCAGCTCGCAGACGTGCCAGTCCTGGCGGTTGGTCAGGTCCCAGAACCCGATCGCGTCCTCCGGGTCGAACCCCGGCCGCCCCATCGTCGCCGGGTCGAAGAACCACTCGCAGACGACCCGCGTCCGCCCCGAGTCGATCGGCCAGACCCAGTGGGTCATCAGGTAGTCGGGATGGAGACTGATCAGCAGGTTCGGCCAGACGACGAGGTAGTAGACGCGCTTCAGGTCCTCATCCCGCATCCCCCCGATCGGCGGCCGGCCGTGCGTCGCGCCATCCAGCGACAGGGTCTCGAAGTCGCCGACAACCTCCATGTAGCTTCCCAGCCAGGGCCCCTCCCCCTCCAGGTACGCCCCGAGGTCGTAGGGGGTGATCCGGTTGAGCTGCGGGTGGACGCCGGGGCAGTGGTAGCACTCTTCGTAGTTCTCGACGATCGCCTTCCAGTTGGCCCCGACGTCGTAGGTGATCCGCCGGGCGCGCCGCAGCCCGCCGAGGTCGAAGCGCTCAAGCAGCGGCGGCAGGTCGCCAAGGAACGCGGACAGGGCCGGGGCCTCCGCCGACAGGTCGACGAAGACAAACCCCTGCCACTTCGCCAGGCAGATCGGCACCAGGCCCCACTCGGCGGGGTCGAAGTCCTCCAGCGCTTCGGTGTGGCGGGGCGGCCGCAGCCTCCCCTCCAGGTCGTACACCCAGGCGTGGTAGGGGCACTGGAAGCGCACCAGCCTCCCGCACGGCTCCGATGCCTCGACCAGCCTCGCCCCGCGGTGGCGGCAGAGGTTGTAGAACCCGCGCAGTTGCCCGTCGTCGCCGCGGACGACGATCACGCTCTCGCCGGCCACCTCCGCCAGGAAGTACGCCCCACGGGCCGGCGCGTCCTCCTCCCGCCCGACGCAGACCCAGCCGCCGCCAAACCACGCTTCTCGCTCGTACGCGAGCACCGTCGGGTCGTGGAAGACCCGTGGCGGCAGCAGGTGCGCCCGAACCGTCGGCTGGCGCACGGCGGCGACCTCCACGGCGCTGACCGGGGAGACGGGCGATGGACGTGAGCGCGAGCCGGCGACCCTGTCGACCATCACGGGACCCTCCTGCCGCGCGAGAGCCAGCGCACGCCCGACGGCTGTCGGTGAGCGATCGCCGAATGGCGCGTCATGACTGCGACCTGGTCGGCCACGATCAATCCCTGGTGACCCACCACGACGTGCTGCACCCGGTGCTGAGCCCCCTGACCTTCCAGCGTGGCCTGCGGCGGCCGGCCCCCTCAGACATCGTCCTACTCTCTCACGGAGCAGCATCGGGTCAAGGGGCGCACCGACGCAGCCGGCGAGCGGCGAACGGAACGTAGCCCTCCTCCGATCGGCGTGTCGCAGGGTCCAAGGAGCGGCGTAGACTTGCCGGAACCCTCTGCGCTGGAGAAACGTCTTCCGATGAGATCGCGGTCACCGGGCCATCGTCGAGTAAGGCGTCCGCGCCTGCCCCTCCCTCGTTCACTACCCGGTCGAGATGGCAAGAGTGCTCCCAAGCGCGGAGGATGCCTGGAGGGCGGGTCACTTACCTGCACTCGTCGAGCGCGCGATGACGAAGAACCGTCCGAGCGGACCGCCGTAACGGGCGCGACCCGCTTCGCGATCGTGAGGGAGCGCCCGTTCGGTGCGCCCCTTCGGTGCCAGACTCGATCGGACACCGTGAACGAGGAGTGTTTCGTGGTTCCGACATCTCAGGACCCAACCGACCTGTCGCTGGTCGTCGCCGGCGACGGCGATCTGGGGGCGCTGACCGTCCTTCGCCAGGCGACCGTAAGCTGGCAGGATCTCGAGGTGACCTTCCACGTGCTCTGCGAGAGCCACGAGGTCATCCTCCGCCGGGACGGTCGAGTCGTCCTGCACGAGCTGCTGTCGTGCGCCGGGGGCATGGGCCCCGCCCGACCCGTTCACCTTCACCGCTTCCGCGATGGCCGTGGCCATTCCTACCGCGAGGACGGGTACTCCGTCGACGTCTCCTTCGAGGTGCTGCCGGCCCGCGGCATCGCGCCGCCGGCCTCAGGACTCTGCAGCGTATTCCCCAGGATGGCAGGCGATGAGGCGACGCCGTTCACGAGCATCCGCTGGGAACAATCCGACGCGCATCTCGTCTGGCATACCGTCCACCTGTACCCGCTCCCCGGGCGCACGGTGGGGGTGTTCTCGACTTCCAGCGTGACCCACTCCGCGGGGGTAGCGCGGAATCTCGAAGCGACGCTGGTGGCTCACTAGACGGGAGGACCTGGGCACGTGGTTCAATCGGTCCGACGCGGACGTCCCCGTTGGCTACGGATGGGCTGGCTGGTCTTCCTCCTTGTCGCCGTCGTCGGCGTGGTTGCCGTCCTCTTTCCGAGGGAATCGGATCTGGAACAACTCAACGAGGAGGTGCGCGCCCTCAACCAGGCGCTCACGACCGCCCAGACCCAGATGGCCGCCTACGCCGCGGCGGAGGCGGACGCGGCGAAGTGGCGCGCCTCCTACGCGACCGAGTCCGACGAAGATCCTACGATTATGGGCGTCGTCGATGGGCACATCACGACGGCTCGGCAGTACGCGACGACCGCCCGGGAAAACCTGGCCAGGGCGGGCAATCCCCGCGGGGAGTACGCCGAGTACTCCGAGGCGGAACACCAGGCGGCGAAGTCAGCCCGGGAGGCAGCGGGGGTCGCGGTCACCAACGCGAGGATCGGGGTCGCCGAACTCCAGGCCGTCCCGCGACTCGCGGACGACGTGCTCACCACCTACGTCCGCACGTTCATCTGGTTCGAGATCGACAGCTGGTGGACGAGCGAAGCGGCCGAGTATCCGAGCGGCGAGGCGTGCTACTACGGCGAGGTGGTCTCGGTCGTCAATCCGGACGGGTCGATCAAGGAGACCATCGTCGACGACGGGAACGTCGAGAGCTGGAAGACCTTCGCGACGGAAGACTACGACGAGCTCGTGCGGCAAGGTATCGTCCCGCCAATGCAGGACCCCAGCCCAGACCGGGAAGACGTGGGACGCTACCTCTGTGGTGACAGTCCGCAGTCCGGCGCATACGGCGCCCTCGGCGAGCCGGAGGTCACGCTCGTCAAGGAGCGCGGGCAACTGGCGTTCTCCCAGGAGGACGAGAACGCGCTGGTCGGCAACTACCAGTACGGGGCCTGGTGCGTACCCTCACCCCAGGGCACCCCTCAGGCGTTGCCCGAACCCGAGGACGAGCAGGTACCGGCGAACGCCGAGTGGTGCTGGCACATGCCGCAGGGCGATGACCCGCGGTACTACTACCAGGGCTACTACAACAACGGTATCTGGGCGTACTCGCGCGGTCCCCGGCGCTGCTACGACTGCAGCGCGCAGGCATGGACGGGCGGGACGCTTGTCCCATCGGCCCAGATGGCCCAGGCAACCGGGGCCGACGTACCGAACACTCGCCCAGGCGTCCAGGACGGCGGCCCAGGGACCGGCAAGTAGCCAAAGGAGCAGCGCGGGAGATGGACATGTCGGCGAGCGAACTGATCGAAGTCGCCCTCCGGGAGCTGGGGTGGAACGTGGCGGCGTTCGCGCTGACGGGCGTCGTCAGCGTCGTGGTCATGCGCCTCGTCTTCGGGCTCCGCCTGGTCGACGTGGTCCGCGAGGTCGAGGACGACCACAACGCGGCGGTTGGAGCGGCGTTCTTCACCGTGTCGCTCCTGTCCGGCCTCTGGTTCGGCAAGATCGGCGGTGACTTTACCAGCCAGTCGACGGTGGCCGGTCAGATCGGGTGGTCGGTCTTCGGCTTCGTCATCGCGACCGTCGTCTTCCTGTCCGCGTTCACCTTGGTCTTCCGGGTCGTCTGTCACAAGCGCGGCGAGCCCATGATCGCGTACCTCCGCAGGGAGGCGATCGTCGAGGACAACGCGGCGATGATCCTGTTCATCGGCAGCCTGGCGGTCGTCCCGTACACCCTGGCGGCGATGATCACGGTCTGAACCGATCGCGGCCCGGGACGCGACCGTCCGGTACCCGCCTCCCGTCCCAAGAGGAACTGATGGCCGCCACGTCTCCGATCGCCTCAGAGGTCCGTCCGTCGCTCCGTCGCTCGGAACTCGGGCGGTTCCTCGCCACGCCGACCATCCTGGTCATCCTGCTCAGTTCCCTTGTGTTCGGCTTCACGGCGATCGCCCACGAGAACAACCTCGCGGCCAGTGCCAGCATCCTGGCCGGCAACTCGGCGACGCGGTACTCGCTGATCATCGGCCTGACCCTGGGCGGGCTCGGCTTCGGCGGCCTCGTCCAGGCCCGGTTCGGCACCGACCGGCTCGTCGACCAGTTCTTGAACGCGGAGATCCTGCTCACGCTCGTGAGCGGGTTCTCCGGCATCCTCGCCTTCGGCTCGTACTCCCGCTTGCCGTTCGACTACGTGGTTGCCATCTACGTGCTCGCCTTCCTGATCTCGACACTCGTCGGTATCGAAGACGCCGTGCTCCTCCGGATCGCCGCCCGCGAGGGCGGGGAGCTCCGGTACGCGATCGGCGTGACGCTCTTCATGGCCCACGCCGGCGGCATGGCCGCCGGGTTCTCCTACGGGACCCATATGCTGCCACGGTACGGGCCGATCTCGGCGGCCCTCCTCCTTGGCCTCGCCGACGCGGCCATGGTGCTCATCAACCTGGTGTTCTTCTGGAGACAGATCTCGCTCAGGTTCCTCAAACTCGGCTCCCTGGCCGCGATCGCCGGCGGCCTAGTCGTGGCGCAGGCACAGGCGGCGCCGATCTACCGGTACCTCAACCAGAGCCTCTACGAGGAACAGATCGCGGCCCAGTGGTCGAACGAGTACGGCGCCAAGACCCTCACCTGCTGGCGCGACGACTGCAACTTCTACATCAACGGGGCGCTCCAGTTCGCGAGCAAGGACGAGCACATCTACCACGAGCTGCTGGTTGCCCCCGCCATGAACCTGGCGGAGGCGCGCACCAACCGGCCGCTCCGCGTCCTCATCGCCGGCGGCGGCGACGGCCTGGCCGCCCGAGAGGTGCTTAAGTACAACGTCGAGCTCGTGGCGCTCGTCGACCTCGACCCCCAGATGACGGGTGAGATCGCGCGCACGCGACCGGTGGTGGGCTATAACCGGGGCTCCCTCGACGATCCGCGCGTGGAGGTGATCACCGCCGACGCGTTCACCTGGATCACCCAGGATTCCAAGCCGTGGCTGGCCGAGCGCGGAGTGCCCTACTTCGACGTGGTCATCCTGGACCTGGTCGACCCCAGCCTGGAGGCGGCCAAGCTGTACAACCTGGAGGTATACAAGCGCTGCTTCGGCGAACGGGAAGGGGAGGGACTCCTGGCGACCGGGGGTGTCCTGGTCACCCAGTCGGTCAGCCCCTGGCACACGCCGCGGACGTTCTGGACGATCCACAACACGCTGCGGGCGGCGACGCCGTACGTGACGCCCTACCGGTACGCCATCCCGTCGTTCGGCGACTGGGGCTTCAACCTGGCGTCGAGCCGGCCGTTCGAGCCGCGCGAGCTGCGGATCGCCGAGGAGAAGAACCGCTGGCTCAACGTCGACCTGTGGGCGGCGTCGCTGGCCTTCTCCACGGACGAACGGCGGCTCGGAGACGAACTCTGGCGGAACGGGGAGATCTCATCGATCGGCCACCCCCGTGTCCTCATCTACCTGAAAGAAGAGGCGGAGTGGAACTGACGATGGCCAGGAGGACCGCGGCGTGAGCACCACCGGCAATACCCCCCGACTCGACCGGTTGCCTCCGGACACGACGCTGGAGATCCGGTCGGAGCTGGAAGAGTGGATCGTGCGGGAGGCGTACTCCTGCGTGGAGCCGCATGCCGGCGACGAGTCCTATCACTGGACCGAGTATCGCCTCCAGGAGCGGAAGAGCGACGCCAGGGCCTGGCTCTCGGTCGAACTCGACGACGAGACCTGGGAGGCCGCGCTCTTCACGCGCCAGGTCGAACTGGCCGAGGTCGGTTACGGGCGCGGCCGTCCGTTTCCGGACGAGTTGACCCTGGACGGCCAGACCTTTGCCCTCGACGAATCGGGCAAGCTGGTCGCCACGAGGGTCGGGTCGACCGTCTCCTACCGCGGCCAGTACGCCGACTACGCTCGGGGCGACGGGCAGGTGCTGTCCATCGAGGCCTATCCGGACCCGACGAACAGTCCGCGCGAGACCGACGTGGAGATCTGGGTCGGACGGGTCGTCGAGCCGCGGTCGTTGGACATCAACGTCGCCGATGCGAACGAGTCGAAGCACCTGGTACCGCCGCCGCTGCCGAACGCCGGGCCAGACCAGCCGACGCGGCGTGAGGGGCCGCCGGCCGCCTACCGGATCCGACGGTTGGTGAACGACCCGGACCAGCGCAACACCCGGCTGATGGTCCTGGCCGGCGGCGCGGCGGCGATCGTGGTCATCCTGCTGCTGCTCGCCATGTTGTAGAGCAGCCACCTTCCAACCTCCCTGCGGCACTCGCCGAGCGGCGAAGCCGGGAGGGACGGCAGCGGGTCTGCGACTCTCAGGACTCAGCCCGCGCTCGCTCCGGCGTTGGCTGCGGGCGTGTCCCGCCGGGCCGCATTGAAGTTGCGGGGTGCTTGGGCCGCGATTGCCTGGATCGCCCTGGAGCGGCGTGGACACCTCGCCGATCGCGCCGGGCGAACGGCTATGCGGTAGGCGACCCGGCGCCAGGGTCGTCCAGGGGGCCTCCAGTCCCACCGTTCGCCGCGAGGCGCTCCTCGAGTCGGAGCAGCCGCTCGTTGACTTCGCGCAGTTGGGCGACGACCTCGTCTTCCGCGCTCTCCATCAGCACCGCCGCGAGGCTGGCGGTCAACGCGCCGAACAGGCCGATGCCCATCAGCATCAGCGCGACGCCGACGCCCCGCCCGGCCGCCGTGCGCGGGAAGGTGTCGCCGTACCCGACCGTCGTCGCGGTCGTCGCCGCCCACCACAGCCCGTCAGGAAGGGATCGGATGTTGGCGTCCGGGTGGTGGCGCTCGAACACGGTGACCAGGGACCCCGCGGCGACGACCACGACCAGCGCCGTCAGCACGATGTACCGGATGCCCGATCGCGCCCGCGCCCGGCGCAGGCCGATCAGCACCCGAACGGCGGCCACCGCCGCCAGCGCGGCGCGAAGGCCCCGCGCCGACCGCGCGACCCGCAGCGGGCGGAGCAGGGGCAGGGCGACCAGGAGGACGTCGAGCCAGTGGTCCACCAGGTAGCGCCGGCGATCGGGCGCCACGGCGACCTTTGCCACGAGGTCGGCGGCGAACACGCCCCAGATGAGGTAGTCGATCGCGAAGAGCGCTTCCCTCACGTCGGGCGACAGGGCGAAGAGGTACGGCGCCAACAGGACCGGGATGAGCAGCAGCGCGAGGACGGTGAGCGGCCGCTCCGTCGTCGCCTCGAGCCGGGCCAACCAAGCGGCCCGCCGTTCCGCCCGCGCGGTCATCGGACGTTCGTCGCCGACCAAGTCCCCCTCCTTCCTCGCTCCCCGCCGAGCACCGGCCGCCCGCCCACCATCGTGTCGCCGGTTGGACGCCGCCGGACCGCCTGACCGGCCCAAGCCCGGCGGTACGGCCCGGCGCCGGGGGAACAGCGCTGCGCTGAGCCGTCTGCCTCCCGGTTCATCCCCTAGACCGGCGACCTTCACGGCCCGGCGACCCTTGCCCCCGATCCCTTGCTGGGCCCCGGCGCGGCCCGGACGAACCGGCACGGGGAAACTGCTCGACGGTAGCGGTGACAAAGCCGGACTACTCGGGGATTTGCGCGTGTCACGGCAACACTCGTTAGCGCCTCGATGCCGGCGCCGGACCCGCGGACGATGCGACGCTCAGAGGCCGTGCGGGGCACGTCGACACCGCGTGCCTCGGGTAAGACGCTGGGCTGGGCGAAGAGGTTCAGTCGACCTCTGCTGGCGAGGTCGGTACCCGGAGATTCCTTACCGGTCCCATCCGTTCGATCGAAGGCGACCGCGCGTCGACCGGCGGCCGAACCGGATGGACCCGGCGACCCGCTGACGACCTGGACGACGTCAGGCAAGGCGTCCAGATCGGCTCCGAGGCGCCGCCGGTGACCGATCCGTCCTGTTCCGTGCTCATCCTCGCCTCCACCGCCGAGGACACGGCGGCGGCCTGGGTCGACGGGGCGCCGGGGTTCCTGCGCGAGAAAGGGACCGAACTGGACGTCGTCCGCGGGGCCGAGCGGTTGGGCGTCGGGTCGGTGGAACTGTCGGTTCCCTTCACGCGGCAAGACAGCGACGAGGACGCCCGGAGCCACGCCGTGGCGCAGAGCGTCGGGGACCACGCCGCCTGGGTGGAGAGCGCCGGGTCGTACGACCCGTCTCTGGCCGCGTCCGAGGGACTGGCCGCGGCGCGGGTTGCTTCCCTGGAGGCCGGCGCCTGCCCCGAGCCGGTCCCGACGCCGGAGACGCGGTTTGAGGACGGCCGTGCCGGTCGATCCGTCCGCTTCGACGGATCGACCGACGCGACGCTGTTCCAAGGGGTCGCGCATCAGCGCTCCGTCGGGGCCCCGAGCACCACGCCGCGATACTTGAAAGAGGAGCCGATCTGGTCGACGCCGGCGGTTCTGCTATCGCGCTTTGAGGACACCGGCCAGGGTCGCTTCCATACCACGCTGGAACCGCCGCGCCGTCGGCCGCGGCGGGCGGGCGGCCGCCTTGACCGCCCGCCTTCAGCGCCGCACCGGAGGCTGTGGGCCCGCCTTCCGCGCCCGCTCCCCGGCGAGGACCGTGGGGGAGCGGGCCGCGATGTCTGGTAGGGAGGGTGGCCCATCGGCGCGGTAACCGATCCAGTCCATCGTACCCGGCACCCGCGTGGGGCAAGCCGCCACTGGCCAGTCGGTCGACGCCGCCTGGCACGTGCACCCGGCCGCTTCGACTCCTGTGCCGAGATGCCGGCCTCCGGCTCCGCTAACGCCGGCGTCTCCCGGTCAGGTGCTCCACGCACGCCAGCAGGGCGTCGGCGCTACCGAAACTCCCCGCCTTGGTGGCGACCGGCATCGTCGGCAATCGGGAGGAGGACAGAACCCCCCACGGCATCGCGGGCCGGATCTCTCCGGCGAGGCGCAGTTCGGTCGCTCCGACGGCCGCGAGGACGCCGGCGGCGGTCTCGCCTCCGGTCAGGACGAGGCCGCCGAGGTGCCGCCTTACCCCCGGCGCCGCGACCAGCTCAGCCAGCCGCGCGGCGACGAACGTCGGTCCGAGCCGGGACCGTCCACTCCCGGCGGTGGTCAGGACCGCCGATCGGCCGGCGGCGAGGTGTCGCGCCAGGTCCTCCGCCGTCCGGGCGCCCGACGACGACCGACCGTCGAGCAACGCTTCCTCCGGACGGACGATCGGCATCCCGACCATGCGCAGGGTCTCGACCTGGGCCGAGGTGGCGTCGTGGAGGCTCCCGGCGACGACGAGGACGGGACCGACGGGGAGGTCGGGCCCGGCGGCCCCCGTTGGAGCAGGTGTCGAGGCAAGCGTCCGGGCGATCTGTCGGGCGAGACCGGCCGAACCGGCGAGAACGCGCAGGTCGCCGCTCAGCGCGGCCCGGGCGAGCAGCGAGAGGTCGAGATCCGTCTCGGCGTCAGCGACGACCAGCCCGGAGGTTATGCCCGCGAGAGCACCTTCTATCTCGTCAGTGCCCTTGCGCACGGTGTCGAGTCCGAGGACGTGCACCGGCCGGCTGCCACCGCGACCGAACAGGGCGGCGAGGTCGGAGGACATGCCCGGTGAACCGAGGGAGGTCGCCTCCACCGGGCTTCCGTCCACGAACTGCCGTCCTCCGAGGGTCACCCGCCCTTCCGCGGGGAGAGCCGGCGCGACGAGTGCCTTCGACTCGCCCAGGCCCGCCATGACGGCGAGCAACTCGTCGCGAGGGTGTCCTCGCAACGCGGAGTCGATCTTCTTGTAGACCCACCGCGGACGACGGGATACCGGCGCCGCGATCAGCGCTTCGGCGGCGCCTCGGTTCAGCTGCGCCGCCGCCGTCGCGTCGAGGTCGCGGCTGTCCGTGCAGAGAACGAGAACGTCGATGTCGGTGGCGGTGGCGCCCGCGAACGCGGCGGCGGCGCTCATGAACGCGATCGTCGTCGCCAACCCCGCGCCGGCGAACGCCGCTCCCGCGTCGGCCGCGCCGGTCAGGTCATCGGCGAGGATGGCCAGCCGGGTCATCCCGCAGACGCTGCCGAAGGCCTACGTGGCACGGCGCGATGCCCTCCGAGAGCCGGCCATCTGCACCGCGACCTCGATCGCGGCCAGCATGCTGTTCTCGCTGGCTCGGCCGAGGCCGGCGATGTCGAACGCCGTGCCGTGATCGACCGACGTGCGAAGGATTGGCAGACCGATGCTGACGTTCACGCCGGAATCGAACGCCAGCAGCTTCATCGGGATGTGTCCCTGGTCGTGGTACATCGCGACGACGATGTCCCACTCCCCCCGGGTCGCCCGCAGGAAGACGGTGTCCGGCGGCTGAGGGTCGCTGACGTCCAGGCCACGGGCGCGGGCCGCCGCGATCGCCGGCACGATCTCGCACTCTTCCTCGCCACCGAAGAGACCGCCCTCGCTCGCGTGGGGGTTCAGCCCGGCCACGGCGATCCTCGGGCGCTCGATCCCGAGCGCCCGGCAGGACTCCGCCGCGATCTCGATGACCTCTTCCACCCGCCGCCGCGTGACGCGCCCGATCGCCTCGCTGAGCGCGACGTGGGTGCTGACATGGACGACCCGAAGCGACGGCCCGACGAGGAGCATGCTCACCCGGTTGGCCCCGGTTCGCTCGGCCAGGAGTTCGGTGTGCCCCGGAAAGGTGAACCCCGCCGCGTGCATCGCCGCCTTGTTGAGCGGCGCGGTGACGATCCCGTCCACCAGTCCCTGCATCGCCAGGTCGCAGGCACGGAAGACGTACTCCACCGCCGCGCGGCCCGCGTCCGCGCTCACCTCACCCACCGCATAGCCCTCGGGAGGCGACGTCCGCGGGTCGATCAGCGTCACGACCCCCGGTTGGTAGCGGCCGTCCTTGGCATGCTCCACCACGTCGTAGGCGAGGTCCGTCGCCCCGACCCAGCGGGCCGCCCGTTCGAGGGTGGCACGGTCGCCGATGACCAGCGGACGCGTGCGCTCGTACACCTCCGGATGGCCGAGCGCCTTGAGGACGACTTCCGGCCCGATCCCGGCCGGGTCGCCCATCGTGATCGCGAGTAGCGGTCGGTCTGGCGAAGGCATATCGCAGCTTACCGCAGGGCCCACGGTGGCGCTTACCAACAGGACAGCCAACGCAGTACCGCCTCGCCAGTCGTCCGAAAGGCCAACGCTGTGCTTCAGGTGTCGACCATCCCCGAACTGCCTCCGTGGACGTACCGGTCATGGCTCCCGCGTTAGCTGTCGCCCACGGTGGCATCGCCTTCACGGCGTTGTCGGTCGGTCCGTGCCGGATGGCAATCCGCGAGGCGAAGACCGGGAAGGAGATATCCCGCGAGGCGCGGACGTCCCGGTCGGTTCCCGCCACCGCGGTCGCCATAAGTTCCGCCCGTCGGCGGTTGCGGTTGGGTCACGGCCGAGCCCAGGGATCGCCGCCCCAGAGCCAATCGCCTCCGGTTCGTCGACGCTGCTGACGGCCCATCTTGCTCCGAGGGGAGCATCCTGGCCCTGGGTCTGAGGAGTGCGCCAGGGTCCAGGTCGCCGCTCGCTAGGTTCGCCGTCGCTGGGTGGAAACGGCGACGCCGCCCCCGGAGGACTGGGCGGCGGCGTCTCTGGCTCTCCGCCTCAGCGGGACCTGGCGGAAGCGACGGGATTCGGTTCGGCGCGTTCTATATCCGCTCGCGGGACCGGTCCGCGTTCCGGTGCCGGACTTCCGGCCTGTCCATGCCTACCCCCCTCGCTGGCCCGGCCTGTCGCTGCGTGACGACTCCGATCCTCCCCGCTACGCCCGCCGCCCGGGCAAACTGACGCCCGCGCAGCAAGCGACCATCCGCGCCCTGGCAGGAACCAGGAGCCTCCGCTCCTTGGCCGCCGACTTCGGCGTCAGCCACGAGACGGTGCGCGCCGTGCTCTCGAGGCGGGGGACGGGCGCCTGACCGCCACGGCCCGGCCGGCGGTGCCCCGAAGCGGGACCCTGCGCGGCGGTAACGTCGCGCAGACCATCATGGCTCCGCCGATCGCCATGCCCCAGCACGACCGGGCGGAGCCCATCGGGCCGGGGCGGGACCCGCCCGACCGCGCCGCTCGTCGGGAGACGCGTGGCGCCCGGATGCGGCGCTCCCCGTCACCCGGCAGCCTGCGCGAGTCCGCCGTCCCCGCCATCCACCGACTCGCCGCCCACCTCACGTCCCACTACGCGCGTCGGTCCCCCCGTCCTAGGTCGTCCCGCCCGCCTGCCGGTCGCGCCACGCGACGAGCCGCGCCGCCGCCCGCCGGCGCGCCGTGGGCGACGCCGGTCGGCGAACGGCTTTGCTCGATCTGCCCCTCGTTGCCGTCCGTGCGGTGTTACGTCACTTGCTAGCCGGATCGGTCCCCGGTTGATCTGCTCGACCGCTACGTCCCGGCCAGACTGCCGGCGATCGAGGCCTGTAGGGCGCGCCGCGCGATCACGTAGAAGGCGATGGCGGGGATCACGTACACGGTCGCCATCGCCGCGAGGAATCCCCAGTCGACCCGGGTGTACGAGACCCACGCCCGGAACAGGCCGATCGAGACCGGAACCTTGTCCTGGTCCGAGATCAGCACCAGCGGGACCAAGAACTGGTTCCAGGCGCCGATGAACCCGATCAGGCCCCCGGCGGCCACCCCCGGACCGGCCAGCGGCAGCACGATCCGGAACATCGCCCCGAAGCGGGTCGCGCCGTCCACCCAGGCCGCCTCCTCGATCTCGATCGGCACAGTGTCGAAAAAGCCCTTCATGATCCAGAGCACCAGGGGCGCTTCCAAGGCGGCCAGGATCAGAATGACCCCGCGGTACGTGTTCAGTAAGCCGAGATCCGTGGCGATCACGTACAGCGGGGCGATGGTGGCCGTCGGCGGGATCACCCGGATCAGCAGCACCCCCAACATCAGCGGCCGGCGCCCAGGAAAATCGAACCGTGACAGCACGTACCCGGCCATGGTCGTCACCACGATCAGGACGACCGTCGCTCCGCCGGCGTAGATGACGCTGTTCAGGATCAGTCGGAACCCGTCTTGGTCGGCGAACAGGTTGCGGAAGTTCCCAACCGTCCAGGTCTCGGGCACCTTGACGAAGATCGTCGCCCGCGCGTCGAACGCCGCCAAGATCAGCCAACTGAAGGGGACCACTACGAAGAGGGCCAGCGCGACCAGAACCGCATACGCCGCCGTCTGTCCAAGGCCACCGCGGCCCTTGGCCCTCCGTCCGGTCGGGTTCGTTGCCCTGGCGCGGACGGCCACCGTAACCTCGTTCATGCCTGCTCCCGCATCAGCCGGACGTAGGCGACGCCGGGCACCAGCAGGATGAGGAGCAAGAGGACCCCGGCCGCGCTGCCGAAGCCGATGTCGAAGAACCGAAAGGCCTGGTTGTAGATGTAGATGCCGACGATCTCCGTCTCGTTCCCGGGTCCGCCTCGGGTGAGAAAGTAGACAAGCCCGAAGATGCCGAACGAGGTGATCGTGGTCAGCATCAGGAAGATCAGGATCTGGGGCCGAAGGATCGGGAGGATCACCTGACGCAACTGCTGCGACGGCGAGGCCCCGTCCACCGTGGCCGCCTCAAGCACCTGCTGCGGAAAGCCAGCGAACGCTGCGGCGAAGAGCACCATCGCGAAGGACAGTCCGCGCCAGACGTTGACCACCGACACCGTCGCGAACGCGTGGTCTTGCAACCACCTCACCGGCCCGGCGTCGACCGTTCCCAAGGCGCGGTTGAGCAACCCGGACTCGGTACCGTTGGCCATGCTCGCCCAGGTCAGCGCCGCCACCGTCTCCGGCACGGCCAGAGGCAGCACAAAGATCGCGGCGAAGACCGGCATGAAGCGCAGGCGCCAGCCGGGCCGTTCCGCCATCAGGTAAGCGACGACGAAACCGACCACCGTCTGCCCCACGATGGCCGAGACGAAGACGAACCACGCCGTCCGCAGCAAGGACGATCGGAGGTCTTCGTCCCGGACGAGGCGCCGGTAGTTCTCCAACCCGACGAACTCCGGGTTGAGTGCCCCTGCCCCCGTCAGCGACCGGTTCGTGAAGCTCTGGATAACGGCCCACACCGCCGGCCAGACGATGAAGAGCCCGACCAAAGCCAGCGCCGGCGCCAGAAAGCCGACCACGGTCAACGCGTCGCGCCAGTTCCGTACCGGCCTCACGCTTCCCCATCCTCACCGTCTCGGGGCGCGCTTCCCTGAGCGCGCCCCGAGACGGTCGTGCCGCGCCGTGCTACCCCTGCATCTCCTTGACGTTGTCCGGCCCCAGCAACTCGGTCGCCTGCTCCGCCAGGGTGTTGGCCGCCTCCTCCCCGGTCTGGTCCCCGGTGATCACCGCTTCCGTGGCCTGGCCCACCGCTTGGACCATCCGCTCGGTACCCTCCGGCGCCCTAAACGAGCGTGCGTCGGCCAGCCGCCGTTCGGCGTCGACCAGGAACGAGTACTCGTTGTAGGGTGCGATGGTCTGGATGTCGTCGCGGGTCGCAGTGGCGCCGATGGTGACGGCGTTTGCGGCCATGAACTCGCCGCTCGCCAGCCACTTGACTAGCTCCCAGGCCTCCTCCGGGTGCTCGCTCGCGGCAGAAATCCCCCAGACCCAGCCCGTCGCGCCCCAGACGAACGTCTCGCCCCCGTCCGCGGTCGGGAACTCCCACGTCGCCACCTTCTCGGTGAGGCCCTCGATCGGCGCGGCGCCCTCCGGCCCCCAGTCGAAGATCCAGCCCCAGGTCCCGCTGGTCGTCGCCACAAGATCGCCCTGGGGGAAGGCCTCGTACTTGGTCGCCACCCACGGCTCGGGGTTCAGCAGCGGCTCGACCGGCAGGACCCCCGAGGTGGTCATCTCCTCGTAGAAGGTCAGCACCCGGGACAGTCCCGGGCTCCGCACCACCCACTTCCGGTCGGCATCGTCGTAGAGGGGGCTCTCGGTACCCAGCATCAGGTGGATGAACCCTTCAAAGAAGGTGCCCCCGCCCCAGGCCTCGCCGGCCGGGAACAGCAGCGACGGCTGACCGGTCTTCTCCGTCACCGCCTTCATTCGGTCTAGCAGGTCCTGCCAGCTCGCCGGCTGCTCCGTGGGGATGCCGTTGGCCTCCAGCACGTCCTTCCGGTAGAAGAGCTGGATGATGCTCGCCTCGCGCGGTACCGAGTAGACCTTGCCGTCGGCCTGCACTTGCTCGTCGCGCAGCTGCTGGTAGAAGTGCCCCGCCCAGTCGGGCCAGGCCTCCGCCCGGGACGTCAGGTCCAGCAGGTACCCGGCGGCCGTGAAGTCGGCCGTGCTCGTGGCGCCGAACGAGGTCACGTCCGGCGCGTTCCCCGAGTTGTAATCGAGCGTCAGCTTTGTCAGGAACTCGGTGTCGGGCGCCGGCCCTTCCAGAATCTTGACGGTTATGTTCTTGCCCTGCGCCGCCATCGCCTCTTCGAACTGCGGCAGCATTTCCTCCAGCAGCGCCAGTCGCGGCTCCTGGTGGTCGAGTAGCGTGAGCTCGACGGCATCGCCTTGCGCGGCGCGCCCTGGTCGCGCCGGACCGGTCGCGGCGGCGGCGACTCCCAGCGCCACACCACGCCGGACGAGGCCGCGCCGCGTGTAGGAGGCGGTGCTGGCGGCCGCGAGCCGCCCCTTTGCCTGGTCGCCGAGGTCCATCAACAAACTCCTCCGTGACACCGCCGACGCGGCGGTGCCATCCGCTCGTGGGACCAGCGGTCCCGCTCAACCGACCGCCACCGAGGACGCCGACCTCCTCCTTTCGCGCGCACGGCACGCACAACGGGGGGAGAGATATAATCACTTTTCGGACGGGCGCGATCGTAGAACCGTCGCCAAGCGTTGTCAACACGGGAGCAATACCGGCGCCGAACGGCGACGGTTCGTGGATCTGGAGGACTCCCGTGCCTGCCCGAGATCGCCCGGTATCCGCCGCCGCCTCAACGCCAGATCTGTCGACCCGGCTCACCGGCGAGATCCTCGATCTGATCCGCCGCGAGGATCTCCATGCCGGGGATCGCCTGCCGTCGGTTCGGGCACTGGCCGCGAGGTTTGGGGTCGCGACACCGACCCTCCGGGAAGCGCTGCGGCGCCTCCAGGCCACGGGCGCGGTCGACATCCGTCACGGGTCCGGCACCTACGTCCGGCACGGTCGGGGGCGTCTGGTCCTTGCAAGCCCTGTCCCCCAGGGCCTGGGGATCGACTCCCTCTTGCACCTGCTCGACGCGCGGACGGTCGTTGAACCGGGGCTGGCCGCGATGGCCGCCGAACGCGCCACCGCCGCCGACCTGGCCCGGCTCGAAGACGTCCTCCTGGACGCCGAGCGGTCCTTCTTTCCCAACGATGGGAGGAGCGCCCGGGCCAACGAGGCGTTCCACTTCGCCGTGGCGCGGGCTTCGGGAAATCCTATCCTGGCGGAGACCGATGAGGCGCTCATGGACCTCTACGCCGTCGCCTACGCGGCGGCCTTTCCGCACGCCCGTACGCGATCCCGGGAGCTCCACGACCACGCCGCCATTCTCGCGGCGATCGCCGGCCGGAACGCCCAACGGGCACGCCAACTTGCGCACCGGCACCTCGAGGACGCGGGCGCCGACATCGCGCTCCTCTTGGCAGAAATGGGCGGCGACGCGGCTGAACAGCGCACCGCGCTTGGGTCGGGCCAATAGCCCCCGCTTGCCACCCCGCCGCCCTCCCGCCCGGAGCCCCGTGGCCGAAACCGACCTGGCCGACAAACGGCGCGGCGCCGCTGCGCCGGATGGGCAAGGGAGACTGACATGTTGAGAGACCCGATCCAGGTGACCGTCTGGGGCGAGAACATCCACGAACGGGAGGATCCGGCCGTCCGCGCGATCTATCCGACCGGTATGCACGGGGCCGTCGCCAGCGGCATCGCCGAGCATCTAGGAGAGGGGGCACGCGTCCGCACCGCGCTCTTCGACCAACACGAGCACGGCCTCACCGACGAGGTGCTGGCGGGGACCGACGTGCTGACCTGGTGGGGCCACAAGGCCCACGATGGGGTGGCCGATGCGGTCGTGGAGCGGGTACACCGACATGTACTGAACGGCATGGGCCTGATCGTGCTCCACTCCGGGCACCACGCGAAGGTCTTCGTCCGGCTGATGGGCACGACGTGCTCCCTGCGGTGGCGCGAGGCCGACGACCGCGAGGTTGTGTGGACGGTCGATCCCACCCACCCGATCGCCGACGGCGTCCCGTCGCCATTCGTCCTTCCGGAGCAAGAGATGTACGGGGAGTTTTTCGACATCCCGCGGCCGGACGAACTCGTCTTCATCAGCACCTTCAGCGGCGGCGAGGCCTTCCGGAGCGGGTGCTGTTTTCGGCGCGGCTGGGGCCGCGTCTTCTACTTCGGCCCCGGCCACGAGACGCACCCGGTCTATCACCAGCCGGAGGTCCGGCGCGTGCTGGCGAACGCCGTCCGATGGGCGTACGGCGGACCGCGGCCGCGTCGGACGACCTACACGCCGGAGCTCTCTCCCACCGGGTGGTTCGAGCGGCACGATGGGGCGCCGGGACGGTGACGGGGACGGCACGGACGTGGCGGGCGTTGCTGGTCGGCGCCGGCAACATGGGGCGAGTCTGGGCGCGGACCCTCCAGGCGAGCGCCGCGGCCGAACTGGTTGGCTGGGTCGACGTCCGCGGCGACCTGGTCGAGCGGGTGGCCGACGAGCTTGCCCTGGACGACCTTTGGCTCGACTCGGACCTCGGGCGCGCCCTCGCGATCACCCGGCCGGATTTCGTGGTGGACGTCACCGTGCCATCCGCGCATTACGCCGTTACGCTCCAGGCGCTCCGGGCGGGAGTGCCGGTCCTCGGCGAAAAACCCATGGCGGACACCATGGAGCACGCCCGGGAGATGGTTGCGGCGGCGGAACGGACGGGGCTGCTTTACATGGTCAGCCAGAGCCGGCGCTACAACCCGGGGTTGCTGGCGCTGCGGCGCCTGATCCTCGACGAGACGGGGCCGCTCGGCATCCTCAGCTCAAACTTCTCGATCGGCGCGCGCGAGAGCGGCCACCGCCTGGAGATCGCCAGCCCCCTGCTCCTCGACATGGCCATCCATGCCTTCGACGCCGCCCGGTACTTGTCCGGGGCCGACCCGGTCTCGGTCTACTGCGAGGAGTTCAACCCCCCCTGGAGTTGGTACCGCGGCAGCGCCTGCGCGACGGCGATTTTCGAGTTGACCGGGGGGCTCCGCTACACCTACCAAGGCAGTTGGTGCAGCGAAGGGTGCCACACCTCCTGGGACGCCGAGTGGCGGGCGGTCGGGCCCCATGGGAGCGCCCGTTGGCGGGGCGGCGACGACGTGCCAATTGCCGAGATTGTGGTGGAGCGCGGCGGGTTCCTGCCGGTGACCGAGGAGCGCCGGGCCGGAGACACCGCGGTTCCGCCTGGGATCGCCGGCTCCCTGCGGGACTTCTTGACCGCACTCGAGACCGGGACGACGCCGATGGGTGCCTGCGGGGACAACATCAAGAGCCTGGCCATGGTCTTCGCCGCGATCGAATCCGCCGCCGCCGGCCGGCGCGTCTCGTGTCGCTTGTGGGACGGGGCCTGAAGGCGGGAACGCGCCGGAACCGCCGGTCAACGCGGCGCCAGCATCGCGGCGTTCCGCGTCGAGGGCCGGGCGGTCCGAAACCGGCTACGCAACCAGTGCCCCGGCGGGGCACACGATGCACCCGGTTGAGCGCTCGAGCAAGCCGGGTCGGCGGCGCAAGGTTTCGCCACGCGCGCTGCACGACCACCGTGGCACCAGCCCGCCGAGCTCACCAGAGGACAAGAACCTGCGACACGGTGATCGGGATGCCGTTCGATTCGCTCGGTATCGCGCCGGGCGATCGACGCGGCCACACCCGGTGGGGGGCGTGCCGACCACGGGACCCGGCGACCCGATGTTCGCGTTGGGGACTCCTCGTCCCCCTGGAACTCCCACGGCCGACCGCTGCGCCCGCCGCGCCAACACGTCCCCCGCGGCGCGACAGCGCTGCACGGTGGCGGTCCGCCGGGTCTCCGGCAGCCCCACCGCGATCCTGGGTGGCAGTCGGCGTGAGTCCTGCGCCGCGAGAGCGGCGTCGCCGCCGGACGCCCCGCGGCGCGGGGCCGGCGCGCCCGTCCGGATCCCCCCGTCCCCGCCCGACCCGCGGAGAAGCCCCGTGCGGACCCCGATCTCCGACCCCAACCCGCCGACCGAGCTGGCCGTCGTCGGCGAGAACACGGATGACCCGTCCCAGCTCATCCTCCTCGGTGCGGACGGCAACTACTACGCCTACGCGCTGCCCGACGGCACCGCGAAGGCGGTGGTGCCGGACGAGCACTGGCGGGTCGACGCCATCGACGCCGAGCGGCTCTTGGTTTGAGGCGCGTCCGCGGGCGCGGAAGGAGGGCCGCACCCGGCCGCCGGTCGCCGGACCATGCGGCCGGGCCGACACCGACGGCGGCGGAGCGCCGACCGCCTCGGCCTGCGGACCGCAACCCGGCCGACCTCGGGCTCTCGCGGGAGGCGCTCCGCGGCATCGTCAAGCGCGTCCGCGGCCGTCCGTAGGCGCCGCGTCGGGTCCATACCGCGCATAGGTTCCACAGGTCCGGGCGGCCGGGGACACGCCGGGCACGGTGATGCGGGCGACCCGTTCGCTTCGCGCTCGACCGTCCGGTCCGGGTGCCGGTGCCCGACCTCCGGCCGGCCCCCGTCGCGGCACCGGCGGTCTCACGCACTCGCGGCCCGACGGCCCGGTCGCCCGCCGGTACGCACGCAGTTCCCGCCAGTCGGCCCCGGCGCGGGAGGGCGCGATCCGGGATCGGGAGCTTACGCTCCTTGGCCGCCGACCCCGGCGTCGGCTACGAGACGGTCCGTGGGTCGCGGCGCCGGTCGACGGGCATCGCCGTGGCCGGCACCGGGGCGCCGGCACGCACGGACGACGAGGTCGGCCGGCCGCTACCGCCCCAGCGCGGCCAACGCCGCCTCGGCGATCTGCATGTCCACCTCGGGGCTCGCCCCGCTGACGCCGACCCCGCCCACCACGGCGTCGCCCGCCGTGATTGGGTAGCCGCCGGCGAGCAGCACGACGTTGGGCAGGTTCGGCAGCGAGGCCAGCCGCGCCGGGTTGCCCACGTTGCCCTCGGCCAGCTGGTGCGTCGGGGCGCGGAAGGCGGCGGCGGTGTAGGCCTTCCGCGGGGCGACGTCCACCGGCACGGGGCTCTCGACGCCGTCCATGCGGTGGAAGGCCTTGAGCGCCCCGCCCTCGTCGACCACGGCGACGACCACCGGCGCCCCGAGCTCGGCCGCCTCGGCCTCGGCGGCCTCGAGCAGCCGCCGCGCGGCGGCGAGCGTGACGGTCTGCCGGGCGACGCTCACGGCGCCCGCCGCGGCGGGCGTCTGGGCGGCGGCGACGGGCCGGAGGGC
>CADCWG010000219.1 GCA_902806335.1 uncultured Thermomicrobiales bacterium | reverse complement strand
AGGGGATGGCGGATGACGATGATGCCGTGGAGATGGTCGGGCATCACGACGAAGGCATCGAGCGTTACTTCGGGGCGGATCGTCGCGGAGCGGAGCCATTCCTCGTGGGCGATCAGGCCGACGTCGCTGAGCCGCACCGTCCCACCCTCGACGGTGCCGAACAGCGGTTCCCGGCCGAACGCGCAGAGCGTCAGGAAGTAGACGCCGTCGGCACCGTAGTCGTAGCCCGCCAACCGGACCGATCGCCGGTGGGGCCGTTGTGGGTCGAACCGCACCGGCCCCCTCGCTTCCTCGATCGATCCTCGTCGGGGCGCGCGGCCGACCCGGGCGCGCGGCCCCGGTTACAGGGCGGACGGCATCGTCACAGGACGCACGGCCGGGCCGCGTGGCGCGGGGCCCGGGAACAGGGCGCACGGCGTTCGCGTCATAGGACGCACGGCCGGGACGCGTGGCGCGGGGCCCGGGCGGCGGCGCGCGGCCGTGCGCCCCTACGGCCGCGCGCCGCCGCCCGGGCATGTCCCACCTTGCCTTGCGCCCGCGTCCATGCCTATCGCCCATCGGGTCGATGTGGCGATCGCCCCCCGTACCGCCGAGACCGCCGAGACCGCCGCCGGTAGGGGCGCACAGCCGTGCGCCCTCGTCGCCAACCCCGGGCCGCGGGATGGATTGGGGTGCCGGGAACGGAGACGAGGCCGGGGGCCGGACGGCGGCCGCCCCGGTCGATGGGGTCGTTCGTGTCTGGCTACAAGGCGGCGGTGGCGGTACGCGTGAACGCGGCGCGCGGCATGCCGGGGACGCCGGTCTGGCAGCGCGGCTTCCACGACCGGGTCGTGCGAGCGGACGACGCCGTGTCCCCGAACGCTCACACGCCGTCCCGGGCCGCCGCCCGACCGTTGCGATCGGCCGGAACGACGCCCCGCTGGGCCACGGGCGCTCCGCGGGCGGGCAGGGGCACTTCCGCGGAGCGCGGCAGGCGGACGGTGAAGGCCGCGCCGCGGCCCGGCTCGCTGTGGACCTCGACCGTGCCGCCGTGGGCTACGACCAGGGAGGCGACGATCGCCAGGCCGAGGCCGCTCCCGCCGCGGCTGCGGGCGCGGCCCGGGTCGACGCGCCAGAAGCGCTCGAACACCCGCGCCCGGTCGGCCTCGGCCAGGCCCGGCCCCTCGTCGGCGACCGTCACGGCGACGTGGTCTCCCTCGGCGGCGACCGTGACGTGGACCGGGGTGCCGGGTGGAGTGTGGACGCGGGCGTTGGCGAGCAGGTTGTCGACCACCTGGCGCAGCCGTGCCCGGTCGCCGGCGACGGTCGCCCCGGCGGCGAGGTCCTCGGTCACCGGCCGGTCCGGGGCGACCGCGCCGAAGTCGGCGATCGCCTCGCGGACGACCGCCGCCAGGTCGACCGGACGCCGCTCCAGGCCGCGCTGCTGGTCGAGCCGGGCCAGGAGGAGCAGGTCGTCGACGAGCCGGGCCATCCGGGCGCCCTCCGCCTCGATCCGGCCCATCGCGTTGGCGACGGCGTCGGGGGTCGGCAGGGCGCCCTGGCGGTAGAGCTCGGCGTAGCCGCGCAGCGACGTCAGCGGGGTCCGCAGCTCGTGGGCGGCGTCGGCGACGAACCGGCGCAGGCGCTCCTCGCCGGCCGCGCGGGCGCGCACGGCCGCCTCGATCCGGCCGAGCATCTCGTTGAGGGCCCCGCCGAGCCGGCCGAGCTCGGTGCGCGGGTCCGCGTCGGGGACCCGCCGGCCGAGGTCGCCGGCGGCGATCGCCGCCGCCGTCTCGACCATCTTGTCGACCGGCCGCAGCCCGCGCCGGATCAGCCAAGAGCTGGCCAGGGTGGCGACCAGCAGCGCGACCGCGCCGACCGCGAGGACGGACCGGGCGAGCCGGCGGACGACCGCGTCGACCGGCGCCAGCGGGGCGGCGACGACCACCACCACCCCGCCCGGCCCTCGCCGCGCCAGGACACGGTAGGCGCGGGAGCCGTCCACCGCCCGGCGGGTGACGATCCGGCCAACCAGGCCATCCAGCGCCCCGCCGGTGCCCCCGCGGGTGCCCCCGCCGGTGCCCCCGCGGGTGCCCGCCTCGGCGACGCCCGGCAAGCTCGGCGGGGGGTCCGGGTCGTCGGGGTAGCCGGACGGGTCGGCCCGGCGCAGGGAGCCGTCGGGGCCGTAGACGAACACGGCCACGGCACGCTCCAGCGTCTCGTCCTCGGTCGTGGCGAGGGACGGCGTCGCCAGGTCCTGGTCCGTCCCCGTTGGGTCGACCTGGCTGCCGGGTGGGTCGCCGGCGGACCCGTCGCGGCCCACCCAGTAATCGCCTCCGGGACGGGGCCCTCCCGGGCCGCGGGAGCCACCGTAGCCGCCGGCCCCGGACACGGTCCGTCCGGCCTGCTCGCGGAGTTCGTCGTCGAGCTGGTCGACCAGCGTCGCCCGCGTCGCGCGGACGACGACCAGCCCGAGGGCGGCGACGGTGACGAGCAGCACCAGCGCGACCGCCGCCGCGAGCCGGGTCCGGATGCTCATGCCCGGGCCCCCCGCACGCCGCGGTAGCCCCGCGCTCCCCGAAGCCGGCCGGTCACGGCCGCCGGGGGTCGGCGTCGGGGGTGCGCAGCGCGTAGCCGAAGCCGCGGACGGTGCGGATCAGGCGGGCGTCCCGGTCGTCGAGCTTGCGCCGCAGGTAGCTGACGTAGGTCTCGACCGCCGCGGGGTCGCCGGCGAACGCGTAGTCCCAGACGTGGTCGAGGATCTGGGCCTTGGAGACCACGCGGTCGCGGTTGAGCATCAGGTAGCGGAGGAGGCGGAACTCGGTCGGCGAGAGGGCGACCTCGGCCCCGCCGCGCCAGACCTGGCAGGCATCCTCGTCCAGGACCAGGTCACCGCAGACCAGTCGGCTGGGCTCGGACTCCTGGCCACGCGCCCGGCTCCGCCGGAGGACGGCCTGGATGCGGAGCAGCAGCTCTTCCAGGCTGAACGGCTTGGTGACGTAGTCGTCGCCGCCGCCGGTGAAGCCGGCGCGGAGGTCGTCCGGGTCGTCGCGGGCGGTGAGGAACACGACCGGGACCCGGTCGCCGCCCGCGCGCAGCTTGCGGCAGACCGCGAAGCCGTCGAGGTCGGGCAGGTTGACGTCGAGGACGACCAGGTCGTGGGCGCCGCGGCGGGCCTCGGCCAGGGCCTCGGCGCCTGAGGCGGCGGTGCCGACGGTGAAGCCGGTGAAGCGGAGCGCGGTGGCGACCAGCTCCCGGATCGGCTCCTCGTCCTCGACCACCAGGATCGACGCCCCGTGGGGTCCGCGCTCCTCCATCGTCGCTGCCTCTCGCCCGGGCCACGGCGCCGGGATGGTGGCCCCGGCGCCGGGCCGGGGCATCAGGGGGTGTCGGGGGTGGGCGAGGCCGCCGCGGCCGGCGTCTCGTCGGAGGCGCCGGCCCCGGATCCGGGCAGGTCGGCAAACGGCGTGATCGCGATCCGGGTCGGGTCTTCCTGCCACGGCAGCTCCCCGGCGAGGCTGCCGAGGTAGAGGCCGAAGCTGAGGGCGATGAGCGCCGGGATGAGCACGAGGATGGCGAACAGGCGCCCCCAGCGACGACGGACACGGTCCTGGCGCATGGCGATCGGTCTCCTCACGGTGAGCTATCAGCCGTCAGCCGCCAGCCGTCAGCCGTCAGCCTCAGCCGTCGATCGATGGCTGACAGCTGATAGCTGACGGCTGACAGCTCGACCCTGGCGGCCATCAGGATACGGCTAGGCGGCGCGCTCGGCGGAGAGGTCGACCTCGAGGCGGACCGTCTCGTCGAGGGAGACCACCGGGCCGACCACGGGCGGCTCGATCGCGAAGTCGGGCATCTCGAAGACCGTGGCGGCGCTGCCCTGGAGCGAGTCACCGTCCCGCGTGGCGGTCGCCTCCCAGGCGACGATCCGGGTGACGCCGTGGACGGTGAGGTTGCCGACCAGGGTGAAGGCGGTCTCCTCGCCGTCGACGAGCGGCCCCTCCAGCCCGCGGACCTCGGTCAGGACGAAGGTGGCGAGCGGGAACTGCTCGGTCTCCAGCGTGTTGCCGTAGAGGTAGTTGTCGCGCCGCGCGCTGTCGCTCTGGAGGGTCCGCAGGTCGACGTCGAAGCGCGAGCAGGCCATCGGCAGCCCGCTGGTGTCGAACAGGATCTGGCCGATGATCGCCTTCGTCTCGCCGACCGCCTCGGTGGCGCCGACCGACGCCAGCTCTTCCTGCGCCCGGTAGCGGGCCGCCGACTCCTCGCTCACGATGGTGTACGTGTCGGCGAGCTGGGCCTCGGTGCCGGCGAGCGGCGCCGCGACGCCGACGTCCGTGGCGCAGTCGGGCTCGGCGGCCGGGGTGGCGAGCACTCCCGGGGTCGGGCTCGGGGTGGGGGCGGCGTCCTGGGCGGCCGAGAGCTGGAGCGAGAGGCCGCCGAGCGCGACGACGAGCAGGGGGAGGAGCACGGCGACGGTAACGCCGGCGCGACGGCGGCGGGAAGAGCGATCCATCCGAGGTTTCTCCTGTCCCATTGGGCGCCGCCCGGCTCCTGGCCGGGACGGCAGACGACGTGGTGGCAGTCTCACCGCGCGGAGCTCATCGCCGAGGCGGCGCGGGTGGGCGCGGCCAGAGCGGGGGGCGCCGGTCGCGGTCCGAACACCCGGCCCCGGGAGCCGGGCGGCGCGCCCGGCGAACCCCGCGGCGGGACCTCAGTCGACGTCGAGCACGAAGCTGAAGGAGCCGACGCGGCCATCCCCGTCCTCGGCGTCGCGGACGTCCAGCACGAGCGCGGGGTCGAAGATGCCGTCGCGGTCGTTCTCGGGCTCGTCGGGGAAGTAGAGCTGGGTGGTCAGCGCGGGCTGGTCCGGCGCCTGGACCTTGACGTGGAAGTGGCGGGTGCGACCCGGGTAGAGGCCGGGCACGATCGTCTCCAGCTGCCAGCGTCCGTCGTCGTCGGTGAACTGGTGGCCGCGCAGCCGGTAGCCCTCGTTGTCGTAGGCGCCGCTGTCGTCGGCGTGCCAGAAGTCGACCAGGGCCCGGGCGACCGGCCGGCAGGCGGTGGAGTAGACGTAGCCGGCGATGGTCAGGGGCGTTCCGGGCAGGTTGGGCTCGAGCAGGGAGGTGCGCTCGGGCGAGTCGGGGGTGTAGTACGGGCCCTCGGTCTGCTCGGGCGTGGTGTCGTCGTCGCCGTCGTCGCAGGTCGGCGTGGCCACCAGCAGCGGGGTCGCGGTGGCCTCGCCCGCCCCGGCCGTCGCCGTCGCGTCGTCGTCCTGGGCCAGGGTGATCCCGGCGGTGTGCCCGCCCACCACGGCGAGCGCCAGCGGGGTGGGCAGGGCCAGCGCCAGCCGCTGCAGGCGGCGGCGGGTCAGCCTCGTCTCCATCGGTTCCTTCCTCCTCGTCGCGTCGCGCGCCGACGACCTCGGCCACGGGCCTCCCGGGGGCTCAGGGCCGACCCTCCCGGCGCGCGGAGGCGATCGGGTTCCCGGTCCACTGGGCACCACTCTAGGAAACGCCGCTGGGAAGAGTCTGCGCGTACCCTGGGAGTCTGCTGTGAATCGCAGGCTACCGTGGAGAGCCGCCCCGGCGTGAGCCGCCGCGGTCCGGAACGGCGGGGGCCGGGCGCCAGGGACCGTCCGATGCCTGGCGGGTGCTTTCGTCGGCACACCCCGCGACGGACCTCGCGCCAATGAGAGCCGCGCGGCTCGGTGCGCCGATCAGCGACGTGCGCCGGCCGCTGATGTCGCCCGGCGGCGGTCGCGGGGCGCGGCGCGTGGGCACGGCCGGAGCGGTGACGGCCGCACCCGGGATCAGGGGCGGGGGGCGGCGCGCCCCAGGGCGAGGAAGGCCACGAGCGCGGCGCTCCCGAGCGCGGCGACCACGACGGACATCGGCAGGGCGGTCCGCTCCCCCCCGAGGCCGACCAGCGGCGCGGCCGCGGCGCCGACCGCGTACTGCAGCAGGCCGAGCAGCGCGGACGCGCTGCCGGCCGTCCGGGGGTAGTCGGCGAGGGCCAGCGCGGCCGCGTTCGGCAGCACGAACCCCAGGCTTGCGACGACCACGAACAGCGCCGGCAGAATCCCGGCGAGGCCCACGCCGCCGAGGACGACCGCCAGCAGCGCCAGCCCGCCGGCCGCGTTCGCCGCCAGCCCGCCGGCCAGCAGCCGGGGCAGCGGGACCCGGCCGACGAGCCGGCCGTTGGTCTGCCCCGCCGCCACGAGGCCGAGGGCGTTCGTCCCGAAGAGCAGGCTGAAGCCCTGGGGCGAGACCCCGTGGATCTCCTGGAGGACGAAGGGGGAGCCCGCGATGTAGGCGAACATCGCCCCGATCGCCAGCCCCGCCGCGAGCGCGCGGCCGACGAAGGCCCGATCGGCGAGGAGCCCCCGGAACGTGGCGAGCGTGGCGCGGAGACCGCCGACCTGGCGGCGCTCCGGGGGCAGGGTCTCCCCCAGGCTGACCGCCGCCGCGACGAACAGCCCCACGCCGCCGATCGCGAGCGCGACGAAGACGCCGCGCCAGTCGGTAACCCGCAGCAGCTGGCCACCGACGATGGGGGCGAGGATCGGCGCCGAGCCGTTGACGAGCATCAGCAGCGAGAAGAACCGCGCCGCGGCGTCCCCGGCGTGGAGATCGCGCACCATGGCGCGGGCGATCACGATGCCGGCCGCCCCCGCGCAGCCCTGGACGAAGCGGAGCACCACCAGCGCCGCCACCGACGGCGCGGCCGCGCAGAGCAGCGAGGCGAGCACGTAGGCGGCGAGGCCGACGAGCAGCGGGCGGCGGCGGCCGAGCCGGTCGCTCAGCGGTCCGGCCACGAGCTGCCCGACGGCCAGGCCGAGCAGGCAGGCGCTCAGCGTGAGCTGCGCCTGCGACGCGCCGGTGCCGAGGTCCCGCCGCAGCGCCGGCAGCGCCGGCAGGTACATGTCGATCGAGAGCGGCCCGAACGCGCTCAGGGCGCCGAGGACGACGATCAGTCGCGCCGCGCTCCGCTGCCGGACCGGCCGCTCGGGCGTTTCCTCGTTGGGCTGGCCCGGCGACACGGCCGTGGCCCGCCACGCCGCCGGGCTCGGCTGGTCCAGCCTGGGATGAGGGGGCATGCCGGCATCATGGCGCCCAGCGACGGCTCCGACAAGGCGCCGGTCCAGCCCGTGTCCACGGCGCCCCGTCACGCTGGGTGCCTGACGACCGGCCGGTGTCGCTCTTGGCGACGGCCCCACGGCAGGCACGGCAGCGGACCCGCGGCGCGCGGCGACGGGCCGGATTCCGAGCCGCCGCTCGGGCGCCCCCCGGTAGCCGGGCCACCCGCCTCCCGCCCGGTCGCGACGCTCCCAGCGTTTTCCCAGCGAGCGAAGGGGTTGTCTCCCAGGTTCGGCCCCTAGCCTGGGTACCGGGCCAGAGAACGGACGGACGAAGGAGGAGCACGGGTGGAGCGGTCGAGACCCGTCGCCGTCCGGACCGCCCAGCCGGACGGCGATCGACGGCGTCTCGTTCCCCTGGGTCCCCTCGTGGCAATCCTCGGCGCGGGGCTCACCGTCGACTCCACCGTCGCGTGGGCGACGGGAAGCGACCGAGCCGAGGCGACCCTGACCGCGCTGACGTCGTGGGCCCGGCTGCCGGTGGCGCTGGCGCTGGCCGGCACCGCCGCCGGCCGGGCCCGGGGGCAACCCGCCCGACGAGTCCGGCGCGCTCAGGTCGTCGCCCCGTCCCCTGGCCCGGGGCAGACCCCACGACCGAGCGGCCGCGGAGACCGACCGTGGCCCGCGACCGTACAGACACCGCGACCTGGTCGCGGCCAGACGATGGAGGACAACGGTGGACGAGCACAGGATGACGGGTCGGACGATCACTCGGCGGACCGCGCTCGCCGGCACGGTGGGCGGGGGGCTCGCCGCCGTCGCCGCGGTCGGGATCGGGCGCGCCCAGGACGAGGCGACGCCCGCGCCCGGAACGCCGCAGGCGGGGGCAACCCCGTAGACGGACGGCGCGCCGAGCGACGGGGCCGTCGGCACCGACGCCCGGGCCGAGACGGCGATCGGCTGGGCGACCGAGGCGATCGAGGCGGCGACCGCCGACCGCGACGCGGTCGCCGACCGGATCGAGCCAGCGCTGGTCAACGAGCTGCTGTGCCAGGCGACGGACCTGCGGGACCGCGCCCAGGCGGCGGCCGACGAGGGCGACGCGGACGCGGCGATCCGCCTGGCGCTGCCCGCGGCCGGGACCGCCCGCGGTGCCCACCGTCTGGTCGCGGCCCAGCTGATCGTCGCCGGCCTGCCCTCGCAGGAGGCTCGGGCGAGCCGGGTCCTGGCGGCGGCCTACGACACCGTGGCCGAGGTCAGCGACGAGGCGGAATCGACGGACGGCGACGTGAGCTTCGCCACCACGATCGCCCAGGAGATCTACCAGACCGCCTACGACCAGTTCGGCGCCGGCGCCTACGGACGGGCGGCACGGGAAGCGCGGGTCGCCGCCGGGCAGGCGCGGCTCGCGGCGTTCCTCGCCGACCCCGGGGCCGGGGTGTTCCCCGGCGGCCGGGGCGGACGCGGGCGTGGGTTTGGCCGGCGCGGCGGGCCCGGTCACGGCGCCTTCGGTGACGGCGCCTTCGGTGACGGCGCCTTCGGGCACGGGCTGGAGGGTGATCGGGGCTTCGACCGGTCGCCCGACGACGAAGCGGACGAGCCCGTGACGGTGCCGGAGCCCAACTTCTAGCGGCGCAACGCCGTCGAGACCGGCGCGGCGGGGGCGACCTCCGACCTCTGGCGCGGCGGGCCCGGGCGGACCGGGAACCGCCGCGTGGTCGATCCCACTCCGAAGCCCGCCTCCGAGCCGGACCGGTGGCGCTGATCGCGGCATGGGCGGCCACACACCGGGGTGACCCTGCGGCGCGGGCACGCGTCCTGCCTCCGGGCAGGGCGGCGACTGCCCACGCCGCGGGGTCGCGACCGACCCCGGAGGCGACGCACACCGACAGGAGCGCCCACGATGAGCACCCCGCGCACGACGGCCTACGGCGACCAGCAGCCGGAGGCACCGGACGGCGAGCTGCGGACCCGGCGCACCGCGCCCGGTGATGCCCAGGACGGACCGACCGCCTTCGACTCCAAGACCGCCCATGCCCGTCTCGACGGGTTCACCGACGACGAACTGAAGCAGATCACGCTCGTCCCGGAAGGCAGCCAGCTCGAGCAGGGCGCGACCTACCTCGATCTGCTCGATCCCACCGGCGGCGAGATCGTCGGCACCACCGACCTCGTCGCCGACGACGCGCACCTCTACGTGGCCAAGCGGGCGGTCGACTTCGGGCTCTGGAACCGCCTCCGCGGGGTCGACGACCCGGACCGCCTGAACCAGCCGAACGCCCCCGACCAGGGCGAGGGGACCGGCTGAGTCCAGGCCGCGCACCGGCCAAGCCGACCCTCGTCGCATCCGGGCGGGCGTGACCACGCTCGGGTTTGGTGGGGCGGGCGACGACGCTTCGCCGCCACCAGGCCCCCGGAGGCTCCGACCGAGCTCGCCCCTGGCATCCGATCCCGACCCAGCGGGACGGGAAGTCCGTCGGGTTCTCGATCCCGCTCCGGCCCGCCCGCATCGGGGGCCAGACGGCGCAGCCCCCGGAGAGACGATGCGCTGTTGCGAGCGAGCCTGGGGAGTCACCTCGCATCCCGGGCTGGGACCGTTCCACCTTGACGTGGGGTAGGGCCCCCCGACGCGGCGAAGGCGAACACATAAGGCTCGCCGAGGGGTGCCCACGCCCGGCACCCGGCGTGGGATGCGGCGGCACATCACCGGCATCCCGCCGGCACCGACGACATGGCTCCGGTTCTCCCGCCAGCGGGTGTCCTCACTGACCCCGCCCGGTGGCCCGCTCGCCGTCGCGACTCCCCGGAGCCGTCGACGCCCGGCGGGCCGCGGACACGGCCAGACGCGGTCACCGGGATGGTGCGCCGCACGGGGCCCCCCGGCAACCGCGGGGTCGCGGCACCCGCGAGGTGCCGCGCGCGGATTGGCGGCCCCGGCGACATCGACCCCGTCCCCGGCTCGCCTGAGCTCCCTCCCGGGGGCCTTGCGACCGGCGACCCGACGAGGTTGACGCCGAGTTTTACCCTTGTTCCTGGTGACGCTCTTGACGCCTACGCATGTCATGGCGTGGGCAGGACGCGCGGGACCGGCCCTCGGCCGAATCGTCGCGCAGGGGGACCCGGGATGGACATCGCCCGCACGCTTGGGGAGGTGGTTCGGGACCGCCGCCGGGAGCTTGGCCTGACGCAGGAGGAGCTGGCGTCCCGGGTGAGCGCCGACCGGGACTATGTCCGGCAGTCGGAGATCTCGCGGCTGGAGCGGGGGCGGGTCGGGCTGCCGCGGCGCGATCGTCTAACGAGGATCGCCGAGGCCCTGAGGCTCCCGCTGGCGGAGCTGCTGGCGCGCTCCGGATGGGCGGGGGCGGCAGCCGCCTTTGCCCCGCAGTCCGACCCGGCGGTCGGCCGGGAGCCCGAGAGCGCCACGTCGACCGAAGCGGAGACGGCACGCCCGGCGGCGACCGTGGCGGCACCTGGCCCGAGCCCGGCCACGACCGCGCCGACGTTCCCGACGCCCCGTGGGGCGCGGGCTGTCGATGAGCTCACGCGGCTGATCGACCAGGCGGAGGTCGAGCGGCGACGCTCGGCGGCGTTGCTCGAAGCGGCGGCGCAGGTCCATGCGGACGCCGAGGCGGCGACCCGCGCCCGACGCGCGCGGACCGGCACGGCGCCGACGGGCTAGAACCTCACCGGTCGCGGCCGACGGACGCCGCCTGTCAGCGGGGCGGGGGCGTCACGGGCGGCGGTTGTCGGCGCCCGGGAGGATGTAGTCGATGCCGTCCTCCAGCCGCTGGGGGGGGCGGCCGATCATGCGGGCGGTGGCGGAGCGGGGAGAGCTGTTGTCGAGGGCCAGCATCTTCAGCTGCTCCTCGGTGACCGGCGGCCGGATCGCCTTCGGCAGCGGCTTCGAGAGCTTGACGACCGGCATCATCAGCGCGACGGGCACGTGCACCTTCGGCTTCTTCTTGCCGAGCTTGGCGGCGATGACGTCGAGCATCTCCTCGTAGCCGTAGACCTTGGCCCCGCCGAGGTCGTAGGTCTGGCCGGCCGTCTCGGGGTCGTCGAGGGCGCGGCGGAACGCCTCGGCGACCTCGCCGACGGCGACCGGCATGAACTTGGTCTTGCCGTCGCCGACCACCGGGATCACCGGAAAGGTCCGCACCAGGCCGGCCAGCGCGTTGATGAACTCGTCGCCGGGTCCGAAGATCACCGACGGACGAAAGATCGTCCAGGGGATGCCGGCGCCCTGGACCGCCTGCTCGGCGCCCCACTTGGCCCGCATGTAGGGGAAGCGCGGGTCGTCCTTCGCGCCGAGGGCACTCATCTGGACGAAGCGGCGGACTCCCGCCCGCTGGGCCTCCACGACGACGTGCTCGGTGCCGCCCCGGATGACCCTGTCGAACGTCGCGCCGCCCCCCTCGGCGATGATCGCGACGAGATGGATGACGGCCTCGCAGCCGTCCATCGCGCCCCGCAGCGAGGCCGGATCGGTCACGTCGCCGCCGACCAACTCGACGTCCGCCGAGCGGAGGTGGGCGACGCGGTCGGGATCGCGGACCAGGAGGCGGAGCGGTCGGCCGCCGAGCGCCCGCCGGAGGTTGCCCCCGACGTAGCCGGTGCCGCCGGTGACGAAGACGCGTCCGGTGACCGGGGCGGCCTTGCCGGCGGCGGCGATCGAGGAGGCGGGGGCAGGGGCGGAGGCGGACACGGCAGACCCTCTGGCGCGGACGCGCCCTCGACCGGCGGCGTGGCGGTGCCGCGCCGGCCCGCGGCGGGGCCGCCCGGCGGGACCGGGCGGCAACGATGCGACCGGGTGTGGCGAGACCGAGGCTACTCCGCGGCGACGGCGGTCAGCTCGGCCTCGCGCGCGGCCGCGCCCTGGGCGTACCCGCGGAGCTTATCGGGGTCGACCGCGATCGCATTGCGGCCGAGCGAGCGAACGATCCCGTCCTCCTGCAGCTCGAGCAGCTTGCGGGTGACGGTGACCCGGTTGGAGCCGATCATGTTGGCGAGGCCCTGGTGCGTGAGCGGCAGGGTGATCGCCACCATGCCGTCGGCGGTCGGGCGGCCGAAGCGGTGGGAGAGGCTGAGCAGCGTGGTCACGAGCCGGACCGAGGTGTCGCGCACGAGCAGGTGCTCGACCAGGGTCTGGAGCTCGGTCAGGCGACGGGTCATCCCGGCGACCACCGCCGAGGCCAGGTCGGGGGAGTCGGCGATCAGCTCGGCGAGGTCGTTGGTCTCCACGATCGAGAGGGTGGAGTCGACCAGCGCGTCGGCGTGGGCGCCCGTCGCGATGCCGTCGTAGGCATCCTCCTGGGCAAAGATCGTGTTCGGACCGAGCAGGCCGAGGTTGATCGAGCGGCCGTCGGGCAGGGTCTTGTAGAGGCGGACGCAGCCGGAGCGGACGATGTAGACCAGGCCGCCGCCGGTGCCGGGGGCGAAGACCTCCTGCCCCTTGGCGTAGGCGACGGTGCTGGGGCGCTGCTGCCGGGTGCGCCCGCCGGACCCGCCATCGACGGTGCCGCCGGCGCGGGGCCGCCCCGGCTGGACGAGACCGGATCCGACCCCGGCCTGGCCAACGCCGGCCGAGCCGACGCCGGCCGGGCCGATCGTGGTCGTCGCGGCAGGGCCACGGGACGCGGTCGGACGACCCGCGGCGAGCGGGGCCGCCCGCCGCGACCCCGGGATGGCGGTGACGGCGAGGGTCCGGGCCGTGGACCCGTCACGGGCGGCGAACTTCATCGGAACGGTCCTCCTAAGGACACTCTGGCCGGCGTGAGGGCCGCCGGTC
This sequence comes from uncultured Thermomicrobiales bacterium, assembly GCA_902806335.1. Lineage (GTDB taxonomy): Bacteria > Chloroflexota > Chloroflexia > Thermomicrobiales > UBA6265 > CADCWG01. The sequence goes on along the minus strand of CADCWG010000219.1, from coordinate 10,040 downwards.
CGGGGGCGGCGTCATGGCGAACGCGCCACCCCTCTGCTGTGATGAGTGTAGGGCGCTACCGACAGTCTGTCAATGGTTTGCACAGTGTATCTGTGCAACGGCCCTGTGCACCGCGGCGGGCCTCTCGGGACGCGCCGGGGTGGCTACCGGATATACGCGCTGGGGACCGCGGCCGATCACCCATCCACCCGAACCCGGCCCACGCGGCCCCGAATCCACCCCTCGCTCGTCATGCCGGGCGCACGCCGCGCGATCCGTCGTGATCCGGGTCCCGGGTCGGCACTGGCACGGGCGGTGCTGCGCGATCGGCGAGGCCCCGCGCCGACGACGGTGCGGGTTCGGCATCGGACAGGAGGAAGCCCGTCATGACCGACCAGAGCCGCGACCGCGTCGAGGGCACGCTCGACAAGATCACGGGGAGCGCCAAGGGCGCCCTGGGCGATGCCACCGGCGACGACCAGCAGCGGACCGAGGGCGACGCCGACCGGGCCAAGGGAGAGGCCAAGCAGGGGCTCGCCGACGCCAAGGACAAGGTCGACGACGCCGTCAAGAAGGTCACCAACGGCTAGGGGGAAATCGGCGGCGCCGAGCCGCCCCACGCCGGCGGTGGGTCCACGGCCGACGCGTCCCACGGGACCGCGACCGGTTCGCGCCCCGTGATCCCCCACTCGCACGGGAAGCCGCCGTGCCGCGACCGGCGGCGAGGCCGCCGCACCGGCGGCGGTCGACCGAACCCACGAGGCGCGGCGCGTCCCTGCCGGTCGGCTCGCCCTGGCTGGGGCGTGGTGGTGTCGGGGCACGGCGACGCCGTCGCGGACACCGGGCCGACCCCGCGCGAGGCCGACGCCCGCGCCGAATCCGCCGGCCGCCGGCGGCAGCCCGAGGGGCAGCGGGAACCTGGACCCGTCGGCGCGTCCGGCGAGTTGCCCGTGACGGTGGGACCCGGGTGGGGGTCGTCAGAACGTGCGGCCGAGGGCCTGGTCGTAGGGCTGGGGAGCGGCGACCCGGATCACCTCGTCCTCGCGGTCGCGCACATACAGGTAGAGGTGGGCGAAGAACTCGGCCTCGGGCAGGGGATAGGTGGGGTTGATGCAGAGGTACGGGCGCCGCCAGGGGGGCGACACGCCCGGGGCGCAGCGGACCTCGATCCGCTGCCCGACGCGGAGCCGGTAGGTGACCCCGGGGAAGCGCTGGGAGGGGAGGTCGAGGTAGCCGTCGCGACGCAGCCGGGCCCAGAGCGCGTCGCCGAGTGTCGCCCGGGCGACCTCTTCGGCGCGACGGCGGGCGAGGCGGTAATCGCGGGCGGTGAAGCCGAACCCGGCGCTGCGCTTGGGGAGGTGGTCCCAGCGGTGGCGCCAGGGGAGCTCGAGCACGGCATCGGACCCGGCGTCGCCGCCCGGGCGTGCCGGGGCCTCGAAGAGCGCGTCCCAGCGGTCGCGCAGCCCGGCCCACCAGCCGCCGTCGCCGGCCATCGGTCGCCCTCCTTGGGGGCACGGGTCCGGGGGGACGGCGAGCCGTCCCCCCCGGGCCCGGAGCTGGCCGCCGGCCAGCCGCCGGCGATCGGAGCGATGACCTGGTACTCCTCGGCGCGGGGGTCGAACGGTCCGTCGTCGAGGACGTGGACGCCGTCGACCTTCTTCGAGACCGCGCAGCCGCTGGCGCGGGCCTCCTCGAGGATCCGCTCCGCTTCGGCGACGCCGGCGCGGGCCTCCTCGGTGTCGGTGTCTTCCCAGTCGACGACCTGGTGGCCCCGGCGGTTGGCGACGATGATCCGGCCCATCGGCTGGCCTCCCTGTGGTGGCGCGGCGACCGCGGGCGGGCGCCGTGCGCCCCGCGCGGTCCGGGCCCCGGGCGCGGTCCGCCCGGGACGGGCATGGTAGGCGCTCCCACCCCCCGCGGCAAGCGGCACCGGCCCCGACCCCGGCGGCCCCGGCCAGGACGGCCCCGATCCCGGCGGCGACACCGAGGAGGGGGTTGCGTCTCGCCATCCGACCGCTATACTTGCTAATCATCAAGCAAGTACGGACGGCCCTGACCGACGGCGAGGCACAAGGAGGATGGCATGGCACCGGCAACCAGCACGGCGTCGATGGGCGGCATCGGTCCGACCGGGGAAGTCCACCTCTCCGCGGGCACCGTCCGCTACTGGGAGGTCGGATCGGGGCCGCCGATCGTCTTCGTCCACCCCGTCCTGACCAACAGTGGGCTCTGGCGGCAGGTGCTGCCGCCGCTCGCGGCCGCGGGCTTCCGCTGCCTGGCGCCCGACTGGCCGCTCGGCGGCCATTCCCCGGCGATGCGCCCCGACGCCGACCTCTCCCCGCGCGGGCTCGCCCGGCTGGTCGCCGAGTTCCTCGCCGCCCTCGAGCTGCGCGAGGTCACGCTCGTTGGCAGCGACACCGGCGGCGGCATCAGCCAGCTCGTGGTCGCGCACCACCCCGAGCGCATCGGCGCCCTCGTCCTCCTCAACTGCGACGCCTTCGAGCACTTCCCACCGCCTCTGGCGCTTCCCTTCAAATGGGGCGCGTTCGTCCCCGGCGGCACCGCGCTGATGGCCCACGCGTTCCGCCTACCGCCGGTCGCCCGGCTGGTCTACGGCCTCCTCGCCCACCGCGTCCCGGGTCCTGCCGTGCTCGCCTCGTTCTTCGCCCCGTCCAGCCGCGAACGTGGCGTGCGGCGCGACCTGACCAGGGTCCTCCGCGGCCTCGACAAGCGCGCGACCCTGGAGGCCGCCGAGCACTTCCCGAGCTTCCGCCGGCCGGTCCTGATCGTCTGGGGCGAGGACGACCGGGTCTTCCCGAGGGGGGACGCGCGGCGCCTGGCGGCGGCGTTCCCCGACGCCCGCCTGGTGACGGTTCCCGACTCCCGCGCCTTCGTCTCGGAGGACCAGCCGGCCCGCCTAGTCGAGCTGATCGCCTCCGTCGCCGCCCGGCCGCCGGTCCGGGTCGACGAGCCCGCCGCCGAGCCCGCCCGCGCCGCCGTCGCGGCGCGGTAGGCGGCGCGGCCCGGCCCGGCCCGGCCCGCCGAGGCGAAGCCGTCGTCCCCTACCTCACGCCTTCCAGGAGTGCTCCCCCATGGCGATCACGATCCCGGCGATCCGTCCCGCCGACGATTCGGCCCATCCCGCCGACGGCCTGGCCCGCGCGGCCCTGCGCGCCGACGGCGCGGTCGTCCTCCTCGGTGGCGCGTCCCTGCTCGCCGGCGCCGGCGCGGTCGACACGTTCCTCGGTCTCGGGAGCCCGGCCACGCTGGCCACCCTCGGGGCGATCTTCCTGCCGTACGGCGCCTGGCTCGTCCGCGCGGCGGGTCGGGAGCGGGTCCCGCGCCGGCTCGTCGCGGTGGTCGCGGGGGTCAACGCCGCCTGGGTGGCCGCCAGCGCCGCGCTCCTCCTGACCGGCGCGCCGGCGCTGACCGGTGGCGGCCGGTGGGCCATCGTGGCCGCCGCGGCCATCGTCGCGCTCCTCGCTGGGGTCCAGGTCGTCGCCCTGCGCCGGCTGCGCTGACCCTCGCCGCCTGAGCTCCGCCCGCGCCGTCGGGTCGTTGGGTCGCCGCACCCTTCCCGACGCCGTCGCCCGACCCGCCTGTGCGACCATGCCCCTTCCCGCACCCGGGTCCCAAGCGGACGGGGCGGCGGCAGGTCAGCGGGTCGGCGGGAGGGCGGTGGGTGGACGGAGCCGAGGGCGGCGGGCGCGACGCGGCGCGGACGCGTGGGGCCATCCTCGACGCCGCCGAGCGGCTGTTCGCCGAGCGGGGCTACGCCGGCGCCAGCCTGCAGGAGATCGGTCAGGCCGCCGGGGTCTCGCGCGGCACCCCCGGCTACTTCTTCGGCGCCAAGGAGGCGCTCTACCGCGCGGTCCTCGAGCGGCTCTTCGCCGACGAACTCGAGCGGGTGCTCGGCGCGCCGCCGGGCGACGTGCCGCCGGCCGCCACCGCCGCCGAGGCGCTGGCCGGCACCGTCGCGAACACGCTGGCGTTCCTGGCCGAGCGGCCGGCGTTCGTCCGCCTGCTCGACCACGAGGCGGTGGCGGGCGCGCCGGTCGTCGGCGACCTCCCCGCCTTCGGGGAGTCTGTCGCGGCGGCCCGGGCGACGGCGGTCGCGCTGCTGCGGGCGGGCGGGCTCCCCGAGGAGGGGGTAGAGGACGCCGCCGCCGACTTCCTGCTCGTCTTCCTTGCCCTCTGCTGGTTCCCCACCGCCCACGCCGCGACGTTCGGCCGCGCGCTCGGCGTCGACCCCACCGACCCGGCCTTCCAGGCACGCTGGGCGCGGGTCGTGACCGGCCTCCTCGGACAGCTAGGCGCCGAGGACGGGACCCCCGGGATCGGCTGACGCTCACCTCCTTCCCGCACCCATCAGCCGGGGCCGAGAACCGAGTCGGCGACCAGCCGACCGGCGCGGCACGGCGCGAAGGCCCGCGCCCACGCGAGCCGGGTCGCCTGGCCGCATCGCCGGCCCGCCCACGGCGCGGTGACCCAGGAACACCCGACCGCACGCCTCTCAGCCTGGACGGACGACTCACTGTGCCCCTCAGAGCCCATCTACCGGCTGTTGCGTCTTTGAGACGCCCGGGACCGCTACGACGATGCGGGCGTGACGCCGCGAGGCGCATCCTCTTCTCGGTCGAGCAGAACACGAGCGGGCCGGATGCTAACGCCCGCCGCGAGGATGAGGAAGGACGCAGACGATGGCCGCGTCGATGTTCAACGGACCGATCAGCCGCCGCCGGCTCGCCGGGCTACTCGGGACCGCCGGGATGGGCGCGGTCGGCGTGGCGCTGGCGCCGGGCGGCGTCGACCGCGGGTCGGCGGCGCCGGGGCTCCACCCCAGCCAGGCCGACGAGGCCGGCCACGGTGCCCACGCCGGCCACGGCACCGACGCGGCGGCGACCGGGGACGCACCGGCTGCGCGGGCCGCCACCCCAAGCGCGGGGGGCACTCCTGCCCGCACCTCCTGGGCCGAGATGGACGCGATGCACGAGGCGGGGATCAAGGCCTTTCCCGCCCCGACCGCCGGCCTCGGCGGGCAGTTGCTCCCCTACGAGCTCGACGGCGACGTCAAGGTCTTCCGGTTGGAGTGCCAGTTCACCCAGTGGGAGGTGAGCCCCGGCGAGATCGTCGAGGCCTGGACCTACAACGGGGTCGTGCCCGGACCCGAGATCCGCGTCACCGAAGGCGACAAGGTCCGCATCCACGTCACCAACCGGCTCGGCGAGAGCACTGCCGTCCACTGGCACGGCCTCTACGTCCCGAACAGCCAGGACGGCGTCCCGTTCATCACGCAGCCGCCGATCAACCCCGGCCAGTCCCACACCTACGAGTTCCAGATCCGGGACGGCAACGCCGGGACCCACATGTACCACTCCCACCTCAACGCGGCGGTCCAGGTGACCAAGGGGCTGCTGGGCGCGTTCATCGTCGAGCCGAAGGACCCGAGCACCCGCCCGCCCTTCGACCGGGAGTACACCGTCGTCCTCAACGACGGGCCGATCGGGGGGTTCAGCGTCAACGGCAAGAGCTTCCCGGCGACCCAGCCGCTGACCGCTAAGAAGGGCGAGCGGGTGCTGATCCGATACATGAACGAGGGGCTGATGATCCACCCGATGCACCTGCACGGGATGGCGATGGACGTCATCGCCCAGGACGGCTACCTGCTGCCGCAGCCCTACCGGTGCGACACCCTGAACATCGCGCCCGGCCAGCGGTTCGAGACGATCGTCGAGGCGACCGAACTCGGGGTCTGGGCCTTCCACTGCCACATCCTCAGCCACGCCGAGAGCGAGCACGGGATGTTCGGGATGGTCACCGCCCTGATCGTCGAGGAGTAGGCCGCGAGGGTGGCGGCGCGAGAACCGCCGGCCGCCGGGCTGGCCCGCAGCGAAGGAGAGCATCGGTGAACCGCATCCCCGTCCGCGTCCCGCTGCTTGCCGCCGTCGTGGCGGTCGGGCTCCTCGCCGCCGTGACCATGCCCGGTGCCCTCGGGCGGGACGAGCCGGACCTGGGCACCCCCTGGTCGGGTCGTGGCAGGTCGCGGTAGCTTTCGAGAGCCGGCCCCGGGTGGAGCTGACCAACCTGATGACCCACACCACCGACGGTATCGCGCTCGTGGCCAACGCCGGGGAACTCCCGTCGATGCCGGGCTGGGTGGGCGCCGGCCTGTTCTTCACCGAGGGCCACGGGGCGTGGCAGGCTACAGGGGAGCGCACTGTCGAGGTCACATTCGTCTTCCTGACGCTCAACCGGGCCGGGTCGCTGATCAGCACGAACGCGGCGCGCGCCACCCTGGACGTCGACGCCGCCGGGGACGCGTTCACGGGCACGTTCGCGCTCGAGCTCGTCAGCCCCGACGGCAACCCGATGGGGGCCGACCGAGGCGCCCTCCGCGCCACCCGGATCGAGGCGGCGCCCACGGCCAGCACGCCCGTCAGCGGGACGCCCAACGTGCGTACGCCCGCCGTCGCCAGCCCCGCTCCGTAAGGCACGGCATCCCTATCTCGACAAGCGCGCACCCCGGGCCCCCGTCCATGGACGGTGTTCCGGGGTGCGCGCCCGCGGATCCCAGCTCGGCGGGAGCCGTTCTCGGCAGCGCGTGGTCCGACGCCCGACGCGAGAAGGCGGGCAGCCAGGCAGCCGGGACGACCCCCGCAGCGGGCTCGCCTTTCGGGACTACGGGACGGTGGCTCCTGCGCCGGCAAGCCCGCGCTACCCGTCGACGGATCGCGCAACGCAGGTCCCTCAGCCCCGACGGCGGCGAGGCGCCCGCCACGATGTGGCGGGCGCCTCCGCTCAACGAGAACAGCGCGGCCGATTCACGGGGACGGGACCGGGGCGCCGGCCCCGGTGCGGACGAGATCCGGCGGTTCGGTCACGGCGGCCGGCAGGCGAACGCCGAGGACCGGCACCGCGCTGTTGCGGAGGAGCCGCTGCGCGACGTCGTCGGTCGGCTGCTGGGTCGAATCCGTCGGGCCGCCGGTGATGAGCACGAGGAGGGGACGCTCGTGCCGCTGGGCCTCGGCCAGCAGGCGCCGGACAGGGTCGCCGACGGCGACAACAGTTGCGGTCTTCCCGTCCAGGCCCCAGCGCCGCTTGACGCCGTCCAGGTACCGCGCGGTTTCCCGCTCGGCGGCGGCGACCTCATCGGCTGACAAGTCGCCCGAGTGCGGGACCGGCCCCACGCGATGGTCCTGGCCGGGTGGCACCTCCGGCCGCGGGATCACGCGCGCCAGGACCAGCGCGGCCCCGTGGCGGCGGGCCTCGTCGAGCGCGAAGGGCAGGGCGGCCTCCGCGCGGGCGGAGCCGTCGAGCGGGACGATCACGGTGCCGAACATGGGTCCTTCCACCGGCCGACGGTTGGCCGTGTCGCGCTGCCAGTGTCACGGCCCATGATCGGGGCAGGCCCGAATCGGGCCCGCCGCAACGGGCGACTCGGCGTGACAACCGCGCAACAGGCTGGTCGCGGGGCAGGGCAGACCGGGGAGGCGAGCGGCGGGCGGTACACTCGCGCTGGAAGCGGGGCGGCCCCTTCTGGACCGGGACGACGACGGGAACAGGCCGGTGTGGCGATGACTCACGGGACCGACCAGGCCGCCGCTCCCGCGCCCAGCGAGGAGACGACGGAGGGCGCACCGGGTGAGCGCCCGTCGCTGCTCGGGCTCCTCGTCGCCGCGGCGCCGCGACCAACCCTCATCGCCGACCCGGTGGCGCCCACCTGGCCCGTCGTGGCGACCAACGGCCCAGGACGGCCGGGAGACCCTCTGGCCGCCCTGCTCGGCGAAGACCTGGCCTCGGCGCTCCTGGCCCAGGTCGCCGCCGGGCAACCGGAGGGCGCCGAGGGGGGCTGGCGCTGGCGCGTCGCCGCCGAGGGCGACCGGCGCTGGCTACTCTGCGAGCGCCTCGTCGCTGACCTCGCGGACCCGGCCGCCGGTGTGCTGCGACAGGGGGCGCCTGCCCCGCGCTCCGGGACGGGATCCGGCCGCTCGGAGCAGGACCGCGCCCTGATCGCCGCCTACGAAGCCGCCCTCGCGGTCGCCTCCGAGCTCACCCTGGAGGCGGTGCTCCAGCGCATCGTCGACCTCGCCCGGGACGTGGTCCCCGCCCGCTACGCCGCGCTCGGCGTGGCCGACGAGCACGGCCGGATCGCGCAGTTCATCACCGCCGGCATCTCGGCCGCGGAGTGGGCCGCCATCGGCCCGATCCCCGAGGGGCACGGCCTGCTCGGGGAGCTCATCCGCGAAGGCAAGCCGCTGCTCGTGCCGGACATCGCCGCCGACCCGCGCTCGGTCGGTTACCCGCCCAACCACCCACCGATGAACCGCCTCCTCGGTGTCCCGATCCTCCTCGGCGACCGGGCCCTGGGAAACCTCTACCTGACCGAGCGCGCCGACGGCCGCCCCTTCGACGAGGAAGACCTGGCCGCGGTCCAGGTGCTGGCCGCCCACGCCGCCGCGGCCATCGACCGAGCCCGGCTCTACCGCCAGGTGGAGCAGAGCCGGACCGACGCCGAGGAGCAGCGGGATCAGCTCCGCGTCATCCTCGACAACCTGCCTTCCGGGGTCCTGATCGCCGGCCCGCCGGACGGCGCCTACGAGCAGGCCAACGCCGCGGCGGTCGACACCATCTTCGGCGGCGACGAGCCGCCGGGCACCCTGCCCGTCCTCGGACGCGACTTCGGGTGGCTCAGGGCCGACGGCGTCCCGCTGCCCGCCGACCAGCTCCCGGTGCTGCGCGCCCTGCGCGGCGAGACCGTGCGCAACTTCCAGCTGGTGCTGGAGCGCGCCGACGGGATCCGGGTCCCGGTGCTGGTCCAGGCCGCCCCCCTGCACGACGCGGCCGGCCACGTCTCGCGGGCGGTGGTCGTCTTCCAGGACATCACCCGCCTGCGCGAGGCGGAGCAGCTGAAGGACGACTTTCTCTCCCTGATCTCCCACGAGTTCCGGACCCCGCTGACGGCCATCCACGGCGGCGCCCACCTCCTGGCCAACCAGGGGGACGTCCTGGACGAGGAGACCCGTCGGGAGCTGCTGGGCGACATCGTCGCCGAGAGCGAGCGGCTGGACCGCATGCTCGGCAACATGCTCAGCCTGACCGCGATCATGGCCGGCCGCCTGGCGGCGAGCACCGAGCCGGTTCTGCTCGGCCCGCTCGTCCGCGAGATCTCCGCCGAGGTCGCCGCCCGATCCCCCCGCCACGCCTTCGCCGTTGACCTGCCGGCCGAGCTGCCGCCGGCCGACGGGGACCCGGCGCTGCTCGGCCAGGTGCTGCGCAACCTCTACGAGAACGCCGTCAAGTACGCCCCGGCCGGCGGCGAGGTCCGGACCACGGCCACCGTGCACGGCCCCACGGTGGCGATCGCCGTCACCGACCAGGGCGTCGGGATCGCGCCGGAGCAGGTCGGCCGCGTCTTCGAGCGATTCCACCGGGCCGGCGCCGACCCGACGGTGCGCGGCATGGGGCTCGGCCTCTACCTCAGCCGCCACCTCGTCGAGGCCCAGGGAGGCCGCCTGGCCGCCGGCTCACCAGGTCCCGGCCGCGGCGCCACCTTCACGGTCACCCTTCCCGTCGCCGCGGATGAGACGGGATCCGCGGAACAGGGCGCACGGTAGCATCCGCTGAGCGCGCTCGTCCCCATGACGGTCCGGAGCGGGCCGGGGCCTCGCTCCCTCCCGCTATTCCATTGGCGCAAGCCCGGTCTCGTAGCGCCGTGAGGAGCCGATGCGCAAGCACCTGATCCTGGTCGTGGACGACGAGCCGGCCATCCGGCGCCTGGTGCGGGCCAAGCTCCAGGCCGACGGCTACGCGGTGGTCCTGGCCGAGCGCGGCGAGGAGGCCCTGCAACTGCTGGAGGACGAGCGCCCGGACCTGGTCGTCCTCGACCTGATGATGCCGGGCATGGACGGCTTCGAGGCGCTGCGGCGGATCCGCGCCCAGGGCCAGCTCCCGGTGATCATGCTCACGGCGCGGGCCGGCGACGCCGACAAGCTGCGCGGTCTTTCGGGCGGCGCCGACGACTACGTGACGAAGCCCTTCAACCCGGACGAGCTCGCGGGGCC
>CADCWG010000218.1:16169-23063 GCA_902806335.1 uncultured Thermomicrobiales bacterium | reverse complement strand
CCCGACCGCCCGACCGCCCGACCGCCGTCGCCAGCGCCGCCGGCGCCCGGCGCCCGTCCGGCTGCCGGGTGGCTCGCGGTGCCCGACCCCTTTCTCCTCGGCACCCGGCGCGGTGCCGGATCGCCCGCGGCTCGGCGCCCGGGTGGGACGAGACCGTGCCTCCCGACGGCACCCGCTCGCGCGCCGACCGCGGGCCGGCCGATGTCGCTCGCGCTACCGATAGCGGTGGGTGGGTGTGGTGACCGGACGGGGTCGGCGCCGCGCCGGCCGGACCGGCCCTGGGCGCGGCGCGGGGCATGCCGCGTCGCCACCGCCACTGGCACCCCGAATGCGTACCACGAGGTCGACGTGGGTCCACGGCGCTGCGGCCGACCTGGTGTTGTGCCCATTCTTCGCCCGTACCACGGGACCGTTACCAACCGAGAGGAGACGCTGATGGACGATCGCCAGACCGGACAATATGTGGTGTCCGACCCGATGTCGACCTCGACGCCCGCCGAGAGCGGCGAGACGTCGGGCGGAGGCGGCGGCGTGACCGAGAAGGCCATGGGCGCGGCCTCCAAGGCTCAGGAGCAGCTCCAGGGCGCGGCCGGGCCGGCCATGGAGAAGGCGGGTCAGGTCAAGGAGCAGGCCACCCAGCAGGTGGACACGGGCCTCGACAAGGCCGCCGGCGGTCTCGACAAGCTGGCCGACACCGTCCGCCAGCAGGCGGAAGGCGGCAAGGTTCCCGGCCAGGCGACGATGGTCGCCGAGAAGCTGGACAGCGCCGCCAGTTACCTGCGGGACAAGGACACCGACCAGCTGATGACCGACCTGGAGGCCCTGGTCCGGCGCAAGCCCGTCGAGTCGATGGCGGCCGCGATCGGCGTCGGGTTCCTGCTGTCGAAGGCGCTGCGCTAGCCGGACGCCCGAGACAGGGGGAACTTGATGGGACGACGACAAGGCCAATCGACGGGGCAGGCGCAGGGCGGTGGCCAGGCGCAGGGCGTCCCCAACCTCGGCGAGACCGTGAACCAGGTCCGCGACACGGTGACCGGCGGCGGCCAGGGTGAGGGGATCGGCGAGCTGGTCGGGGGGGTCGTCAAGGACCTCCAGGACATGGTTCGCGGCGAGGTCCAACTCGCCAAGACGGAGCTCAAGGAGAGCGCGGTCGGCGCGGGCAAGGGGATCGGCTTCCTCGTCGGCTCCGCCCTGCTCGGGACGATCGGCTTCACCTTCCTGATGCTGGCGCTGACCGAACTGCTCGACGACCTGATGCCGCGCTGGGCCGCGGCGGGCGTGGTCGCGCTCGGCCTCCTGGCGCTGGCCGGCATCCTCGCCCTGCTCGGCAAGCGGGCCCTCAGCAGCGGCGCGCTCACGCCGTACCAGACCATCGACACGCTCAAGGAGGACAAGGAATGGGCCCAACAGCAGATCAACTCCGTCAAGAGATAGAGCACAAGCGCGAGGACGCGGCGGCCAAGATCGACGCGATCGAGGAGCGCATCGAGACCGCCACCGCCCAGGTCCGGAGCGGGGTCGAGGAGATCCCCCAGGCCCTCAAGGGCGAGGTCCAGGAGGTCACCGACAAGGTCAAGGAGAACCTGGACCTTCGCCGCCAGATCGAGCAGCGGCCGCTGGCCGCGATCGGCGCCGGCCTGCTCGGCGGCTTCCTCCTCGGGGGGATGGGCGGCGGCTCCGGCTCCGGGTCCTCCCGGGGCGCGGCGAGCGCCGGCCTGATGGGCATGATCCAGCGCTCGGCGAAGGAGAGCGGGCTCGAGGACACCCTCACCACCGCCGCCCAGACGCTGATGGGGTCCCTCTCCGACCGGGTCAAGGGCCTCGTCGAGAGCGGTGGCGGTGCCTCCGGGCTGATCAGCCAGTTCACCGGCGCGGTCTCCGGCGGGGATCAGGACAGCCAGGGCAGCCAGGCGTCGTCCTCGTCGCCCGGGACGGAGAGCATGGGCGCCGCCCCTTCCTCCGGCTCGACCCAGGCGATCGAGACCTCGCCGGCGGGCGTCGATGTGGCGCCGTCGGGCAGCGGGATCCTCTACTACGCCGGTGAGGACGACCGCCCGTCCTCGTCCCGCTAGGCCAGGCCAACCAGCACCGCCGAGGGGGACAGACCATGGGACACGGACAGGATGTCGAGGGCGGCGGGCACCCGCCCGTCGAAGAAGACGTGATCACCGACGAGGGGCCGGTCCGTCCGATGGACTGGACGGGCACGGCCGACCCGACGGCCGGGCCGGACCAGGACTCACCGGTCGCGGACGGCCCGGCGGGCGGCGCGGCGGACGGCCCGGCCATGCCGTCGTCATCGGCGGGCGGGGAGCGCCAGGGTGACGGGGCGAGCGGCACGTCCGCGACCTCGTCCACCGCCTCGTCCTCGGCGACGCAGGGCATGCAGGGCCAGCAGGGCCAAGAGGACCTGCGGGACCAGGGCGTCGCCCCGCTCGCGGCGAGCGCGGCGGCCGACGTCCAGGGCATCGCCCAGGCGGAGCTCCAACTCGCCAAGACCGAGGTCGCCGAGCAGGCGCGGGGTGCCGCGCTCGGGGCCGGCGCGGTGGCGGCCGGGGCGGCCACCGGGCTCGTCGGCGCGATCTTCGCGCTGCTGGGGCTGACCGAACTGCTCGCCCGCTGGATGCCACGCTGGGCGGCCGCGACCCTGGTCGGCGGCGTGCTCGCCGCCTCCGGCGCCGGCCTCGCCAAGGGCGGCGGCCGCCGCCTCGCCGAGGTCCGCCCGCCCGAGCTGACCGTCCGCACGCTGAAGGAGAACGCAGCATGGATCCGCGCACGGACCAGCCGGGCGACCTCGTGACCGGCGGGGCGACATCGTTGGGCTCGGGGGCCAGCGCCGCCGGGTTCGAGACGCCCCTCCTCGTCGAGGACACGTCCGGGGGCGGGAGTCCGTCGGGCGAGAGCCAGCCCAGTGGCCAGGGTGAGGGGGGCGGCGGGGTCGCCGGGAAGGTGAGCGACCTCGCCGACAAGACCGGCGTCGCGGGACTGGTCGAGAAGACCGGCGCCGCCGACATCGCCGGGAAGGTCGGCGAGAAAGTCAGCGGGGCAGCGAGCGGCGGCTTCGACGTGAAGGCGCAGATCACCCAGCGGCCGATGGTCGCGCTCGGCGTCGGCCTGCTCGGCGGCTTCCTGCTCGGCGGTCGTCGCGGGAGTGGCGGCGGGAGCCAGGGCAGTGGCCGTGGCGGCAACTCCGGCGGCGGGTCGCGGCACAGCGCCTCGGCGTATGCCAGCCAGGACCGCCCGCCGTACGTTGAAGGGTCGGCGACGGCTTACAAGTCCTCGCAGGGCATGTCGGGGGGCCTCCAGGGGGGCCTCGCGAGCGCCATGAAGCAGTCGGGGCTCGACGAGACGCTGAACAAGGCCGTCGGGTCGCTCTTCGCCACGGTCAACGACCGGGCGCGGACCTCGATCGGCCAGAGCTTGCCCGGGTTCGAGGAGCGGCTCACCGCCCGCCAGGCGGATGGCGGGAAGAGCGGCGGCGGGAAGAGCGGCGGCGGATCGGGCGGCCAGGGCACTGCCTAGGACGCGTCGCCGCACGGACCGGAGCGGCGAGATCCCCGGGCTCGGACGCGACGCGAGTCGCTTGCGGCCCGGCGGTCGTCCCCTCCTCCGACGGGCGGGCGTCGCCCCAACAAGAGCCCGCCGTCGCCCACGACCGAGATTGTGCCAGGAGCACTCTCGCGGACGTACCTTAGCGTCGGCGCGACCAAACCCCACTGAGCCGTCCTGAGGGGCGGCGACGCGCTCCGAGGGGCACGTCGCCGCCCCTTGGTCGTTGGTGCGGGTCGTCGCCGTGCTGCCCGACCGTGCGTCAGGGGCCTACCCCCGATGCCATCAGACCATCAGACGACGTCGCCGGTAGGCCTCCCAGGGCCCGGGAGACGCACCATGGCGTCGGAGGCGCCCGGTGCTGCCGTGCGGCGGTGGGACGACACGCTGAACCGGCGCGGTCACGCCGCGCTCGGGGCACGGGTCGCCTCGGGATCCGTTCCGCACCATGGCCCGCACCGCTGATCGCACAGCCCTATGCACGCCCCGGACCGGCCGCGGGCACCGATGATCTGAGCGGGCTGGAGGTGGCAGCTCTGCACGCCGTTCCGGGCCCAACACGGGATCCGTCTGTTCGGTGGTGGTGTGGTGGCGAGCCGGCGGCATCACCCGCCCGAAGCCGAGCCCCGGGATCAGGGGCGAAGCCGGCTCAAGCTGGCCGCGGGCCTGCTGGGCGAAGCCCCCGGCATTTATCCGAGTTCTGGCTACGGACGGAGGTCGGCGGGGGTGCCACGGCGATAGCGCGGTGGACCCAGAGCGCCACGCACACGAACGAGTTCATGGGCGTGCCGCCGACCGGCAAGCGGGTCACCTGGTCGGGGATCAACATCTTCCGGGTCGCGGACGGCAGGATCGGCGAGGACACCCCGTACTGGGACTTCTCGGTGATCCCGCGCCAGCTCCAGGGCACCGCGTAGGCGGCGCCGGGATACGCGCCAGCCGCGGGGTGCCCGTGGAGGCGCCCGTGTCGACGGGCCGGGCGACACGTCGTTCGCACGACACCCAGGGTCGGGACGAGACGATCGGGCTATGCCCGGATGGCACCCCCATTGCGTCCTCCCTCGGTGAGCCCGGCCCGACCAGGGCCAGCGGGGACGATCCCGGAGGAGGTGACCACGTGTTCTTCCACGACCAGCGCCTGCAGTACCGCACCGAACCGACGCGGCCCGACCCGGTGCTCGCGCGGCGGCTGCAGGAGCCGCTCGGTGGGCAGTGGGGCGAGATCTCGGTGGCGATGAGCTACCTGTTCCAGGGCTGGAGCTGCCGCGGCCCGGCGAAGTACCGGGACATGCTGCTCGCCATCGGGACCGAGGAGATCGGCCACGTCGAGATGCTGGCCACCCTGATCGGTCGGCTGCTCGAGGGCGCGCCGCTCGAGACCCAGGAGGCGGCCGTCGCCGCCAACCCGGCCGTGGCCGCGGTGATGGGCGGGATGAACCCCCAGCACGCGATCGTCGCCGGCCTGGCCGCCACCGCAGCCGATAGTAACGGCGTCCCCTGGAACGGTCGCTTCGCGGTCGCCAGCGGCAACCTGCTGGCCGACTTCCGGTTCAACGTGACGGCCGAGTCGCAGGGCCGGCTCCAGGTCACCCGCATCTACGAGATGACGGACGACCCGGGGGTTCGCGACACGCTGGCGTTCCTGATCGCCCGCGACACGATGCACCAGAACCAGTGGCTGGCCGCGATCGCGGAGCTGGAGGCCGACGGGCTGGAGACGACCCCGGCGCCGAGCAACTTCCCGCAGTCGCGCGAGAACGCCGAGGTCGCCTACCAGTTCCAGGACCTCTCGAACGGCCCGGCGGCCGCCGAGGGGCGGTGGGCGGGCGGGCCGTCGATGGACGGCAAGGGCACCTTCACCACCGTTCGCCCGGAGCCGATCGCCCCGAGCGGCCTGCCTCCGGCCGACCCGCGCCTCTTCGGCACCCCGCCCACCCCGGCGATGGCCAAGCTCAAGTAGCGACCGCCGGCGCCCCGGCTCCGCGGTCCCAGGGCGGACCATGGCCCGGCGGGCCGGGAAGCGGCGACTCGACGGGAGACGCCCCTTCCCGGCCCGCCGGGGCCGAGTGACGCCATCCCTGTGGTCGCGACCGGCCGGTTCCGGGGGACCACCACCGAGACCGGCACACATCGACCCGATGCGCGACTGATCGTCGCCACCGTTCAGCAGAGGAGACTCCGAATGTCCACCCCCCCGATGACGATGAAGACGCCGATCGACCTGTTCCTCTACGAGCTGTCGGAGATCCACAGCGCCGAGCAGATCCTCGCCCAGGTGCTCGAGCAGGCGCCGGGGATGGTCCAGAACCCGCAGCTCCAGCAGGGCCTGCTCCAGCACGCGCAGGAGACCCGGCAGCAGATCGGGAACCTGGAGCAGATCTTCCAGCAGATGGGCGCGCAGCCGCTGCCGACCACCAGCCACGCGGCCCAGGGGCTCCAGCAGTCGCTGCAGGAGGTCATCCAGGCCGACCCGTCGCCGGACGTGCTCGAGGGCGCGGTCGTCGCCGCGCAGGCGAAGGCCGAGCACCTGGAGATCGCCTGCTACACCGGGCTGATCGCTAAGGCGCAGGCGATGGGGCAGACCGAGGTCGCGCAGCTGCTGGGGCAGAACCTGCAGCAGGAGCAGGCCCAGGCGCAGCGGATCGAGGGCATCGCGCAGCAGCTGGCCCAGCAGCAGGCGGCCATGATGGGCGTCCAGGGCGGGGACCAGGTAAGCGCCTCGATGTAGTCCCCGGGTGCCGGCGCGCTCGGCGCCGGCACCCGAGACGAGACGTGATCTCCACCGCGGGGGCGGGCCGAAAGGTCTGCCCCCGCGGTTGTTCTAGCCAATCGGCAAGGGGAGGACAGGGGGTGGAGTTTGGTCCGCCACAGGCCGCACCAGGGCAGTGCGGCTGGCGTGTAGGCAGGGGCCGATGGGGGTAAGTGAAAGCCAGGCCGGGTCGACTAGTGCCAGACGGGGTGGTCGGGGACCGGGCGGGGACGGGCCCCGCCCCTACGTCGTGGGGTCTGGCGGTCGACGGATGGCAGTGGCAACGAACGAGGGCAGTGGTGGACGCTGACAACGACGACCACCGCGTCCCGGGAGTGCTCCGCTTTGGGTAGTTGCTCGCCGCCTGACCGTGCCTTGACTCGACGGCGATCTAGACCGTGGACAGCAAGGGGTACGATGAGTTCGTCCTTCTAATGACCGCGGTCGATCTAGAGTCTAGCGCCGTCCACTGACCCAACCCCAGGTGACCGCTGGGGACCCGTAGTCACCTTGCCCATTTTTTGAGCCTCAGTCACCCCTCCGAGTTTGAACTCCTCGGCATCCTCTAGCCGGTGGTAATCCTCCTAAGCAGCGCC